>NZ_JACSMV010000021.1:0-54495 GCF_018618835.1 Exiguobacterium sp. s145 | reverse complement strand
ACTTGCATGTATTAGGCACGCCGCCAGCGTTCGTCCTGAGCCAGGATCAAACTCTCCATAAAGTGTTTGACTTGCTCGTTTTTGTGACCAAAGTCACGTTGACGAAGCTTGCGCTTCATTCATTGTTTGTATCCGAAGATACGTTTTTTGCCTCATCGTTCAGTTTTCAAAGTCCGATATGTCGTTTGACGACTTTTAAATCTTACAGTAAACTATTAACTGGTGTCAATAACTTTTTCCGTAAGTTTTTTTCGTTTTCGACGTGTCTGTGTGGCGTGTGCCTCAGCGACATGTATTAATATATCAACTCTTGTTTTTTACGTCAACTGTTTTTCTAAAAAAACATTAAAAAAAGATGGACGCCGCTCTGACCGGATAAAACGGTAGCGCGGCGCTCTTTTCTTTTATGCTCTTTTCCCCGACGCAGCATTCGCTGAATCCGGTTTTTCCTGCAACCGGTGCAACATCAGAATCTGATACGCATTACAAACGAGTAATGTGGCAAGTGCCGCCCATAACATCCGTTTGTCTTGTGTCGCCTGAAGAGCCGGAACCCATTCAATCAATGTGATGACTGTCATCAAAAAGAGTGTCGGCACGAACGCCGTGAAGTTTGTCTCGCGGGCTTTCGTCCGAGCGACAAAAAACGCAATGATCAATAAGACAACCATCTCTCCGATATACAGGTTTGTTTTTTCAAATCCGAAAGCAAGACCGCGAAGGTAGATTCCGTCGAATAACGCAAATGCGATTAAGACGATTTGAACCCGGTCCCACAGCTTAGCTCCCCGGAAAATATCGAGTCCGACCCGGTGAAGGATCAGATACGAAAAGAATCCCATCAAACTGATGGCTGTCCATGTACTGCTGTAAGCCAGGGCTGTAACATATCCGCTGATCGATTGATTGCGGACATAACCCGGTTCAGCGACAAGGTTAAACACGAAGCCGGCGAGCGTCCCGATCAGGAGCGTCATCCAAAACAGCTTCAAAAATCCTCTAGTCTTCATTCATTATCCCTCTACTTTTTCGATGACACGCGCTGCGAGTTCATTATAGTGTGTTTCAAATGGATGGTCGTCACGGTAAATCGACGGTGCAAAGTCCGTGTCATTTGCATACGGCTGTCCAAGTGGAATCTTAGCTAGAATATCTGTTTTTAACGCTTCTGACAACTTCTCTCCGCCGCCTGAACCAAACACATACTCTTTTTCGCCCGTTACCTTGCTTTCGAAATACGCCATATTCTCGATGATTCCGAGTAAACGGTGGTTAGTTTTGATTGCCATCGCTCCTGCACGTGCTGCGACGAATGCCGCAGTTGCGTGTGGTGTCGTGACAATCAGTTCCTGACAGCTTGGCAACATTGAATGAATATCGAGTGCCACGTCGCCTGTACCCGGTGGTAAATCAAGAAGTAAGTAATCGAGGTCGCCCCATTCGACGTCAGAGAAGAAGTTGTTTAACATCTTTCCGAGCATCGGACCACGCCAGATGACAGGTGCATTGTCTTCGACGAAGAAGCCCATCGAGATGACTTTAACGCCAAAACGTTCAGGTGGAACAATCCGGTCGTTGACGACCGTCGGACGGGTTTCGATGCCCATCATGTCCGGTACACTGAATCCGTAAATATCTGCATCAATCAATCCGACTTTTTTGCCCGCCCGTGCGAGGGCAACTGCCAAGTTGACAGAAACCGTTGATTTTCCGACGCCACCTTTACCGGAAGCAATCGCAATGAACGTCGTGCCCGACTCTGGTTTAAGAATCGACGGTGTCGTTGCTGCTTGAATACCGTGATCGCCGAGTGCCTCAAAACGTAACCCAACCGTCTTAAATCCTTTTTCTTTCAACTCTTTGACGATCTGTTGTTGTAACGCAAGCTGTTCGCCGGATCCTGCTTGCGCAAGTGCGATTTTAAGACTGACATAGTCTCCTTTGATGCGGACATCCCGAATCCCATTCGTATCTGTAAGCGAGCGTTCAATCGTCGGATCGATCATTTGCCCAACTACCTCGCGAATTTCTTGTTCATTCAACATAATGCCTTCCCCCTGAGAACGTTCGATTTAATCCATTTCAGTATAACAAAAATAAGATAGCGCTTGCACATTTCGACTCGGAAAGCATGACATTTCCTTGACGACACCAAGGAAACGGACGAAAAGGAGATTAAAAAAAGAGACCTCCCTCTTCGCAACTGCAAAAAGGGGATCCCGGCGTGTTTAAAACATCCGATTCCACGTTGCGGGTCCGACGACACCATCGACCGTAAGTCCTTGCCGTTTTTGGTAAGCACGTACTTTCTCCGCTGTTTCCGCATCAAAGCGTTTCGTGACCGTCGCCTTGACTGCCCGCTGAATCCGCTCGATGTCCCGGCTGTTCATGTTGACGGCTCCTTTATAAAGGGGATTCCCCGGATAAGGCACCAAGACGTCTGTCGTCGTTTTGTTTAATTCAAAGTGAGAATAGTCTTTAAAGCCGCTCCAATCCCCGCCCCAGGAAAAACCCTGCCGCTTCATGGCGTGAACGATTTGCTGAAAGTTTTCATCCGTATTAAAGATCGCTTCCGTGCCGTCCATGGAATATTGAAACAGATCAACGGCAATGCCCTGGTTATGATTCGATTGTCCCCCCCGGGCGTTCGTGACGATTGCCCCCGGAGTCGTCCGTCCTTGTGCATACAACTTCTCCTGCTCGGCATAGGAGCGGAATCCTTGAGCCACACCGACGTAAATCCCTCTGACATGGAGTTCACGGATGACCTGGCGTGTTTTCCGGGCAACTTCCGGCGACAGTCCCGGAACATTTAATTTCCGGTTGGCTCGTTCGAGTAACCAACTGACTGATACTGTCATCTTTCATCACACTCCTTTGTAAGCTGTTCCCAAAAACCGAATCCGGTATACTTGACGATGGACGTGTTCTTATCCAATCATTCGGAAAAAGGAGTTTTTTGATGAAAAAACTGTTAGTCTTCGCAAGCGTCATCACAGTCCTCTTACATATCGGCTATGCAATTTACTTTTATGCAGGGCATGAAGCAAATATAGCTTATCAACCCGCTCTCCCTGAAAACAGCACGGTGTTAAGTCAGGAGACGTCTTTTACCGGTGCAGTCGGTTCACAGACGGTGAATGATCCTCTTGCATTTTTACAGCATCTTTTCCTCCGGAGTATCCCGCTGACGTTTATTGCTCTCACAGCACTCTTATTCCTCATCCGAACAATACGACGACGTACGTTTTGAACGACAGACCATTGCTTGACCGCTTTTTTTAATTAAAGAGCGGTCTTTTGACATAAAAAAATCTCCCACCCGTAAGGATGAGAGATAAAACGATTAACGTTTTGAGAACTGAGGTGCACGACGTGCTGCTTTAAGACCGTATTTTTTACGTTCTTTCATACGAGCATCGCGTGTGAGGAAACCTTTAGCTTTAAGTGTTCCACGGAAGTCTGGATCCGCTTGAAGAAGAGCACGTGAGATACCGTGACGGATTGCGCCTGCTTGACCAGTGAAGCCGCCGCCTTTGACCGTTACCATGATATCGTATTTGCCTTCTGTTTCTGTGAGTACAAGTGGTTCTTTTGCAGTCATGATTAATGTTTCATAACCGAAGTATTCGCTGATATCGCGCCCGTTAACTGTGACTTTACCGTCTCCAGCAACGAGGAAAACGCGAGCTGCCGCGTGTTTACGGCGACCAGTGCCGTAGTAACGTACATCTGCCATCGTGTAGTTCCTCCTAAATTCGTATTAATTAACCGCGAAGTTCGTAAACTTCTGGTTGTTGTGCTTCTTGCTTATGAGTATCTCCAGCGTAAACGTGGAGTTTGTTGAACATTTGACGACCGAGGCTACCTTTTGGAAGCATCCCTTTGATCGCGAGTTCAAGCATACGCTCAGGTTTGTTAGCGAGTAAGTCGCGTGCGACAGTCTGCTTCAAGCCGCCTGGATGACCAGAGTGACGGTAGTAGACCTTTTTGTCGAGTTTGTTACCAGTTAAAACGATTTTCTCAACGTTGATGAGGATAACGTGATCCCCACAGTCAACGTGTGGTGTGAACGTAGGTTTGTGCTTACCGCGGAGAAGTGAAGCAACTTCGCTCGAAAGACGACCGAGTGTTTTGCCTTCTGCGTCGATAAGGAGCCATTTGCGTTCTACATCAGTAGCTTTCGCCATGAAAGTTGTGCGCATGTAAAATACCTCCTAAGGAATTTAAAAATTTCTTTTTTGATTTTTCATTTATTCACTGTTTGAATCTATCAGAATCTTAGGTGTACGGGGCTAAGATTGTGGTTTCATAATAAATGAAATGCCAATAAACATTGTATGTTTTTTAGCGGCTAATGTCAAATGCCTTTTTTAGACTCTGGGTAGAAAACTTCCCAAAGGTATAACCCGTGCGGTGGTGCCGTCACACCAGCGACGTTTCGATCCTTCGCTTCGAGCATCCGTTTGATGTCATCCGGGGCAAATCGACCGCGTCCGACATCAAGCAACGTGCCGACCATGATCCGGATCTGATTGTAGAGAAAACCGCTTCCTTGAAAACGAAAAATCAGTTCTTCCCCTTGTTCGATCAGTTCCGCTTCATAAATCGTCCGAACACGATTGTCCGTCTCTGTCTTCGCAACACAGAACGAACTAAAGTCATGAGTCCCGACTAAATGCGCTAATCCCAGACGAATTTGCGCAACATCGAGCGAATACGGAATCAGGACGGATTGATGACGCCGAAACGCATTTTCCGTCCGGCGCACGAAGTACCGGTACTCTTTCCCTACTACATCATACCTTGCTTCGAAGTCAGAAGCGACCTCTTTACAGTCCCGAACACGAATATCGTCCGGTAATAACGTATTTAAAGCCTTCACCATGCTTGCCGGTGCAATCGAAAGCTCCGTATCAAAATGAATGACTTGTCCCTGTGCGTGCACACGGGCATCCGTACGTCCGGAACCGATGACCTTGACCGGGTGCTTGTGCATCCGTCCAAGCGTCTTCTCGAGGACTTCCTGAATCGTCAGACCGTTCGGTTGCACTTGATACCCGGAATAGTCCGTTCCGTCATACTGAATCGTACATTTAAAGCGTCGCATCAAAATCCTCCCCGTAAATACACCAGCAACAGTCCGAGGGCGACCAGAAGCAGGATCAATCCCGTATCGCGTGTTGTCCACTTGGACTCACGGAGCCGGGTCCGTCCTTCACCGCCGCGGTATCCGCGGGCTTCCATCGCCGTTGCCAGATCTTCCGCCCGCTTAAATGCCGAGATGAACAGCGGAATCAACAAAGGAATGATCGCCCGCAGACGTTCCTTGATTGGTCCCGCCGATAAATCGACCCCGCGTGCCTGCTGTGCCTTCATGATTTTTTCCGTCTCTTCCGCCAGGGTCGGCAGGAAACGAAGGGAAATCGACAACATCAAGGCAATTTCATGGGTCGGGACACGGACGACCTTAAACGGTTTCAGCAACAACTCAATCGCATCCGTCAGTTCGATCGGTGACGTCGTCAACGTGACGAGTGTCGTGATTGAGACCAGATAAAAGAAGCGGAGCGAAACGATGATCGCGAGACGTAATCCTTCTTCATAAATCTTGAACCAGCCGAATTCAAACAGAACGGCCCCTTCACGCGTAAACAACAGTTGAATGATGAACGTAAAGATAATTAAGAATAAGATCGGCCGGAGCCCCTTTAAGACGTAACGAATCGGTAATTTACTGCTGGCTAACGCAAAAAACGTAAACAGCAATAAAAAAATATTCGTTGCCGCATTATTGGCCAAAAAGACAAGCGGAATAAAACAGAAAGCAAAAATGATTTTCGCAACGGCAGACGAACGATGTAAATACGACGTTCCCGGTATATGTTGTCCTACAATCATCGTTTATCCTCCCGTACATGCAAAATCCAGTCGATCAATTCCGCTTCCGTCTGAAGCGATGGACGCGGTTGGTTCAATTGATCGGCCATCTGCCAGGCAAAGGCCAGAACGTGGGGTAAATCGAGATGGAATTGACGCAGTAACGTTTCTTGACGGAATAGACCCATTGGTTCTCCGTCATACGCAACCTGGCCCTCTTCCATGACGACGACGCGGTTCGTATATTCCAGCACCTGGTCCATGTCATGCGTAATCAACAGCAATGTCATTCCTGACTGTGCATGCAACTCGGCAAAGAGAGAAAGCATCTGCTTCCGTCCTTGCGGATCGAGTCCTGCTGTCGGTTCATCGACGATCAACACGTCTGGTTGACTAGCGAGTACGCCCGCAATCGCAACACGCCTCATTTGCCCACCAGACAGGTCAAACGGAGAACGTGACCAAAAGACTTCATCGAGTCCAACGGTACGTAAGGCATCTTTCGCTAACCGTTCTGCCTCTGCCGGTGCGTGACCGAAGTTCATCGGACCAAACATGACATCTTTCAAGACGGTTTCTTCGAACAATTGATATTCCGGATACTGAAAGACAAGACCCACCCGTTTCCGGAGTGCTTTTAAATCTTGTTTTCGTTTCGGTTCGATGATGATGTCATCGACCTGTACCTTCCCAGCTGTTGGTTTCAACAAGCCGTTGATGTGTTGGACGAGTGTCGACTTCCCGGAACCGGTATGCCCTACAAACGCAACAAGCGCCCCTGACGGAATCTCAAGATTCACATCACGCAGCGCGACTCGTTCAAACGGACTATTGAGTTGGTACGTATAGTTTAATTCCTGGATTAAGATTGGCATAAGCGGTTCACCAAGTCTCTTTCATCTAGTATCGTGTCCTCATAAGTAAGACCACGTGCTGAAAGTTGCTCCTGCACCCGGACGACAAATGGAACATCCAGTCCAATCTGCTCAAGAAACGCGGATTGTGCAAACACCTCTTGCGGTGTCCCTTCTAAAACGATTTGCCCCGCATCCATGACAATGACACGACTGGCCCGTAAGACCTCATCGAGTTCATGTGTAATGGCAACGACGGCCATCGGGTGTTGCTCATATAATTCCTGAACGGTCGACATAACCTCAGTTCGTGCAATCGGATCAAGCATCGATGTCGCTTCATCGAGCACGAGAACATCAGGGCGCATCGCAAGCGCCGAGGCGATTGCGACACGCTGCTTCTGTCCGCCGGATAGTTGATGGGGTTCCCGATCAACAAAATCCGTAAGGCCAACGCGCGCTAGACTGTCGTCGATACGACGAACCATTTCCTCGCGTGGCACACCCCAGTTTTCCAGGGCAAATGCCACGTCGTCGCGCACGGTCGTGCCAACGAATTGATTATCCGGATTTTGAAAGACGATACCGATTGCGCGGCGCATCTCCCACAGTTGCTCCGGTACCGCACTTGAGAATGTCTCATTGACAGTAACCGTTCCTTCTTCAGGAAGCAACAATCCGTTAAACAGCTTCGTCAGCGTTGATTTTCCGGAGCCGTTGTGTCCAACGATCGCGACCCATTCCTGCGAATGAATCGAAAGAGAGACATTCCGTAAGGCTGGTTGTTCTTGTTCCGGGTAACGGTAGGTCACCTGTTCCAACTCAATCAGCTTTGTCATGTCTGCTCCTCCTTCATCAAATCAAAAATAATTTCATTTGTAACAAAAGGGCAGAAGCGAGTTACGCACTGCCCTTTTATTCGAATCATTTAAAAATTAAACGAGTTCGATGATGACCATTTCTGCGCCGTCACCACGACGTGGTCCCATTTTCATGATACGTGTGTAACCACCTTGACGCTCAGCAAAACGTGGTGCCACATCAGCAAACAACTTTTGGATTGCATCTTGTGTTTTACCAGCTTCGTTTTGACCAGCAGCTTCGCGACGAACGAACGATGCAACTTGACGACGAGCGTGGAGATCACCGCGTTTACCTAAAGTGATGAGTTTCTCAACGACTGGACGAAGTTCCTTCGCTTTTTGTTCTGTAGTTTGGATACGCTCATTGATGATGAGATCAGTCGCAAGGTCACGCAAAAGTGCCTTACGTTGTGAGCTTGTACGGCCTAATTTCGAGTATGCCATGGATGGATTCCCTCCTTCGTGCAATTAATAGTTTTAGTCTTCTTTACGTAGGCCCAGTCCGAGTTCATCGAGCTTCGCTTGAACTTCTTCGAGTGATTTACGTCCGAGGTTACGAACTTTCATCATCTCGTCTTCGCTCTTGTTTGCGAGTTCTTGAACCGTATTGATGCCGGCACGTTTCAAACAGTTGTACGAACGAACTGAAAGATCGAGTTCTTCGATCGTCATTTCAAGTACTTTTTCTTTTTGATCTTCTTCCTTTTCGACCATGATTTCGGCATGGAGCGCTTCGTCCGTAAGACCAACAAAGATGTTTAAGTGTTCTGTCATGATTTTTGCACCGAGCGACACTGCTTCTTCAGGGCGGATTGAACCGTCCGTCCAAACATCAAGCGTCAACTTATCGAAGCTCGCATCCTGACCAACACGTGTTTTTTCAACTTGATAGTTTACACGTTGAATTGGCGTGTAAATCGAATCAATTGGAATGACGCCGATTGGCATATCGTCCCGTTTGTTATCTTCAGCCTGAACGTAACCACGGCCGCGACGAGCTGTCAGACGCATATGAAGTGATGCACCTTCTGCAAGTGTTGCAATGTGGAGTTCTGGGTTGAGGATTTCGACGTCGCTGTCATGCGTAATGTTCGCTGCAGTAACAACGCCGGCGCCTTGAATATCGATCTCAAGTGTTTTCTCTTCTTCCGAGTAAACTTTGAGGGCGAGTTTCTTGAGGTTCAAGATGATTTGGGTAACGTCTTCTACAACGCCATCAATCGTCGAGAACTCATGAAGAACGCCATCGATTTGGACTGCAGTGACTGCAGCACCCGGAAGTGAAGATAATAGGATACGACGCAATGAGTTACCAAGCGTTGTACCGAATCCACGCTCAAGCGGTTCTACCACGAATTTACCAAACGTAGCGTTGTCGCTTAATTCGACCGTTTCAATCTTCGGCTTTTCGATTTCGATCATCTGAACCCCTCCTTGAATATCGTCATGTTGGCCATCGCGTTCAATCGCCAACCGTCTTGTGCACGTTTCTACTGCCTTGCTTGGTCAAACGATCAACAAAAGTCTACTCGAATTCCCGCTTTGCAGTACAAGACGGGTTACACGCGACGACGTTTTGGAGGGCGGCAACCGTTGTGCGGAACTGGAGTTACGTCACGGATCGCTGTTACTTCAAGACCGATTGCTTGGAGCGCACGGATTGCAGCTTCACGACCTGCACCAGGACCTTTAACGTTAACTTCTACAGTACGCATACCGTTGTCCATTGCTGTTTTCGCAGCAGTTTCTGAAGCGAGTTGCGCAGCAAATGGAGTAGATTTACGTGAGCCTTTGAAGCCCATGTTACCTGCAGTTGCCCAAGAGATTGCATTCCCTTGCATGTCAGTGATCGTAACGATTGTGTTGTTGAATGTTGAACGGATATGCACGATACCAGATTCAATATTCTTTTTGACTTTACGTTTACTACGAACATTCTGTTTACGTTTTGCCATCTTAGTTTACCCTCCCTTACTTCTTCTTGTTCGCTACTGTACGGCGTGGGCCTTTACGAGTACGCGAGTTGTTTTTAGTGTTTTGACCACGAACTGGAAGACCACGACGGTGACGAACACCACGGTAGCAACCGATTTCGATCAAACGTTTGATGTTGAGTGAGATTTCACGACGAAGGTCACCCTCAACTTTTACTTTATCTAATCCATCACGGAGTTGGTTGAGTTGTTCTTCAGTCAATTCACGAGTACGAGTATCTTCAGAGATACCAGCTTCTTTCAAGACTTTCTGAGCAGTTGTTTTACCAACACCATAGATGTAAGTGAGTGAGATAACGATGCGTTTCTCACGTGGAATATCTACACCAGCAATACGTGCCATGTGTGCACCTCCTTGTTTAATTACCCTTGTTTTTGTTTATGCTTAGGGTTTTCGCAAATAACCATTACTTTGCCTTTACGGCGGATAACTTTACATTTTTCACAGATCGGTTTAACCGAAGGTCTTACTTTCATTGTGAATACCTCCTCCTGAAAAAATCGGAGTTTTTATTTGAAACGGTATGTGATCCGTCCGCGAGTCAAGTCGTATGGTGACAACTCAACCGTTACTTTATCTCCTGGTAGGATCCGAATGAAGTGCATCCGAATTTTTCCTGAGACGTGCGCGAGGACCGTGTGGCCGTTTTCTAACTCCACCTTAAACATCGCGTTTGGAAGCGGTTCGATAACCGTACCTTCCACTTCGATTACATCTTGTTTCGCCATCAATTATACCCCTTTCTCTATAAAGTTGATTGGGAGCCCAGACGATTTGTAGCGCTTAGGGGCTTTCTACAGTAGCCGTGAGAGAATCATCGGTCACAAACACGAGTGGATAGCGGCTTATAGAAAGGTGACACCAATAACGCGCACAGCTCACTCTGCATCGACCGTTAAGATCTCGTAGCCTTCGTCTGTGATGGCGATGGTGTGCTCAAAGTGGGCGCACATGCTACCGTCCACTGTCACTACCGTCCAATTGTCGGATAGCGTGCGAACATAGCGTTTTCCGACATTAACCATTGGCTCAATCGCCAAGGTCATGCCAGTTTTCAGGCGCGGCCCTTTCCCCGGTGGTCCATAATGTGGAATTTGCGGATCTTCATGCAAATTTTGTCCCACGCCGTGGCCCACATATTCGCGGACTACAGAAAAATTCGCTGCTTCAACATGTGACTGAATCGCATGCGAAATATCTGTCAGGTGCACGCCGGCTTTGGCGCGCTCCAATCCTTTATACAGAGATTCTTCAGTTACGTCAAGTAACCGCTTCGTCTCTTCAGAGATTGTACCTACCGGATATGTCCAGGCTGAATCTCCGTGATATCCGTTATACTCCGCCCCGATATCAATCGAGATGATGTCTCCATCGTGGAGTACGCGGTCACCCGGAATACCATGGACAAGTTCTTCATTTACTGAAGCACAGATGCTGCCAGTAAACCCATTATAACCTTTAAACGATGGTGTTGCCCCTTGACTTCGAATATAGCGTTCAGCAATCGCATCGAGTTGCCCCGTTGTGATCCCTGGACGAATATGAGCTTTGAGCTCCTTATGCGTCCGGGCGACGATTTGTCCTGCCTGACGCATGATGTCGATTTCACGCGGCGCTTTCGTAATGATCATTACTGACCACCAAGAAGTGCTTGAACATCGGAATAAACTTCATTAATCGGACGATCACCGTCCAAATTACGAAGATACCCTTTTTCAGCGTAAAAGTCAATCAAAGGTTGCGCTTGAGCGACGTTGACTTCAAGACGACGGCGAACCGTTTCTTCTTGATCATCTTCACGTTGAACAAGTGCTGATCCGTCGATATCACAGACACCCTCCACTTTTGGTGGGTTATAGATGACATGATACGTTGCTCCACATGTCGGGCAAATCCGGCGGCCTGTCAAACGAGGGACAAGTTTCTCCGGGTTCACACCGATGTGAACGACGTGATCGATTTGTTTATTTAGATCCGCAAGCAATACTTCAAGAGCATCCGCTTGTTTCACTGTGCGTGGGAAACCGTCAAGAAGAAAACCATTGGCACAGTCTTCTTTGGCGAGACGCTCACGTACGATGCCGATTGTGACTTCGTCCGGAACGAGTTCCCCTTTATCCATGTACGATTTCGCTTCCTGCCCGAGCGGTGTTTGATCTTTGATCGCCGCGCGGAACATGTCGCCTGTCGAGATGTGTGGAATGGCGTAGTCTTCGATAATTTTCGCAGCCTGCGTTCCTTTTCCAGCACCCGGCAAGCCCATCAATACAAGATTCATGTCGGTAGCCTCCACTTCTATAGACTCTATAGACACAACAGAAAGGAAAGGGATGGTCCCCTTCCTCCCGCCTTATCGGATAAAGCCTTTGTAGTGTCGTTTAACCAGTTGACTTTCAATCTGTTTCATCGTCTCAAGACCTACACCGATGACGATCAATAGGCTTGTTCCACCAATCTGCACCGAGTTCGGTAAACCAGCGAACTTAATAAAGAACGTTGGCGTCACCGCGATGACAGCGAGGAAGAGTGAGCCGAAGAATGTCAGACGGTACAGGATCTTCGTGATGTACTGTTCCGTTTGCTTACCAGGACGAATACCAGGAATGTATCCGCCTTGCTTTTGAAGGTTCTCTGCCATTTGTTCCGGGTTAACCTGAACGAATGTATAGAAGTAAGAAAATGCAATGATCAGTGCCACATAGATCGACATACCGATTGGACTCGTATAGTCGAAAATGTCACGGATTTTCGTCGCATTTTCCGGACTTGCAAAGAAACTTGCAACCGTTGGTGGCGTCACCATGAACGATACAGCGAAGATAACTGGGATAACACCAGCAGCATTCAGTTTAATCGGCAAGTGTGTCGATTGACCGCCTACTGGTGCACGGTTCACCGTACGCTTAGCGTACTGAATCGGAATCTTACGGGCAGCTTGCTGCACATAGATGACTCCGACGATGACCGCGATGATGATTAAAAGCAACAGTACGATATAAAGCACATTGACAAACAAAGCATCCCCTGCATTTTGGAGCTTTGTTTCGTAGATCTGACGGAACGCGTTCGGGAAGCCTGCGACAATCCCAGCGAAGATGATCATTGATATCCCGTTACCAATGCCCTTCTCCGTGATGAGTTCACCGAGGAACATCAAGAATGCGGTACCCGCCGTCAAAACAAGTGCAATCATAACGTACGTCCAGGTGCCGTATTGCTCATCGACAAGACCTGGGTAGATACGGTTAAATCCAAGCGCGATTCCAAACGCTTGGACTAAGCCGAGTACGATCGTTCCATAGCGCGTTACCGTTGCTAACTTCTTACGGCCCGCCTCTCCTTGTTTTGCCCATTCGGCAAACTTTGGAACAACGTCCATCTGTAAGAGTTGGACAACGATCGAGGCCGTGATATACGGCATGATTCCCATCGCAAAGAGTGAGAAATTCTGCAAAGCATTCCCGCCGAAGGAATTCAAGAAACCAAGAATACCATTCTGGTCGATCTTGAATACTTCAGTGTTTACCATCGGCACCGGGATATGTGCTCCGATACGGAACACGATAATCAGAGCCAAGGTAAAGAGAATGCGCCGACGAATGTCGGCTACGCGCCACATATTGGAGATCGCTTGAAACATTAGATCACCTCAACCGTACCGCCGGCAGCTTCGATCGCTTGCTTCGCAGCTTCGGAGAACTTGTGAGCTTTTACTGTCAGTTTCTTTTCAATCTTACCGTTAGAAAGGATCTTCACGCCATCCTTCATACCTTTGACTGCGCGAGTCTCGATAAGAAGTTCTGGTGTTACTTCCGTTCCATCTTCAAAACGGTTAAGTGTGTCAAGGTTGATAACCGCGAACTCTTTACGAGTCGGGTTGTTGAAGCCGCGTTTTGGTAAACGACGGAAAAGTGGGTTTTGTCCACCTTCGAAACCTGGACGAACACCACCGCCTGAACGAGCTTTTTGACCTTTGTGACCACGGCCAGAAGTCTTACCGTTACCAGAAGACATACCGCGACCTACACGGTTGCGTTCTGAACGTGAACCAGCAGCTGGTTTCAATTCATGGAGTTTCATAGTGGGGCACCTCCTCATAAAATTATATCAAACGTATTACTCTTGAATTTCTTTAACTGTCAATAAGTGTGACACGTGGTTAATCATCCCACGCATAGCAGCGTTGTCAGGTACGACAACAGTTTGGTGCATCTTACGGAGACCAAGCGTACGAGTAGTAACGCGTTGGTTCTCCGGACGACCGATCATGCTGCGTGTGAGGGTAACTGCGAGTTTCGCCATCTGTATTCCCTCCCTTTCTTAACCGCGAAGTTCTTCGACGGTTTTACCGCGGAGTTTCGCAACGTCTTCAGCACGTTTAAGTGAAGTGAGACCTTTAACAGTCGCACGAACCATGTTGATTGGAGTGCTTGATCCAAGTGATTTCGAAAGAATGTCGTTGATTCCCGCTAATTCGAGAACCGCACGAACTGGGCCACCAGCGATGACTCCAGTACCTTCAGAAGCAGGTTTCAAGAAGACGTGACCTGCACCGAAAATTCCGTTGATTTCGTGTGGAATTGTAGTGTTAACGATTGGAACGTTAACCATGTTTTTCTTTGCATCTTCGATTGCTTTACGGATCGCTTCAGGCACTTCCTGAGCTTTACCCGTACCGAAACCTACGTGACCATTCTTGTCACCTACGACGACGAGTGCAGCAAAACGGAAGCGACGGCCACCTTTTACTACTTTCGCGACGCGGTTTACAGTAACAACGCGTTCTTCGAGTTGATCCATGTTAATTTCTAACTGGCGCATGTAGAGGTTCCCTCCTTTTCTATTAGAATTTGAGACCAGCTTCACGAGCTGCTTCAGCTACTGCTTTAATACGTCCATGATAGAGGTATCCTCCACGGTCGAAAACGACTGTTTCAATACCTTTTTCAAGAGCGCGTTCAGCTGCAAGCTTACCAACTGCTGATGCAGCGTCAGTCGTGTTGCCTTTTTCAAGGTCGAGTGATGATGCAGATGCGAGTGTTGCATGTGTTGCATCGTCAATGACTTGTACGTAAATGTTCTTGTTCGAACGGAATACATTCAAACGTGGACGAGCTGCAGTCCCGATGATTGTACGACGTACACGACCATGACGCTTTTTACGCGTAGCATTTTTGTTTGCCTTTGAGATCATTTATGCCACTCCTTTCCGGTCAATTCGTCTTAACGAATTACTTACCTGTTTTACCTTCTTTACGACGGACGACTTCATCACTGTAACGAATTCCTTTACCTTTGTACGGCTCAGGCTGACGGTACGAACGGATCAATGCAGCAACGTGTCCAACACGCTCTTTGCTGATTCCGCGGACGATGATTTGCGTATTCGTAGGAACTTCGACTTCAATGCCTTGTTCCGGAGTGTACTCGATTGGGTGTGAATAACCGAGGTTGAGTACGATTTTGTTACCTTGCTTTTGAGCACGGTAACCAACACCTTGGATATCGAGTGTCTTAGCGAAACCGTTGTTTACACCTTCGACCATGTTCGCGATAAGCGCACGAGTCGTTCCGTGGATTGTACGGTTAGCTTTCTCGTCGTTTGGACGAGTGACAGTCAATTCATTACCTTCTACGTTGATAGCCATAGTCGGGTTGAACTCACGAGTGAGTTCACCTTTAGGACCTTTTACCGTAACTGTGCTGTTTTCAACTGTTACTGTAACGCCTGCTGGGATAACGACTGGCTTTTTACCAATACGTGACATTTAAGACACCTCCGTTCTTTTTATGCGTGAATTACCAGATGTATGCGATCACTTCGCCGCCGACTTTTTGTTGGCGAGCTTCTTTGTCTGTCATAACACCTTTAGATGTTGAAACGATAGCGATTCCGAGACCACCGAGTACTTTCGGGATTTCATCAGCTTTCGCGTAAACGCGAAGACCTGGTTTCGAGATACGTTTGAGTCCAGTGATGACGCGTTCGTTGCTTGCGCCGTACTTAAGGAATACGCGGAGCGTACCTTGTTTGCTGTCCTCGAGATATTCAACATCGCGGATGAAACCTTCACGTTTGAGGATTTCAGCGACTTCACGTTTGATTGTAGAAGCTGGCATTTCCAACTTCTCATGGCGAACCATGTTTGCATTACGAATGCGTGTAAGCATATCTGCAATCGGATCTGTCATAACCATGCGATGTACCTCCTTTCACAACTTTAATGAATTACCAGCTTGCTTTTTTAACACCAGGGATTTGACCTTTATGAGCAAGATCACGGAACTTAATACGGCTGATACCGAATTTACCAATGTAACCGTGTGGACGGCCAGTGATACTGCAACGGTTGTGTAAACGAACCGCTGAAGAGTTACGTGGGAGTTTGCTCAAGCCGATGTAGTCGCCTTGTGCTTTCAATTCTGCGCGTTGTTCAGCGTAGCGCTCGACGAGTGCTTGGCGTTTTACTTCACGTGCGATCATTGATTTCTTAGCCATGTGTGCGGCCTCCCTTATTTTTGGAATGGCATGCCGAGTGCTGTGAGAAGCTCACGTGACTCTTCATCCGTATTAGCAGTTGTAACGATAACGATGTCCATACCACGGACTTTAGATACGCGATCGTAGTCGATCTCTGGGAAGATCAATTGTTCCTTCACGCCTAGCGTGTAGTTACCACGGCCATCGAATGATTTCTTCGATACACCACGGAAGTCACGTACACGTGGAAGTGACACGTTGATCAACTTGTCGAGGAACTCATACATGCGCTCTCCACGAAGTGTTACCTTCGCGCCGATTGGCATACCTTCACGAAGTTTGAAACCAGCGATTGATTTCTTAGCTTTCGTGATGAGTGGCTTCTGACCAGTGAGGAGCTGAAGCTCTTCGACTGCCATGTCAAGTGCTTTCGTGTTCGTAACAGCGTCACCAACACCCATGTTGATTACGATCTTATCGACTTTCGGCGCTTGCATTACAGAAGTATAGTTGAATTTCTCCATCATTACTTTGACGATTTCGTCTTGGTATTTAGCTTTTAAACGGTTCATCAGAAAGTGGACCTCCTTTCTTTAAATCTTCTTATTTATCTAAAGCTTCGCCCGATTTTTTAGCGATACGTACTTTCTTGCCGTCAACCACAGTGAAACCAACGCGTGTTGGGTTTCCTGTCTTAGGGTCGATGAGCATAACGTTCGATACGTGAATCGGTGCTTCTTTCTCGACAATTCCGCCTTGCGGGTTGAGTTGAGAAGGTTTTGAGTGTTTTTTGATCATGTTAACGCCTTCGACGATAACGCGATCTTTTTTAGGCATAGCAGTAAGGACAACACCTTGTTTGCCTTTATCTTTACCAGTCATAACCTGAACTTTATCACCTTTTTTGACATGCATCGTTAGAGCACCTCCTTGTAGGAATTCTTTGGAATTAAAGTACTTCCGGTGCCAACGAGACGATCTTCATGAAGTCTTTTTCACGAAGTTCGCGTGCGACTGGTCCGAAGATACGTGTGCCACGTGGGCTTTTATCATCTTTGATGATGACTGCTGCATTTTCGTCAAAACGGATGTACGAACCGTCTTTACGACGAACGCCACGTTTAGTACGAACGACTACTGCGCGTACAACTTCACCTTTTTTGACAACGCCACCTGGTGTTGCTTGTTTAACTGTGCAAACAATTACGTCACCGATGTTAGCAGTTTTGCGACCAGATCCACCGAGGACTTTGATCGTCAAGACTTCACGAGCTCCTGAGTTGTCTGCTACTTTCAAGCGAGATTCTTGTTGAATCATACGATTGTACCTCCCTCCGGATGTTTATTCATCCGAACTAATTAGAGTTTAGATGATTACTGCTTTTTCGACGACTTCTACGAGACGGAAACGTTTGTCTTTAGAAAGTGGACGTGTTTCTTGAATGCGTACAACGTCACCGATTTTAGCTGTGTTGTTTTCATCATGCGTTTTGTACTTCTTAGAGTAGTTTACGCGTTTGCCGTAGAGCTTGTGCTTTACTTTAGTCTCAACTGTAACTACGATCGTTTTATCCATTTTGTCAGATACGACGCGTCCAGTTAACACTTTGCGGTTGTTAGTGCGTTCCATTGAGTGTTCCTCCTCTCAGAATCCGAGTGAATTATGCGTTGTTGATGCCGAGTTCGCGTTCACGAAGAACGGTTTTCGCGCGTGCAATCGACTTGCGCACTTCACGGATACGAGCAGGGTTCTCAAGCTGACCAGTCGCAAGTTGGAAACGAAGGTTGAACAACTCTTCTTTCCACGAACCGACTTTACCGTTGAGCTCTTCTGTAGTTTGCTGACGGAGATCAGTTGCTTTCATTCGTATCACCACCATTTTCTTCACGTTTTACGAACTTACATTTTACTGGAAGTTTGTGTGATGCAAGACGGAGAGCTTCGCGTGCGATCTCTTCCGATACTCCTGCGATTTCAAACATTACTTTCCCCGGTTTGACGACTGCAACCCAGCCCTCCGGAGCACCTTTACCTGAACCCATTCGGACTTCAAGAGGTTTTTTAGTGTATGGTTTATGTGGGAAAATCTTGATCCACACTTTACCACCACGTTTCATATAACGAGTCATCGCGATACGCGCTGATTCGATTTGACGGCTAGTGATCCAGCTAGCTTCTTGAGCTTGGATACCGAACTCGCCGAAGTGTACTGTAGTACCACGTTTCGCTTTACCACGCATGTTGCCGCGGTGAACACGACGATATTTTACACGTTTTGGTAACAACATGTTGTGTTGCCTCCTTCCCTAGACGGATGTGGATTATTGTTCGTTAGATGCTGCTTTTTTCGTAGGAAGCACTTCACCGTGGTGGAGCCATACTTTTACGCCAATTTTGCCGTAAGTTGTATCAGCTTCAGCAGTACCGTAATCGATGTCTGCACGGAGTGTATGAAGTGGAACTGTTCCTTCTGAATACTTCTCTGAACGAGCGATATCAGCGCCGCCAAGACGACCAGAAACTTCAGTCTTGATTCCTTTGATACCTGAACGCATAGAGCGTTGGATTGATTGCTTCATTGCACGACGGAACGATACACGGCCTTCAAGTTGGCGTGCGATGTTCTCAGCGACAAGTTTAGCAACTGCATCCGGGTTTTTCACTTCAACGACGTTAACGTGAACGCGTTTGCCTTTTGCAAGGTTAGTGATGTCTGTACGAAGCGTTTCGATTTCAGAACCGCCTTTACCGATAACCATACCAGGTTTAGCAGTGTGAAGTGAAATGTTCAAGCGGTTTGCTGCGCGCTCGATTTCAACTTTAGAGACACTAGCGTCTTTAAGACGTTTTTCGATATATTCACGAACTACGTAGTCTTCATGAAGGAGATCAGCATAGTCTTTATCTGCGAACCAACGTGATTCCCAGTCTTTGATGATACCTACGCGAAGACCAGTTGGGTTAATCTTCTGACCCACGGTAATCCCTCCTTATTTTTCAGATACCACGATGTGAACGTGGCTCGTACGTTTGTTGATGCGGCTTGCGCGACCCATTGCACGTGGGCGGAAACGTTTGAGCGTTGGACCTTCGTTGACGTAAGCCTCTGTTACTACGAGGTTTTCGATGTTCATGTCGAAGTTGTGCTCAGCGTTCGCGATTGCCGATTTCAATACTTTCTCAACGATTGGCGTTGCTGCCTTGTTCGTGTAAGCAAGAATCGAAAGTGCTTCACCGATTTGCTTCCCGCGGATTAAGTCTACTACTAGACGTGCCTTACGAGGAGCAATGCGAACCATATTAGCCGATGCTTTTGATTGCATAATGAGTACCTCCCCTCAGATTAACGTTTAGTCTTCTTATCGTTTCCAGCATGTCCTTTGTAAGAACGTGTTGGCGCGAATTCACCAAGTTTGTGACCGACCATATCTTCTGTCACGTAAACCGGTACGTGTTTACGACCATCGTAGACAGCGATCGTGTGACCGATGAACTCTGGGAAGATTGTAGAACGGCGTGACCAAGTTTTGATAACATGCTTGTCACCAGCTTCGTTGGCTTTGTCAACCTTAGCGAGCAAATGGTGATCTGCAAATGGACCTTTTTTCAAGCTGCGACCCATAGTTGTACCTCCCTTTGGCATGATTCAGGAACGGTTCCTGCGAACCGTTCAGAAATCACGTAATTATTTTTTAGAACGACGGACGATATATTTATCGCTCGCTTTGTTTTTCTTACGAGTTTTGTATCCGAGTGCCGGTTTACCCCAAGGAGTAAGTGGGCCCGAACGACCGATTGGAGCACGTCCTTCACCACCACCGTGCGGGTGATCAACTGGGTTCATTACAGAACCACGAACTGTAGGACGTTTTCCGAGCCAGCGTGAACGACCAGCTTTACCGATATTGACGAGCTCGTGCTCTTCATTACCGACAGCGCCGACTGTTGCACGGCAAGTAGCAAGGATCATACGTGTTTCGCCTGATTGGAGACGAACGATCGCGTATTTACCATCTTTACCGAGAAGCTGAGCAGAAGTACCAGCTGAACGAACGAGCTGACCACCTTTACCTGGCTTAAGTTCGATGTTGTGGATCAATGTACCAACTGGGATGTTTGAAAGTGGAAGAGCGTTACCGACTTTAATGTCAGCCTCAACTCCTGACATGACTTGCATGTCAACTTTCAATCCTTTAGGTGCGAGGATGTAGCGTTTTTCACCATCGATGTAGTGGACAAGAGCGATGTTTGCAGAGCGGTTCGGATCGTACTCAATTGTAGCGATACGGCCAGCGATGCCATCCTTGTTCCGTTTGAAGTCGATGATACGGTATTTACGTTTGTGTCCGCCACCTTGGTGACGTACTGTCAAGCGACCTTGGTTGTTACGTCCGCCCTTTTTCGAAAGCTTTTCAGTTAACGATTTTTCAGGACGTGAAGCCGTAATCTCAGCAAAGTCAAGCGCAGTCATATTACGACGACCGTTAGTGGTCGGTTTAAACTTTTTAATTCCCATCGAGAGTTCCCTCCTTTTCTACAGAGTACCGATTAACCGAGGTAATCGAGTTCTTTGCTATCTGCAGTAAGCGTGACGACCGCTTTTTTGCGGCGTGCTGTGTAACCAGCGTGACGACCTACGCGTTTTGCTTTTGGTTTTGAGATAAGTGTGTTGATTTTTTCAACTTTAACGCCGAAGATCGCTTCAACTGCATCTTTGATTTGTGTCTTAGATGCCTTTACGTCTACTTCGAACGTGTACTTTTTCTCAGCCATTTGGTTCACTGAGCGTTCAGTAATTACAGGACGTTTGATAATGTCGTGTGCGTTTGCCATTATGCAAGCACCTCCTCTACTCTCGCAACAGCATCCTTCGTGAAGATGACTTTGTCGTGTGCGACAAGATCAAGGACGTTTACTCCAGCAGCGTCAACGACTGTGACACCAGGAATGTTGCGTGTTGAAAGAACGACTGTCTCGTTGTAATCAGCAGTAACGACGAGGACTTTACGTTCGATTGAAAGAGCAGCGAAGACCGAAATCATGTCTTTCGTTTTCGGAGCATCGATTGTCAATCCTTCAAGAACGATGAACTCGTTGTTAGCGACTTTCGAAGAAAGTGCTGAACGTAATGCGAGACGACGAACCTTTTTAGGAAGTTTATAAGCGTACGAACGTGGTGTTGGACCGAAGACTGTTCCACCGCCAACCCATTGTGGCGAACGGATCGAACCTTGGCGTGCACGACCAGTACCTTTTTGTTTCCATGGTTTACGGCCGCCACCGCGAACTTCCGAGCGACCTTTTGTATCATGTGTACCTTGGCGACGTGAAGCTTGTTGCATGACGATTGCATCGTATACGACTGCTTCGTTTGGCTCGATTCCGAAAACGGCATCTGCCAACTCGATGTCTCCAACTTGTGTACCTGTTTGGTTAAGCAAAGCTACTTTAGGCATTCGTTATTCCTCCTTTCCTTGCAAACAAATTAGTTGCCTTTTACCGCAGTTTTGACGACAACTTGGCTCTTACGTGCGCCTGGGATAGCACCCTTGACGAGGAGTAAGCCGCGTTCTACATCAACTTTTACGATTTCAAGGTTTTGAACAGTGACTTGCTCTCCACCCATGCGTCCTGGGAGCAATTTCCCTTTGAATACACGGTTTGGAGCGACAGGACCCATTGAACCTGGGCGACGGTGGTAACGCGAACCGTGAGCCATTGGACCACGTGATTGGTTGTGACGCTTGATTGCTCCAGCGAAACCTTTACCTTTCGACGTACCTGTTACATCAACCATTTCGCCTGCAGCGAAAGTATCTGCTTTAATCTCTTGACCGATTTCGAAATCTGTTACAGATGTACGGATTTCTTTAATGAAGCGCTTAGGTGTCGCACTAGCTTTCGCTGCGTGACCTTTTTGCGGTTTGTTTTGACGACCTTCTTTGATATCACCAAAGCCGAGTTGGACTGCTTCGTAACCGTCCACTTCCATTGTCTTCAATTGAAGAACAACGTTACCTTCTACTGAAACGACAGTAACTGGTACTACTTCGCCTGACTCGTTGAAGATTTGTGTCATACCGAGTTTAGTTCCTAAGATTCCTTTAGCCATGAGATACACCTCCTAATATTGAATGATTTTGATCTTCTGGCTAGTATCAACTATTTATAGAAGAAAAATTAAAGTTTGATTTCGATGTCAACGCCCGATGGAAGTTCAAGACGCATAAGCGCATCAACTGTTTTCGGTGTTGGGTTAACGATGTCGATCAAACGTTTGTGTGTACGCATTTCGAACTGCTCACGAGCATCTTTGTACTTGTGAACGGCACGAAGTACTGTGTAGATCGCTTTCTCCGTTGGGAGTGGGATCGGACCAGATACAGTAGCACCAGAACGTTTTGCTGTTTCGACAATTTTCTCAGCCGATTGATCAAGCACGCGGTGATCGTATGCTTTCAAACGGATCCGAATTTTTTCATTTGCCATGTTGTTTCCCTCCTTTTCGCCTATTTTGTAAATAGACATTCTCCGCGGAAATTTCCACACTAGCCATGGCAATGCCGCCTGGTGTGTCATAACCTCCCGCTTCATCGCGTTGTGTTTGTGACCAACATATCCTAGTTTACTTAATTCCAAGCAGGAATGCAAGTAAAATAAAAATAGAATTTGTTTTCAAGTCTCTCACCACTCGCACAAACACTTTCCTCAGTATATAAGATGTCTGACCATGTTGCAAGACTGTTTTCAAAGAAATGAAAAAAGGCCTTCCGTCACGGGAGACGGAAGACCTTTAAATCTTAAAAATTACTCAACGATTTCTGTAACTGATCCAGCGCCTACTGTACGGCCACCTTCACGGATTGAGAAACGAGTTTCTTTTTCAAGAGCGATTGGCGCGATGAGTTCAACAGTCAATTCGATGTTGTCCCCAGGCATTACCATTTCAGTTCCTTCAGGAAGTTGGCACATACCAGTTACGTCAGTTGTACGGAAGTAGAACTGTGGACGGTAGTTACCGAAGAATGGCGTGTGACGGCCACCCTCTTCTTTTGAAAGGATGTAAACTTGCGCTTTGAAAGTTTTGTGCGGTGTGATTGTGTTTGGTTTCGCGAGAACTTGTCCACGCTCGATGTCGTCACGTGATACACCACGGAGAAGTGCTCCGATGTTGTCGCCAGCTTCAGCATAGTCAAGAAGCTTACGGAACATCTCTACACCAGTACATACTGATTTTTTAGTTTCTTCGTGAAGACCAACGATTTCAACTTCGTCGTTGACTTTAAGAACTCCACGCTCAACGCGGCCAGTAGCAACTGTACCACGACCAGTGATTGAGAAAACATCCTCAACTGGCATCATGAAGTCTTTTTCAGTGTCACGAGTTGGCTCAGGGATGTACTCATCAACAGCTGTCATGAGTTCCATGATTTTTTCTTCCCATTTAGCTTCGCCGTTAAGCGCGCCGAGAGCAGATCCTTGGATAACTGGGAGGTCATCGCCTGGGAAGTCGTACTCAGAAAGAAGTTCGCGGATTTCCATTTCAACGAGTTCAAGAAGCTCTTCGTCGTCAACCATGTCGACTTTGTTCATGAATACTACGATGAAAGGAACACCTACTTGACGTGAAAGCAAGATGTGCTCACGTGTTTGTGGCATTGGACCATCAGTTGCAGAAACAACGAGGATCGCGCCGTCCATTTGTGCAGCACCAGTGATCATGTTTTTAACATAGTCAGCGTGACCTGGGCAGTCAACGTGTGCATAGTGGCGTTTTTCTGTTTCGTACTCGATGTGAGCTGTTGCGATAGTGATACCGCGCTCGCGCTCTTCTGGAGCACCATCGATTTGGTCAAACTTAGTTGCAGCTTTACCTTGTGCTTTTGCAAGTACAGCTGAGATAGCTGCTGTTAAAGTTGTTTTACCGTGGTCGACGTGGCCAATTGTACCAACGTTAACGTGCGGTTTAGAACGGTCGAATTTTTCTTTACCCATTCTGAATTCCTCCTCTATGTGTCTAATAATATTTTATAACTAGGAAGGTGAATCGTCGAATAACGTACACCTTCCTTAGCTTACACTAATCATAAAAGCGTGACAACCTGTGAAGGATTAGCCGTTTGCTTTTTTGATGATTTCTTCAGCAACTGATTTCGGTACTTCTTCGTAGTGATCGAAGTGCATCGAGTACGTTCCGCGACCTTGTGTGCGTGAACGAAGACCAGTAGCGTAACCGAACATCTCTGAAAGTGGAATCATCGAACGAACGACTTGAGCGTTCCCGCGAGCTTCCATACCTTCAACGCGTCCACGGCGTGATGTAACATCACCCATGATGTCTCCCATGTATTCATCTGGGATAACGATTTCAACTTTCATCATTGGCTCAAGGATAACAGCGCCGCTCTTATCTTTAAGTTGTTTGACGGCCATTGAAGCCGCGATTTTAAATGCCATCTCGTTCGAGTCGACATCGTGGTACGATCCGAAAACGAGTGCCGCTTTAACGTCAACTACTGGATAACCAGCAAGGATACCGTTTTGAAGCGCTTCTTCGATTCCGTGTTCAACCGCTGGGATGTATTCACGTGGAACAACACCACCGACGATTTTGTTGTTGAACTCAAAGCCAGCACCTTCTTCGTTTGGCTCGAATTCTACGACGACGTGACCATACTGACCACGACCACCTGATTGACGAGCAAACTTAGAATCGATTTTCGCCGATTGGCGGATCGTTTCACGGTAAGCTACTTGTGGAGCACCAACGTTTGCTTCGACTTTGAACTCGCGACGCATACGGTCAACGATGATGTCGAGGTGAAGCTCACCCATACCTGAGATGATCGTTTGACCAGTCTCTGGGTTAGTTTCAGTGCGGAAAGTTGGATCCTCTTCAGCAAGCTTAGCGAGTGCTTGACCCATTTTATCTTGGTCAGCTTTCGTTTTTGGTTCGATCGCGACCGAGATAACTGGTTCTGGGAATGTCATTGATTCGAGAACGACGTTGTCTTTCTCTGCACAAAGCGTATCTCCAGTAGTAGTATCTTTAAGACCTACAGCTGCTGCGATGTCACCAGCGAAGACCATTGGGATCTCCTCACGGCTGTTCGCGTGCATTTGAAGGATACGTCCGAGACGCTCACGTTTCCCTTTTGTTGAGTTCTTGACATAAGATCCTGCCGAAGCTGTACCAGAGTACACACGGAAGAACGTCAATTTACCAACATATGGGTCAGTCATAACTTTGAATGCAAGTGCAGAGAATGGCGCTTCGTCAGTTGACTCACGAACGATCTCTTCATCTGTATCCATGTTAATCCCTGTGATTGCTTTTACGTCGACTGGTGATGGGAGGTAGTCAAGGACTGCGTCAAGCATAAGCTGAACACCTTTGTTCTTGAATGCCGAACCAACGAGAACTGGGTAGAAATCAACTGTAAGAGTCGCTTTACGGATACCCGCTTTAAGCTCTTCAATTGTGATTTCCTCGCCCTCGAGGTATTTCATCATCATTTCTTCTTCGTAATCTGCAACTGCTTCGATTAATGATGCACGAAGTTCTTCAGCTTCTTCTGCGAATTCTGCAGGGAAACCTTCAGTTTCTTCGATATCAGTACCGAGGTCGTTACCGTACATGTATGTTTTCTTTTCAACGAGATCGATGATTCCTTTGAATTCATCTTCTGCGCCGATTGGGATTTGGATTGCGTGTGCGTTAGCTTGAAGGCGGTCGCGAAGCGTTCCAACCGAGTACAGGAAGTCTGCACCGATTTTATCCATTTTGTTAACGAAAACGATACGTGGTACGCCGTAAGTTGTAGCTTGGCGCCATACTGTCTCAGTTTGTGGCTCAACACCAGACTGTGCATCAAGTACTGCTACCGCACCATCAAGTACACGGAGTGAACGTTCAACTTCAACAGTGAAGTCTACGTGTCCAGGTGTATCGATGATGTTTACGCGGTTACCTTTCCATTGTGCAGTTGTTGCTGCAGATGTAATCGTGATTCCACGCTCTTGCTCTTGCTCCATCCAGTCCATTTGTGAAGCACCTTCGTGCGTTTCACCAATCTTGTGGATACGACCCGTGTAATAGAGGATACGCTCAGTCGTTGTTGTTTTACCAGCATCGATGTGGGCCATGATCCCGATATTACGGGTGTTCTTAAGGGAGAATTCTCTTGCCATCTTTAAACATTCTCCTTTCGCATTTTAGTTTAGTGTCCGTGCGTTGCCACACGTCATGACTATACCCGAAAGCCACCTCATATTTCCATACAAAATGGCATAGATGAGGTGGTTAATTCCGGTTTTACCAGCGGTAGTGAGCAAACGCTTTGTTCGCTTCCGCCATTTTGTGCATATCTTCGCGCTTCTTAACTGAAGCACCAGTGTTGTTTGCAGCGTCCATGATTTCGTTAGCAAGACGAGCATCCATTGTTTTTTCGTTACGGAGACGTGAGTAGTTCACGAGGTAACGAAGTGCAAGTGTCGTACGGCGCTCAGGGCGGACTTCGACAGGAACTTGATAGTTAGCTCCACCTACGCGGCGTGCTTTAACTTCAAGAACTGGCATGATGTTGTTCATCGCCTCTTCAAAAACTTCCATTGCATCGCGACCTGAACGTTCAGCGATAGCTTCAAAAGCTTTGTATAAGATTTGTTGAGCAGTACCTTTTTTACCATCTAACATAAGACGGTTGATAAGGCGGGTAACGAGTTTAGAGTTGTAGATCGGATCAGCCATTACATCACGGCGTTCTACTTGACCTTTACGTGGCATTCCGAGTCCCTCCTTTCATATAGTGAGGTGATATCTTCTGATATCTAGATTATTTTTTTGCTGCTTTTGGACGTTTAGTACCATATTTCGAACGACCTTGCATACGGCCGTCAACTCCAGCTGTATCGAGTGCACCACGAACGATGTGGTAACGTACCCCTGGTAAGTCTTTTACGCGACCGCCGCGAATAAGAACAACACTGTGTTCTTGCAAGTTGTGGCCGATACCTGGGATGTAAGCTGTTACTTCCATTGTGTTCGTTAAACGCACACGTGCGTACTTACGAAGAGCCGAGTTCGGTTTCTTCGGAGTCATTGTACCTACACGAGTACAAACACCACGTTTTTGTGGTGAGCTGATGTCAGTACGAGCTTTGATAAAGCTGTTGTACCCTTTGTTCAGCGCTGGCGAATCTGATTTCACAACTTTTGATTGACGTCCTTTACGGACTAATTGGTTGATAGTAGGCATCTTTGAGATCCTCCCTTCCTGAATTCATGACAAGTTTCAAAACCACCGAGCCGGGTGGTTCATCGAAAGTCATAATGAAACGTTTTGCGTGGCTCAGGCATTCCATCGCCACACAAAACGTATTATCAAACTTTCTTAATAGCAACAGCAGTTGCTGCAACGTCGATTCCACAAGCCTTACCAAGCTCAAGCTTAGAAGGAACGTTCACGACTGGAACGTTTGCTTGTTTCGCCGCATCGAGCAATGCTTGCTTTACGTGTTCATCTGCGTCATCTGCGATGATCACTTCCGACGCCTTGCCAGATCGCAATGCTTTGAGCGTTTGCTTTTGACCGACAAACTTCAAATCTGCGCCGACTACTTTTTTGTAAGACATGAAGATATCCTCCAAAATAACACAGCCGGTTGGCAACACTATATCATAGTAGCACCGCCATACCGGCGTGTCAAGGCGTTTTATTCTACAGGAGAATCTGCTTCTACAGGTGCTTCGCCTGCGATCTCGAGACCGATTTGACGGTAACGTGTCATTCCTGTACCAGCTGGAACAAGTTTACCGATAATAACGTTCTCTTTCAAGCCGCGAAGGTAGTCGCTCTTCCCTTTAATCGCCGCATCCGTAAGGACACGAGTAGTTTCCTGGAACGAAGCAGCTGATAGGAACGAATCCGTCTCAAGCGACGCTTTTGTAATACCGAGGAGAACTGGTTTAGCCGAAGCGAGTGCTTTACCGGCACGGAGCGCTTCTTTACATGCTTCTTTGAATGTGCTGATATCGACTAGCGAACCTGGTAAGAGTGATGTCTCACCAGACTCGATGACGCGGACGCGACGGATCATCTGACGTACCATGACCTCGACGTGCTTGTCACCGATCTCAACCCCTTGCATCCGGTATACTTTTTGAACTTCTTGAAGAAGATAGTTCTGTACGCCTGATACACCTTTGACGTTCAAGAGTTCTTTCGGGTCGATTGAACCTTCCGTGAACACTTGTCCGGCTTTGACTTCTTCACCGAGTTGAACACGAAGACGTGATCCGAAAGGAATCGTGTATGTCCGTGTTTCGCTCAGACCTTGAATCGTCAACTCACGCTTATCACGCGACTCTGTAAAGTCGATGACTTGTCCATCGATTTCCGAGATGACCGCTTGACCTTTCGGGTTACGGGCCTCGAACAACTCCTGGATACGCGGGAGACCTTGTGTGATATCGTCTCCGGCAACCCCACCTGTGTGGAAGGTACGCATTGTAAGCTGCGTTCCTGGCTCACCGATTGATTGTGCCGCGATGATTCCGACTGCTTCGCCAACTTCGACGTCGTTACCAGTCGCAAGGTTACGTCCGTAACATTTCTTACAGACGCCGTGACTTGTATTACAAGTGAAGGCTGTACGAATCTCAACGTTGTCGATGCCTGCGTCGGTAATCGCACGCGCGATATCTTCGTCGATGAGTTCGTTTGTTGAAACGAGGACTGCTCCTGTTTCCGGGTGAACGACTTTTTCGAACGCCGTACGGCCGACAAGGCGGTCGTAGAGGTTTTCGATTTCTTCCGTTCCTTCGCGGAGTGCTGTGACGCGGATACCACGATCCGTACCACAATCATCTTCACGAATGATAACATCTTGCGCGACGTCAACGAGACGACGAGTCAGGTAACCTGAATCGGCAGTCTTCAAGGCTGTATCGGCAAGACCTTTACGGGCACCGTGCGTCGAGATGAAGTATTCCTGAACCGTCAGACCCTCACGGAACGAAGATTTGATCGGGAGCTCGATGATCCGTCCACTTGGAGCGGCCATGAGTCCACGCATCCCTGCAAGCTGCGTAAAGTTTGACGCGTTACCACGGGCACCGGAGTCACTCATCATGAAGATCGGGTTCAAACGGTTGAGGGATTTCATCAGACGAGACTGAATTTCATCCTTCGCGTCATTCCACGATTTAACGACACGCTCATAGCGCTCTTCTTCCGTGATGAGACCACGACGGTACGATTTCATAACGCGGTCAACATTATCTTGTGCCTCGACCAGAATTTCCTGTTTATCCGGAAGTACGATGATATCAGCGATACCAACCGTAATACCCGCACGTGTCGAGTGTTTGAAACCAAGGTTTTTCATTCGGTCAAGCATGCGGCTTGTTTCAGTCGTTTCAAAACGCTTGAAGACTTCCGCGATGACATTTCCGAGGAATCCTTTTTTGAATGGCTCGATGATCGGACGGCTCTTGATTTCAGCCGCGATGTCCGTTCCTTTTTCAAGGAAGTACTGATCAGGCGTTGCTTCCTGCAGATTGTTCATCGATGGTTCATTCAAGTATGGGAACGTCGTTGGGAGGATCTCGTTGAAGATCAACTTACCGACCGTCGTAACCAATAATTTCTCGTTTTGTGCTTCCGTGAATGTCGGGTTCTTCAGAACGCCGGCTGGAATCGCAACACGTGTGTGGAAGTGGACATACCCATTTTGGTAGGCAATCAACGCTTCGTTCACCGTCGAGAAGATTTTCCCTTCGCCGATTGCGTTTTCACGTTCAAGCGTCAGGTAGTAGTTACCGAGGACCATATCCTGCGATGGTGTAACAACAGGCTTACCGTCTTTCGGGTTCAAGATGTTTTGTGCAGCGAGCATGAGAAGACGTGCTTCTGCTTGTGCTTCTGCTGAAAGTGGTACGTGAACCGCCATTTGGTCACCATCGAAATCGGCGTTGTAAGCCGTACATACGAGCGGGTGAAGGCGAATCGCGCGACCTTCGACGAGTGTCGGTTCGAACGCCTGGATACCGAGACGGTGAAGCGTCGGGGCACGATTCAAGAGAACCGGGTGCTCACGGATGACTTCTTCTAATACGTCCCAAATTTCAGGTTGAACACGTTCGATTTTCCGTTTTGCACTCTTGATGTTCGGTGCGATGCCACGTGAGACAAGCTCTTTCATGACAAACGGTTTGAAGAGTTCAAGGGCCATTTCTTTCGGAAGACCACATTGATACATCTTCAGGTTTGGACCAACGACGATAACCGAACGACCAGAATAGTCGACTCGTTTACCGAGTAAGTTTTGACGGAAACGTCCTTGTTTCCCTTTCAGCATGTGCGAAAGAGATTTCAATGGACGGTTACCCGGTCCAGTAACCGGACGACCGCGACGACCGTTATCGATCAAGGCATCGACCGCTTCTTGCAACATCCGTTTTTCGTTCTGAACGATGATGTTCGGAGCGCCAAGGTCAAGAAGACGCTTGAGACGGTTGTTACGGTTGATGACACGACGGTATAAGTCGTTTAAGTCAGATGTCGCGAAACGTCCACCATCAAGCTGGACCATCGGACGGAGTTCCGGCGGGATGACAGGAAGTACTTCCAGAACCATCCACTCCGGGTTGTTGCCTGAGTTACGGAAAGCATCGAGGACTTCAAGACGTTTGATCGCACGTGTACGACGTTGTCCTTGAATCATTCGAAGATCTTCACGTAAACCGGCTACTTCTTTTTCGAGTTCAACGTCACGGAGCAATTTACGAACAGCTTCCGCACCCATTTCAGCGGTAAACGAACTACCGAATTTCTCGCGGTAAGCGCGGTACTCTTTTTCTGAAAGAAGTTGTTTTTTCTCGAGTGTCGATTCGCCCGGATCTGTCACGACGTACGACGCGAAGTAGATGATCTCTTCGAGTGCGCGCGGTGACATATCAAGGACGAGACCCATACGACTTGGGATTCCTTTAAAGTACCAGATGTGCGAAACCGGTGCTGCAAGTTCAATGTGACCCATGCGCTCACGACGGACTTTCGACTTCGTTACTTCAACGCCACAACGGTCACAAATGATTCCTTTATAACGGATCCGTTTGTATTTTCCGCAGTAACATTCCCAGTCTTTGGTCGGACCAAAAATCCGTTCACAGAACAAGCCGTCTTTCTCTGGCTTGAGCGTACGATAGTTGATCGTTTCCGGCTTCTTCACTTCCCCGAAAGACCACGAACGGATCTTTTCAGGGGAAGCGAGGCCGATTTTCATATATTCAAATCTATTAACATCTACCAAGGGGTGGACCTCCCTTTCGCTTATTCCTCTTCAGTAACAACTGGTGCGACAGGCGCTTGAACTTCTTCGAGTGCTGGAGTCGCGTTCGGGATGTTGTCCTCGTCGTCGTCTTTCATTTCGATCTCTTCATCTTCGGCAGACATCATCTTAACATCCATACCAAGGGATTGAAGCTCTTTAATGAGGACTCGGAACGATTCCGGCACGCCCGGTTGTGGTACATTTTCGCCTTTAACGATCGCTTCATATGCTTTAACACGACCGATTGTATCATCGGATTTAATTGTCAGGATCTCTTGGAGCGTATAAGCGGCACCGTATGCTTCAAGTGCCCATACTTCCATCTCACCGAAACGCTGTCCACCGAACTGGGCTTTACCACCGAGCGGCTGCTGCGTAACGAGCGAGTAAGGACCCGTCGAACGTGCGTGAAGTTTATCATCGACCATGTGGGCGAGTTTGATCATATACATGACACCAACCGAGATGCGGTTATCGAAGGCTTCACCAGAACGTCCATCATACAGGATCGTTTTAGCGTCGCGGTCCATACCGGCTTCTTCAATCGTTGCCCAAACATCTTCCTCACGTGCACCATCGAATACCGGTGATGCGACTTTGATTCCGAGTTGGCGTGCAGCCATACCAAGGTGAAGCTCGAGCAACTGCCCGATGTTCATCCGCGATGGTACACCAAGTGGGTTCAACATGATGTCGATTGGTGTGCCGTCTGGCATGTACGGCATGTCTTCTTCTGGCAGGATACGTGAGATAACACCTTTGTTACCGTGACGTCCAGCCATTTTATCTCCTTCGTGAATCTTACGCTTCTGAACGATGTACGCACGGATCAACTGGTTGACACCAGGTGACAGCTCGTCGCCGTTATCACGATCGAAGATTTTCACGTCAAGGATGATGCCGTCGCCGCCGTGTGGAACACGAAGTGACGTATCACGGACTTCACGTGCTTTTTCACCGAAGATTGCATGAAGCAGGCGTTCTTCAGCCGTCAATTCCGTTACGCCCTTAGGTGTAACTTTACCGACTAGGATATCCCCGTCTTTTACTTCAGCACCGACACGGATGATTCCGCGGTCGTCGAGGTTTTTCAGGGCGTCGTCGCCGACGTTCGGAATGTCACGCGTGATCTCTTCCGGTCCGAGTTTTGTATCACGTGATTCACACTCATACTCTTCAATGTGGATCGACGTGTAGACGTCGTCTTTCACGAGACGTTCGCTCATGATGACAGCATCCTCGTAGTTGTAACCATCCCATGTCATGAAACCGACGAGTACGTTACGACCAAGCGCAAGTTCCCCACCGTCCATCGATGGACCATCTGCAAGGATCTCGCCTTTATCGACAGGATCTCCTACTTTGATGATTGGTTTTTGGTTATAGCACGTTCCTTGGTTAGAACGGATGAATTTTTGGATCTTGTAGCGGTCAAGCTCACCTTGAACGATGTTGCCATCGACTTCCGTCGTACGACGGACAAGGATTTCACGTGCCGTTACACGCTCAGCGATACCTGAATGTTTTGCAACAACGGCAGCCCCTGAGTCTTTTGCAGACACGTACTCCATACCGGTACCAACGATTGGTGATTCCGGATCAAGAAGAGGTACGGCCTGACGTTGCATGTTCGCTCCCATGAGGGCACGGTTCGAGTCATCGTTCTCTAAGAACGGGATACATGCCGTCGCTGCCGAAACAACCTGTTTCGGTGAAACGTCCATGTAATCGACACGAGCTGGTTCGACAGACAAGTTTTGTCCGCGGAAACGTGACAAGACGTGTGTATCTTGGAACGTCTTCTCTTCCGTCAACAACATGTTTGCCTGTGCGACGACGTAGAGATCCTCTTCGTCGGCCGTCATGTAGTGAATTTCATTCGTGACGACACCCGTTTCCGGATCGACACGACGGTATGGCGCTTCGATGAAACCATACTCATTGACTTTCGCGAACGAAGACAGTGAGTTGATCAGCCCGATGTTCGGACCCTCCGGCGTTTCGATTGGACACATACGGGAATAGTGCGAGTAGTGAACATCTCGAACTTCAAAGCCAGCGCGCTCACGTGTAAGACCACCGGGTCCGAGTGCAGATAGACGACGTTTGTGCGTCAACTCAGCAAGCGGGTTCGTTTGGTCCATGAACTGTGATAACTGCGAGCTACCGAAGAACTCTTTAATCGATGCGATAACAGGACGAATGTTGATCAATGCCTGCGGCGTGATCGCATTCTGGTCTTGAATCGACATTCGCTCCTTAACGACACGCTCCATACGGGAAAGCCCGATCCGGAACTGGTTTTGGAGCAATTCACCGACTGAACGGAGACGACGGTTACCGAGGTGGTCGATATCGTCTGTCGTTCCTACTTCATGCAACAAGTTGAAGAAATAGTTGATCGCAGCAATCATGTCAGCAGGCGTGATGTGCTTGATGTCACGATCGATGTTACCGTTACCGATGATATTGATGATGCGTTCACCTTCAGCATCGTCCGGTGCGAACACCTTGATCGATTGTAAGTTGAAGGCTTCGCCTTGCGTTACTCCGCCAGTTGGCGTCGCTTCGATGTAACCGACAGATCCTTCAAGGAATGGCAAGACTTTGTCGAGCATACGACGGTCAAGAACTGTTCCTTCTTCTGCGATTACTTCGCCTGTTTCCGGATCGACAAGCGTTTCCGCCAGTTTTTGCCCGAACAGACGATTCTTCAGATGAAGCTTCTTATTGATTTTATAACGACCAACGTTTGCCAAATCATAACGTTTCGGGTCAAAGAACCGTGACACGAGAAGTGCTTTCGCATTTTCGACAGTCGGTGGCTCTCCCGGACGCAGACGCTCATAAATCTCGATGAGGGCTTTTTCCGTTGTTTCTGTATTATCTTTTTCAAGGGAGTTACGGAGGTACTCATCATCTCCAAGGAGATCGATGATTTCCTGATCCGTACCGAAACCAAGAGCACGTAAAAGAACCGTTACTGGAATCTTACGCGTGCGGTCGATTCGGACGTATACGATATCTTTCGCATCTGTCTCAAGTTCGAGCCATGCTCCACGGTTCGGGATGACCGTTGCCGAAAATCCACGTTTACCGTTTTTATCTAACTTATTGTTGTAATACACACTTGGCGAACGAACAAGCTGGGAAACGATAACTCGTTCCGCACCATTAATAATGAATGTTCCCGACTCCGTCATAAGCGGGAAGTCACCCATAAATACTTCTTGTTCCTTCAATTCACCCGTCTCTTTGTTTTGAAGACGGACTTTTACGCGTAGTGGTGCCGAATAGGTCACATCGCGCTCTTTTGATTCATCAATCGAATACTTCGGCTCTCCGAGCGAGTAGTCGATGAATTCTAATACGAGATTTCCCGTAAAGTCAGAAATCGGCGAGATATCATGAAACATCTCACGAAGACCTTCCCGCAGGAACCATTCGTATGAATTCGTTTGAATCTCAATAAGGTTTGGAAGTTCTAGAACTTCGCTGATACGTGCATAGCTTCTTCTCTGACGGTGACGACCGTACTGAACAAGTTGACCAGTCAACTGATTCACCTCTCAGACCCAGTTCTTCTTCTTGAGAAGGACGGGTGTAATATCGAACATTGAAGCCATTTTTTGACCGATAAGCGCAAAAAAGCGACGTCTTGTCTACTCAATCATCTGTAGTCGAGAACGCCAGCTGCTTCAAACTGCTTATCCAAAAATCACTCCAATGGCATTTTATAATACTATCATAGACATTAGACAAGGTCAACGACAAATCACTCGATTTGTCAAGACCGAATTGATTTAAATATTGAATACCCTTTATCGCGGGTAACCGTCTCACATGAACCGAATACTTCTTCCATCAACTTCTTCGCGGATGGTCCGCCTTGTTTCTTTTGAATGACGACCCATAAAGCGCCGCCCACTTCAAGATGATCATACGCTTCCCGTAAAATCCGGTGAACAACCGTCTTCCCCGCCCGAATCGGTGGATTCGTCACGATCGCTGCAAACGTCTGTCCAACCACGCCAGCATATCCGTCACTTACACCGGTCGTCACGGAAACACCATTCGCACGTGCATTGTCAGCCGCAAGCTCAAGGGCCCGCTCATTTACATCTACTAAAACAGCTTCCCGTCCGGTCGTTTTCGCAAGCGAAATCCCCATCGGACCGTATCCGCATCCGACATCCAGGATAGCACCCGATACATCCGCCTCTGTGAAGGCTTCAATCAGTAGACGTGAACCGAAATCAACGCCGCCTTTTGAAAACACTCCATGATCCGAAGTGAAGCGGAACGTTTCACCACGTAAAACGAATTCCCACGACTTTGGATCCCGTTTCGAGGAGGGATCATTTGTGTAATAATGATCTGCCATGTTTCCTTCCCCTCTCTATATTAAAGTTGAAAACAAAAGAAGCCCGCAAAGCGAGCTTCTTTTGTTTTACGTGAAGAAGAAAATTACTTAACTTCTACGCTTGCGCCAGCTTCTTCAAGCTTAGCTTTGATTGCGTCAGCGTCTTCTTTCGAAACGCCTTCTTTAACTGGAGCTGGAGTTCCGTCAACGAGTGCTTTCGCTTCTTTAAGACCGAGGCCTGTCAATTCGCGAACTGCTTTGATGACGTTGATTTTACCAGAACCTGCGCTAGTAAGGATTACGTCGAATTCAGTTTGCTCTTCAGCTGCTGCTGCGCCTGCACCTGCTGCTGCTACTGGAGCTGCTGCTGATACGCCGAATTCTTCTTCGATTGTTTTTACGAGTTCGTTAAGTTCAAGAACAGTCATGCCCTTGAGGTCTTCGATAAATTGCTCTTTGTTGAAAGCCATTATGGTTTTCCTCCTTTGATTTAACCCACGTTGGGGTGTGAAAAATTGTGTGTTTGCCTATCCCGCTAAGCGGACATTAAGCAGATTGTTCTTCTTTTTGCTCTGCAATTGCGTTCGTTGCCACCGCAAGACCACGGATTGGCGCTTGAAGCACGCTGAGAAGCATCGAAAGGAGACCTTCGCGTGATGGAAGTTCCGCAAGGGCTTTGACATCTTCTACTGAAGTGACTTTGCCTTCGATGATACCACCTTTAAGCTCAAGAGCTTTGTGGTCTTTCGAGAAGTTGTTTAAGATCTTAGCTGGAGCGATAACGTCTTCATTGCTGAAGGCGATCGCAGTAGGACCTGTAAATACTTCGTCAAGACCTTCAAGATTGCTTTGAACTGCAGCACGGCGGAGGAGACCGTTTTTGTAAACTTTGAATTCAACACCCGCTTCGCGGAGTTGTTTACGAAGTTCTGTTACTTCGTCTACTGTGAGACCACGGTAGTCGACGACGATTGTTCCAGCGCTCGCTTGCATTTTCTCAGCGATCTCAGATACGAGATCCGCTTTGACAGCGATAACTTTTTCGTTTGCCATTTCTGTTGCACCTCCTGGTAAATGGAATGTACCGGCGCGAGGGGCTGCTCGATTTCAAATAAAAAGCCTCCGTCTGCCAGGCAGAGGAGGCGTAATCGTCAAAAAGGATACCTGAACAAACAGGCTCTCTGAGCAAGAACACCTCGGAAGGGTTTATGCTCAATCGATGAGCACCTTCTGTCTACGGTATGTCGAATATATCAACGTTTTATACTGTAACAGCGTTCTTAGAACGTTGTCAAGTTCGGTTTAGACGAAATTATTTCGCGAAGTCAACTGCAGATACTTTTACACCAGGACCCATTGTAGAAGCGATCGCGATGTTCTTAAGGTAAACACCTTTAGCAGTAGCTGGTTTAACTTTAACGAGAGTTTCGATGACTGTGTTGATGTTCTCAACCAATTTAGCGTCATCAAATGATTTTTTACCGACTGGAACGTGGATGTTACCAGATTTGTCGACACGGTACTCAACTTTACCAGCTTTGATATCGTTGATTGCTTTAGTGACGTCAAATGTAACTGTTCCTGTTTTCGGGTTAGGCATGAGGCCTTTAGGTCCGAGAACACGGCCGAGTTTACCAACTTCACCCATCATGTCAGGTGTCGCAACGATAACATCGAAGTCGAACCATCCTTGTTGGATTTTAGTGATGTACTCAGAATCACCAGCGAAATCTGCTCCAGCAGCTTCCGCTTCTTTTAATTTCTCACCTTTAGCAAAGACGAGAACTTTTTGTGTTTTACCAGTACCGTGTGGCAATACGACTGCTCCACGGATTTGTTGATCTGCTTTCTTCGGATCGACTCCGAGACGAACAGCAAGTTCGATTGTTTCATCGAATTTCGCAGTTGCAGACTTTTTAGTCAAATCTACAGCTTCAGCGAGTTCGTATGAAACCGTACGATCGATAAGTTTAGCAGCTTCTTTATACTTCTTACCCATTTTAGGTTCCTCCTTTGTGGTTGTGCGGAAAATCCTCCCACATAATGAAAGGGTAGCAAGGCTTCAAGTAACTATCCGCCTGCGACCCTCATCGTTGTTCATTGCAATCAAAAGACTCAGTCTTCGATTACGATACCCATAGAACGTGCAGTACCTTCAACCATCAACATCGCTGTTTCAACAGATGCTGCGTTGAGGTCTGGCATTTTCGTTTCAGCGATTTCGCGAACTTTGTCACGTTTGACAGTCGCTACTTTCTTACGGTTAGGCTCGCCTGAACCGCTCTCGATTCCAGCTGCTTTCTTCAAGAGAACTGCTGCTGGTGGAGTTTTAGTAATAAACGTAAATGAACGATCTTCAAAAACCGTGATGACTACAGGAATAATCAAGCCGGCTTGGTCTTGTGTACGAGCGTTGAACTCTTTACAGAAGCCCATGATGTTCACACCTGCTTGACCGAGTGCCGGTCCAACTGGTGGAGCTGGGTTTGCTTTGCCCGCAGGAATTTGAAGTTTAACTAGTTTCATAACCTTCTTCGCCACGAGACACACCTCCTTAATTCTTTAATGTGGTTTAATTGGACGTTGCGCGTCCTCCCACTCATTCTATTCGACGAGTAATTTACCGAAATAAGCACAACATCAAACAGGAAAAATTGTACCATTAAAATAAAAGTTTCGCAATAGGAAACTTAGTCAATCTTCTCAACTTGTGAGAAATCGAGCTCTACTTTCGTTTCACGACCGAACATATCGACAGAAACTTTCATTTTTTCAGCTTCTGTTTCAAGCTCTTCGATCGTACCTTCCAGGTTCGCAAAGACGCCTTCTTTGATCCGTACGATTTGTCCCATTGTAAAGTCATAACGACTCTTCATGTCGACAAGTCCCATTGATCCGAGAATGTTTTCTGCTTCTTCAGGAAGAAGTGGTGTCGGTTTCGAACCGCCGCCGACCGAACCGAGGAATCCCGTGACGTTCGGTGTGTTACGGACGACATACCAAGAATCATCCGTCATGACCATCTCGACGAGGACATACCCCGGGAAGATCTTGATTTCACGTTCCTTGATTTTCGTTTCACCTTTTTTGTTTGTTACTTCTTCCTGTACCGTTTCGATTGGAACGAGTACACGGAAGATTTTCTCGTCCATGTTCATAGATTCAATCCGACGTTCAAGATTTGCCTTGACGTTATTTTCGAATCCAGAGTACGTCTGGACAACAAACCATTGCTTATCCATGGTACGTCACCTCTTCTTTTTACTTAATCAACCAACTCATGAATGCGCTGAGCCCTGAATCGACACCGAAGATGAAGACACCCATAAAAATGACCATACCGATTACGGTCAGTGTATACTTCGTCAGTTCTTTTCGTTTTGGCCAGCTCGTCTTTTTCAGTTCATTCCATACGTCACGCAAAAATTTCATCGTACTTTCCCTCCAGGATGTATTAAATAGGGACAGATGAAGCCTTATTTCGCTTCTTTATGAATCGTATGCGCGTTACAGCGGCGACAGAACTTCTTCAGTTCCAAGCGGATGCTGACATCCTCTTTTTTCATCGTCGTGTAGTCGCGGGCACCGCAAATATCACAAGCAAGGCCTACTTTCTTCGCCATCTCAAACGACCTCCTTCTTTGCCACTCCTTCTCTTCAAGAAGAGAACCCTCTCTCCAAAAAAGAGCGTAAAAAAAAACGCCTATGAGCGGCGTCTCGCTAGTAAGGCGCTATTTATACAGTAGCACACCCGGATAACGGGGTCAATCCACCTCTCGATCAGACCGTCAGTTTTCGCGCTTCGAGATACCGTTCCAGCTTTTTCTTTACGCGTTGAAGGGCATTATCGATGGACTTGACATGACGATCGAGATCGTCGGAAATTTCTTGATAGGTTCTTCCGTCGAGATAAAGCGCAAGCACCTTGCGTTCCAGATCACTGAGAATCTCATCCATCTTGCTTTCGATATCCGCATACTCTTCCCGGTTGACGATCAACACTTGCGGATCCGACGGGGCGGTCGATGTAATGATATCGAGCAACGTCCGTTCCGACTCATCATCGTAAATCGGTTTATCAAGCGAAATGTATGAATTAAGCGGGATATGTTTTTGACGTGTTGCGGTTTTAATCGCCGTAATCATCTGCCGGGTAATACACAGTTCAGCAAACCCTTTAAAGGAAGCCAGCTTATCCGTCCGATAATCCCGGACTGCCTTATACAGACCAATCATGCCTTCTTGGATGATATCTTCGCGGTCCGCTCCGATCAAAAAGTAAGACCGTGCTTTTGCACGCACAAAGTTCCGATACCGCTCGATCAGAAATTCGAGCGCATCACTGTTGTCAAATACCTTCGCCTGTTCCACAAGCGCCTCATCGGTCATGCACTCAAACTGGTCGAACGAAACCAAACTCATCCGTCATCCCTCCAAGCTTCTCTAACAAACTAATCGATTGTTTCTAATTATACAATAATTTCCTGCCCTGCGACAATGAAAATTGGCATGACCTCTTTTTTGTTCCCGGAATGACCGGAACACCTCACGCACCCGGATCAAAAAAAAGCGGATTCCACGACTGCATCGTGAATCCGCTTTTCCGTTTTCATCATGAATCTGAATTTTTGCGCCGCCGGATTTCTTCGAGCCGTTCAATGACATCAGCCGGCATATCGATTGTCGAACGTGGTTTTTGACTCGTTTTTGACGTAATGGTCTGTCCGCGGATCACGGCGACCGCCGCCTTCCAGTCCCGGCGCAGTTCCTGTGCTGAAACCCGTAAGGCACCGAGTGTGAAGATGACCCATTGTTCGGTGAAATCGTTTGTTGCGACCGTCAGTTTAACCCGGATATCCTGTAACCATTCCGCTGCTGTTTTTTCAATCCATTCATCCGCCGTTTCGTTTTCCCGTGTGTAAATGACTTCGATACCGCTTTTCTTAATTCGGGATTCCCGTCCCGGTTGCAGATAGGCATCAAAGACGATCGTCACACTGATTCCCGTCACAGCTTGGTACTCGGCCATCGCATCGACCAATCGTTCCCGTGCTAATTCAAAATCCTGCTCCCGCAATGTCCGGAACTCCGGCCATGCGCCAATGATATTGTAGCCATCAACGATCAGACGGTCGTATTTCATCGCGAATACGGCTTTCTTGTCCGGTAGACCTCATATAACAACAATGAGGCGGCAACGGATGCGTTGAGTGACGTGACGTGTCCTGCCATCGGGAGATGGACGAGGAAATCGCATTTTTCGCGGACAAGCCGACTCATGCCTTTTCCTTCGCTACCGATGACGATTCCAAGCGGCATCGTTCCGTCGAGCGTCCGGTAGTCATCACTCTCGCGGGCATCCGTTCCGACGAACCAGATTCCTTTTTTCTTTAAATCTTCCATCGTCCGTGTCAGGTTCGTGACACGCACGACCGGGATGTGCTCGATGGCCCCTGTCGAAGCTTTCGCGACGACTTGCGTCAATCCGACAGACCGGCGTTTCGGAATGATGATTCCGTGGGCCCCGACAGCATCTGCCGTCCGGAGAATCGATCCGAGATTATGCGGGTCTTCGAGTTCATCGAGTAAAATCATCAACGGCGTCTCGTCTTTCTTTTCTGCAAGAGCAAAAATATCATCGAGTTCTGCATACTCGTAAGCCGCGACGGCCGCGACGACACCCTGGTGGTTGTCACTTCCCGTCAGACCATGTAATTTGGAACGTGGAACGATCTGTGTCTGGACTCCTGCCTCTTTCGCCATCGCATGGATGACGGCAAGTGGTCCTTTCTGCTGTCCTTCCTGAATGAAGAGCTTGTTCATCTCCCGACCTGACCGCAATGCTTCGAGAACAGGGTTCCGTCCGTACAGGAAGTCTTGTCCTTCCGCGAGCGGTTCAATCACGACCTCTTCCTGTTTGGTTTCAACCTTCTTCTGTTTCGGCTTTTCGCTATGCGGCTTATCTTTTTGTTTTCGTGCCGGCTGGAACGATTTATTTTCCGTCCGTTGCTTCGGCTTCGAGTAATTCGAACGCTTGTCCGATGAGTTCTTCAAGACGATCCCCTCCTTCTGCAAGATAGATATATCCAAGCAATGCCTCAAACGCCGTAGCATAACGGTACGTATGAACGTCCGTACTTTTCGGGACAGAACCGGATTTGGCGTTCTTCCCGCGCCGGACGACGGCTTGCTCTTCTTCTGTTAACGTATTTTCATTTAACCAGTGGGTCACGACGAACGCTTGGGCCTGGGCACGGACATACCGGATGGCTGCCTGATGCAGCTCACCCGGTTTGACGAACCCCTTTTCAAGCAACCGTTCCCGGACATGCATTTCGTAGACGACATCGCCCATGTAAGCGAGTGCCAGTGCATTTAATTGTTTGTAGTTCTTCATCCGCGCTTCCACCGCATCCCTTGTGCTGTATCCTCAAGCAAGATGCCTTGGTCGCGCAATTGATCACGGATTGCATCCGCCCGGGCGAAGTCGCGTTCTTTTCGTGCTGTGTCACGATCACGGATCAGCTGTTCCACTTCTTCGTCGAGCAACCCTTTTTCAATCGTCAGGGTCACACCGAGAACCGTCGACAATTCTTGGAAGACTGCCAAGAAACGTTCCAGGACTTCTTTTGCAACTTGATCTTCCCCAAGATAGAGGTTCGCTTCCTTCGACAGGTCAAACAGATCAGTCACGGCATTTGCCGTATTGAAATCATCATCCATCGATGTGACGAAATGCTGTTTGATTTCTTCAATCCGGTTCAACCATTTTTCTGTTGCCGTTCCGAGGTCAGCTGTCATCGTCAGACGATGTTCAACGTTTGCGACCGATTCGCGGATTCGTGCCAACCCGTTTGCCGCCTGATCAATCAGGTCACGGCTGTAGTTGATTGGATGACGGTACTGGACCGACAGCATGAAGAAACGCAAGACCATCGGATCGACCGCTTGAATCGCTTCGTGGACCGTCAGGAAGTTACCGAGTGATTTGGACATCTTTTCATTTTCGATGTTAAGGAATCCGTTATGCATCCAGTAGTTCGCAAACTTTTGGGAATTGCAGGCTTCCGATTGGGCAATCTCGTTTTCATGGTGCGGGAATTTAAGATCCTGTCCGCCGGCATGAATATCAATCGTATCTCCGAGATATTTTTTCGCCATCGCCGAGCACTCGATGTGCCAACCGGGACGTCCTTCTCCCCATGGACTCGTCCATGCCGGTTCACCCGGTTTTGCCGCTTTCCATAAGACGAAATCAAGCGGATCTTCTTTTTTCTCACCGACCTCGATCCGGGCCCCTGAACGGAGTTCGTCAATCGACTGTTGGCTCAATTGACCGTAATCTTTAAAGCTGCGTGTCCGGAAGTACACATCTCCGCTTGACGCGTAAGCATTTCCTTTTTTGACGAGTACTTCGATGAAGGCGATGATATCGTCCATCGTTTCCGTGACGAGCGGATGAATATCCGCTTTTTGGACATTTAACGCCCCTGTATCCGCGTGATAGGCTTCGATGAATCGTTTTGTCAGTGCGTGGTAATCTTCTCCGAGCTCATTTGCTGTCCGGATGATTTTATCGTCAACATCCGTGAAGTTCGAGACATACTTGACGTCGTAGCCCCGGTACGTAAAGTAGCGGCGGACTGTATCGAAGACGATGGCCGGACGGGCATTTCCGATATGGATGTAGTTATAGACAGTCGGTCCACAGACGTACATCTTGACCTTTCCTTCTTCAAGCGGTTTAAACGGTTCCTTTTTTCCGGTCATGCTGTTGTAAAGTTGTATCATGGCGGTGTCCTCCTTTTATTCGTTCAATCTCATATTTTAATTGTTCAAGTTCCAGTTCAACCCGTTCCTGGCATTCACGAACCGGATCGGGTAATTGATGATCAAGCGGTGCATCGACCTTGATACCGTCCTGTATCACGACACGTCCGGGAATACCGACAACGGTCGCATTGGACGGTACGTCTTTTAAAACGACGGAGCTTGCACCAATCTTCGACGAATCACCAATCGTGATATCACCGAGTACGCGTGCTCCGGCGGATACGAGGACACCATTTCCGAGTGTCGGATGCCGTTTGCCCGTTTCTTTCCCTGTTCCCCCGAGTGTCACACCTTGGAACAACGTGACATCGTCGCCGATAATCGCTGTTTCGCCGATGACGACGCCCATACCGTGATCAATGAAGAAACGACGTCCGATCGTCGCACCGGGATGAATTTCGATTCCTGTCAGGAACCGACTGAATTGCGATAGCATTCGGGCGGCGAGATGCAGATTCATTTTCCACATACGGTGGGCTAACCGGTGCATCCAGACAGCGTGTAACCCCGGATAAGTCAAGACGACTTCTATCGTACTCCGGGCTGCCGGATCCTGTTTAAATACATTGCGGATATCTTCACGCATCCGTGTCATGTTTGTTCTCCTCTCCATAAGAAAAAGCGCCTCCGTGCATCGCTGCACAGAGACGCCAATCAGCGCGGTCCCACTCTGTTTGGATGAACGAATCATCCCTCTCCGGTCCGTTAACGCCGGAGATACGTCTACGCCTACTCTCACTGATTTCGGGTAGCACTCAGAGGGGCATTTCGAGAGCGCGTCCGTTCAAGCTTTCTCACCACTCAAGCTCGTCTCTGTACAACGGACATCGTTCCTACTTTCCTCATCTACGCTTTATTTTATGCGTCCAGACGCGCAAGTACGCGATCTTTTCCTAATAATTGAATCGTGTTCGGAAGCTCTGGTCCGTGTGTTTGTCCGGTCGTTGCGACACGGATTGGCATGAACAGATTTTTTCCTTTTTGTCCGGTTGCTTTTTGAGTGGCTTTGATCGCCCCTTTGATCGCTTCCGGTGTCCATTCTTCAAGTGTCCGCAATTGGCTTGCGAATTCACTTAAGACAGCAGGAACAGTTTCTCCTGCCAAGACAGTGTTTGCTTCTTCATCATACACCAGTTCATCCTCAAAGAACATCTCTGAAAGCTCGACGATTTCCGCACCGTGCGTCATCTGTTCCCGGTATAATCCGACCAGGTTTTGTGCCCAGACAAGCTCTTCTTCCGTCGGTTCGCTTGAAACGCGTCCCGCGTCCTGCAGGAACGGCAGACTTGCTTCGAATACTTCTTCGAACGATTGGTGTTTCATGTATTGACCATTGATCCAGGCCAGTTTTTGTTGATCAAAGACAGCCGGACTTTTCGAAAGACGGGATGCATCGAAAATCTCGATGAACTCTTCTTTCGTGAAAATTTCCTGTTCGCCGACCGGTGACCAGCCAAGCAACGTCACGAAGTTGAGTAACGCTTCCGGCAAGTAACCGAGATCTTTATACTGCTCGATGTATTGAATGATCGACTGATCACGTTTCGACAGCTTTTTGTGTTCTTCGTTGACGATGAGCGTCATGTGACCGAACGTTGGATACTCCCAGCCGAACGCATCGTAAATCATCATCTGCTTCGGTGTGTTCGAGATATGGTCGTCTCCGCGAAGGACGTGGCTGATCGCCATCAAGTGGTCATCCACGACAACCGCAAAGTTATACGTCGGGATGCCGTCTTTTTTGACGATGACCCAGTCGCCGAAGTCTTTGGATTCGAACGAAACATCTTCTTTGACGATATCGTTCCATGTGTAGGTGACGCTTTCCGGTACACGGATTCGAATCGACGGTGTCCGACCTTCAGCCACGAACGCTTCTTCCTGTTCCTGCGTCAAGTTCCGGTGAGCACCTGAGTAACGTGGTGCTTCGCCGCGGGCAATTTGTGCTTCCCGTTCTGCTTCAAGCTCTTCCGATGTCATGTAGCACCGGTAAGCCAATCCTTTTTCAAGTAACTCGTCGGTATACTTTTTGTATAGATCGAGTCGCTCCATTTGGAAATAAGGACCGTACTCGCCGCCGCGACCTGGACCTTCATCCCAGTCGATGCCGAGCCATTCGAGGTACTTCATCTGACTTTCCACACCACCGTCGATGTTTCGTTTCTGATCCGTATCCTCAATCCGTAAAATCATCTTGCCGCCTGCATGTCGTGCAAACAGGTAGTTAAATAATGCTGTTCGTGCATTCCCAATATGAAGGTGTCCCGTTGGACTTGGTGCATAACGTACACGTACTTCTGCCATTACCGATTCACTCCTTTAGTCTAAAATTCGCTTACCTAGTATACCTTATTCTTCGATTCGTTTCAGCAAAATCACAGCCTGACATGCGATTCCTTCTTCACGTCCCGTAAAGCCGAGCCATTCCGTCGTCGTAGCCTTGACGTTGATCTGTTCGATATCCGCTTCCAGCAGCTCCGCGATCCGTGCCCGCATCGTATCGATGTAAGGACGTAACTTCGGTGCTTGTGCAATGACGGTCGCATCTAAATTCCCCAGCTCATAGCCTTGTGCTTTGACTAAAGCATAGACGTGTTGCAACAACTTTGCCGAATCAGCATCTTTAAATTCCGGATCCGTATCGGGGAAGTGTTTCCCGATATCCCCGGCTGCGATGGCACCGAGTGCCGCGTCCGCAATCGTATGTAACAAGACGTCGGCATCTGAGTGCCCGAGTAATCCCTTCGTATGCGGAATCTCGATTCCACCTAAAATCAGTTTGCGATCCTCTGCAAAGGCATGTACATCAAATCCTTGTCCAATTCGAATCATCATCATTTCCCCCGTTTCGTTAAAATAGCTTCTCCAAACAATAAATCGTCCGGTGTCGTCACTTTAATGTTCTCGTATTGTCCGGTAACCCAAGTCACCGTTCCTCCGTCCCATTCTATCAAACTTGCGTCATCCGTACCTAAAAATTCCGTTGCCGCTTTGGCATGGATGCTTCGGATCGTCTCTAGCTTAAAGGCTTGCGGTGTTTGAGCAGCCATTAATTGCTCCCGAGGAACCGTCTCGACAATCGTGTCGCCGTCAATCCGTTTGACGGTATCCTTAATCGGTACACCTAAAATTGCAGCGCCGGTCCGTTCCGCTGCTTCGACGACCTGCTGAATCGATGCAATCGTCACGAATGGTCGTGCCCCGTCATGAATCAACACGATTCCGGGCTCCGTCAACGCTTCCAGACCACGCTGGACGCTTTCCTGGCGTTCACGTCCGCCCGGGACAAGACGGATTGGTGTCTTATAGGGTGCTGTAATGCCTTCGAACCAGGACTGCTCGGCTGGATTGATCGCGAGAATGATTTCAAGACAAGCCGGATCCTGCTCAAAAACGTCAAGTGTCCACTCGATGATGGAACGATTTCGTAACGTCAGCATCAACTTGTTCCGATCGGCCCCCATCCGTTTCCCTGCGCCGGCAGCCGGAATGACGATCCGGTATGTGTACTCTTTCATGTAGTTCCCTCTTTTCTCATAAGTAAAGACTGCCAAAATAGATTTGGCAGTCCGCTGGTTATTTTTCTTGTGGTTTCGCAAAAATCATTCGTCCGGCAGACGTCTGTAACACACTGGTCACGACAACACCAACCGTTTTTGAAATCAAGTGTTTTCCTTCTTCGACGACGACCATCGTGCCATCCTCCAGATACGCAATTCCTTGTTTTTGTTCTTTTCCTTCTTTAATCACAAGGACTGTCATCTCTTCACCGGGAATGACGACCTGTTTGACGGCGTTCGCCAAATCATTGATGTTCAAGACCGGTACGTTCCGCACTTCGCAGACTTTATTTAAGTTGTAGTCGTTCGTGACGACGATGCCTTTCATCAGCTCAGCCAGTTTAATCAACTTGATGTCGACTTCCGGAACATCCTCAAAGTCTCCGTCATAAATCTCGACTTCCATGCCGGGAATCGATTGGAGTTCTTTAAGAACATCAAGCCCGCGGCGACCACGGTTTCGCTTCAACGTATCCGATGAATCCGCAATATACTGCAACTCGCCGATTACGAATTGCGGGACAATCAGTTTGCCTTCGACGAATCCGGTTTTCGCGATATCGGTAATCCGGCCATCGATGATGACACTCGTATCCAGGACTTTACTGTTCGACTTTGCGACAACGACGGGCTCAGCCGCTTTTTTCTCCGACTGATTGTTACTGTTACGCAAGAAGACTTTCGTCAGTTCGTGACGTTTCCGGTACCCGACCGTAAATCCGAGGTATCCGAACAAAACTGCGACAATCACAGTCAACACATTACTGAGTAATGGAATACCGACCAGTTCAATCAGCATACTGACAAGAAAAGCCATGACAAGGCCAACCAATAAGCCGAATGTGCCGAAAAATAAATCGGCGACCGGTGCTTTCACTAACTTTTCTTCTAAAAACCGGAGAAGTCGAATCACAGAATCCGTAATGAATAATCCAATTAATAAAAATATGAGTGCACCAATCGTTCCTGTTACGTATGTGGTCATCAACCATTCCGGGAAAGCCATCTTCGTCGCTGCTTCAATCAGTTGAAATAATTGAGGAAGCAACAAGATACCAAGCGCAAGACCTAATAACGCAAAAAAGATCCTGATGACGATTTTCAATCTTCCCACCTCCTTTTATTATTTTAAGTTCATTGTAACATGTATTTATTTGAATCACCTACGCCTTAGGATGGGGAAACTGTTTACATGTCTGTTACATCTTCCCCATCTTTTGCCGTAGTTGAAACCGCTTAAAATGGAATTGTTTCCCGCAATGCTTCATCGACACTTTCGACGCCGATGACCGTGATGCCGGGCGGATACGTCCATCCACCGAGGTTGTTCTTCGGAATGATCGCACGTGTGAAGCCAAGCTTCGCCGCTTCCGCGACACGCTGTTCAATCCGTGAGACGCGTCGGACTTCACCGGTCAATCCGACTTCACCGATAACAACATCCGTCGGTCGTGTCGGCTTATCGCGGAAACTCGAAGCGACCGCTACACAAATCGCTAAATCGATTGCTGGTTCATCGAGTTTGACGCCACCCGCTGCCTTGAGATAGGCATCTTGTGTCTGCAGCAACAAGCCCGATCGTTTTTCCAAAACAGCCATCAGTAACGCGACTTTATTTTGATCGATCCCCGTTGCCATGCGACGCGGGTTCCCGAACGAGGTCGGCGAAATCAAGGCTTGCAGTTCCACCAATACCGTCCGCGTCCCTTCCATCGAAGCGACAATTGTTGAACCGGATACACCGGACGTCCGTTCTTCGAGGAAAATCTCCGACGGATTCAAGACTTCTTCAAGACCCGATTCGCGCATTTCAAAAATCCCGATTTCATTCGTCGAACCGAATCGGTTTTTAACAGCCCGCAAAATCCGGAACGTGTGATGGCGCTCTCCTTCGAAGTACAAAACGGCATCCACCATATGCTCAAGCAGACGAGGTCCGGCAATCGATCCTTGTTTCGTCACGTGACCGACGATGAAGATGGCGATTCCACGACTTTTGGCGATTTTCATCAGCATCGCCGTACATTCCCGGACTTGCGTCACACTACCCGGAGCTGATTGGATTTCATCAATATAGACGGTTTGAATCGAATCGATGATCAAAAAGGCCGGGTTTTCTTCATCGACGACACGCTCAATCATATTCATATCCGTCTCACTTAAGACAAACAGATCCTGCGTCGGTAACCCGAGTCGTTCCGCCCGTAATTTCGTTTGCTTAAGCGATTCCTCACCCGATATATACAGAACCTTCTCCCCGCGTGCGGCGAGACGTGCGCTCGTCTGAAGTAAAATCGTCGACTTCCCGATTCCCGGGTCTCCTCCGACAAGGACCATTGAACCGGGGACGATTCCACCACCGAGGACCCGGTCAAATTCACCGCTGCCGGTGAAGACACGACTTTCCTCCTGGGACAGGATATTCGATAAACGTTCCGGTTTTAATTGTTTAGTCGTCGTATGCACAAAAGCGGAACCCCGCCGTGCTTTTTTCTCTTCAACGACTTCTTCAACCATCGTGTTCCATTCGCCACAGCCGGAGCAACGGCCCATCCATTTCGGAGATTCCGTTCCACAACTCTGGCAGACAAATTTCGTCTTTATTTTAGCCAAGCGATTCATCCTTTCTTTTTATCAAGAAAAAAATCCAGCTTTCGCCTCATACTTGCGAAAGCTGGACCCTGTTGATCAATTATTCGGTCGTTGCTGGTTCAGCTTGATGACGGCGGACGATGAATTCACCATCTTCGACATCAAGTGCCACCCGCTCACCTTTTTGAATATCGCCTGCGAGCAATGCTTCTGACAAGCGGTCTTCTGCTTCCCGTTGAAGGGCCCGACGGATTGGACGGGCTCCGTATTCCGGATCATATCCGATATCCGCGATTTTCGAGAGCGCAGCCGGCGTCAACTCGAAATGAACCTGTTGTTCTGCAAGGCGTTTCTCAAGCGTTTTCGCCATGAGTTTTACGATTTCTTCGATGTGTTTCTTCTCAAGTGAGTGGAAGACGATTGTTTCGTCAATCCGGTTCAAGAATTCAGGACGGAAGGCGCGTTTCAACTCTTCCATAACTTTACCCTTCATGTCTTTGTACTCACGATCCGTATCATCGGAGACCGCAAAACCAACATATTTATTGCGTTTAAGAGCACTTGCTCCGACGTTTGACGTCATGACGATGATTGTATTACGGAAGTCGACAGTCCGACCTTTTGAATCCGTTAAGCGACCGTCGTCAAGCACTTGAAGTAAGATGTTGAAGACTTCAGGGTGTGCTTTCTCGATTTCATCAAGCAGGATGACGGAATATGGTTTCCGGCGTACTTTCTCAGTTAACTGACCGCCTTCTTCATATCCGACGTATCCCGGAGGAGAACCGACAAGGCGACTTGTCGCATGTTTCTCCATGTACTCGGACATATCGATCCGGATGATCGCATCTTCGTCACCGAACATCGCTTCTGCGACAGCCCGGGCAAGTTCCGTTTTACCGACACCGGTTGGTCCAAGGAAGATGAATGAACCAATTGGACGTTTTGGATCTTTTAAACCAGCACGTGCACGACGGATGGCTTTTGAAATCGATTTAACGGCTTCGTTTTGACCGATGACACGTCCATGAAGAATTTCTTCGAGGCGAAGCAGACGATCTGTCTCTTCTTCCGCGATCTTCGTGACCGGAACACCTGTCCAGTTGGCGACGACTTGGGCGATATCGTCTTTTGTCACTTCCAGTTTCTCGTTGCCTTGCTTGTTCTGCCATTCTTCTTTTAAGCGTTCCAATTCATCTCGTAATTTTTGTTCTGTATCACGGAGACTGGCTGCTTTTTCGAATTCCTGGCTTTGAACGGCTTCATCTTTATCTTTGCGAATACCTTCAAGCTTCGCTTCGACTTCTTTTAAGTTCGGTGGTGCTGTATAAGAACGTAAACGGACTTTTGAAGCCGCTTCGTCAATCAAGTCGATTGCTTTATCCGGTAGGAAACGATCTGAAATGTAACGGTCCGAGAGTGTAACGGCTTCTTGGATCGCTTCATCCGTGATTGTCACACGGTGGTGCGCTTCATAACGGTCACGCAGACCGAACAAGATTTGTGTCGCTTCATCCGTTGTCGGTTCAGCTACTTGAATCGGTTGGAAACGACGTTCGAGTGCCGCATCTTTTTCGATGTATTTCCGGTACTCATCGAGTGTTGTCGCTCCGATACACTGGAGTTCTCCGCGGGCAAGTGACGGCTTCAAGATATTCGAAGCATCGATTGCACCTTCTGCTCCACCGGCACCAATCAATGTGTGCAATTCATCGATGAAGAGAATGATGTTTCCAGCCTGACGAATCTCATCCATGACTTTTTTCAAACGGTCTTCGAACTCACCACGGTATTTTGTTCCAGCGACGAGTGTCCCCATATCGAGAACCATGACACGTTTATTCCGTAATGTCTCCGGCACTTCATTATTGATGATTTGTTGGGCAAGACCTTCAACGACGGCTGTTTTACCGACACCGGGTTCTCCGATCAAGACCGGGTTGTTTTTCGTCCGGCGGCTTAAGACTTCAATGACACGTTGAATTTCTTTTGAACGACCGATGACCGGATCAAGACGTGTTTCCCGTGCTTGTTGCGTTAAGTCGCGTGCCAGACCATCAAGTGTCGGTGTTGCGACGCCAGATCCTGCTTGTGACGCATTCGCTGTCGTTTCGCTGTTGCCAAGCAATTGAAGTACTTGCTGACGTGCTTTCGAGAGGCTGATGCCAAGGTTGTTTAATACACGTGCTGCCACGCCTTCTCCTTCACGGATCAAACCAAGTAGAAGGTGTTCTGTTCCGACATACGAATGACCGAGTTTACGGGCCTCATCCATCGAAAGCTCGATGACTTTTTTGGCACGTGGTGTATAGTGAATCGTTGTCGCACCGTCTTGACCGCGACCGATTAAAGCTTCAACTTCCATTTGAATCTTATCTGAACTGAGTCCGAGTGCTGTTAAGGCTTTCGCCGCAATCCCGTCTCCTTCACGTACAAGTCCGAGTAAAATGTGTTCTGTTCCGATATTATGGTGACCAAGACGTACCGCTTCTTCTTGAGCAAGTGCGAGTACGCGTTGAGCACGTTCTGTGAATCGTCCAAACATCATTACGCAAAACCTCCTTGTGTGTGATCCCTGTTTGTCTGTTCGGTTAACATCTGACGAATGATGGTCGCTCGCTCGATGTCCCGTTCTCTTGATGTTAATTGTTTCCCGAAATGCTTTTGTAGAAAACCTGTTTGTAGCGATACAAGCAAATGATGGAACAAGTTCGGCGGAAGTTCGACCTCCAAACCGAGACTGTCCGCTAACCGGACATCGGATAAACGTTCCGTTGCTTCACGGGCCGTAATCAGTCGGGCCGATCGTAAAATTCCGGATGACCGGTAAAGCCGGTCTTCTAGTTCTTCTTGATACGTCTCCAATAATCCTTTTCTTGCTGCTTGTTCTGCTTCAATTAATGCTTCAACGGCAAATTGATAATCCGTAATCAACATGTCTTCACTGGCACCAAGCGTCCGTTGGTTCGACAATTGGAACATCCGGCCGGAAGCATCGCTTCCTTCACCGTAACGCCCACGAATCGCAAAACCGAGCTGCCGCAAGTGTTTAATGTACCCTTGGATTTGATTCGTCAGGACAAGTCCCGGTAAATGCAACATGACTGAAGCCCGCAGACCTGTTCCGACGTTGCTCGGACAGGTCGTCAAATAACCAAGCGTATCATCAAAAGCAATCTTAAAGCGTTCACTGATTAAACGATCGACCTGCTTCGCAACCCGAAATGCTTCTTCCAGCTGTAAACCCGGTAAAAGCGTTTGAATGCGGAAATGATCCTCTTCATTGACCATGACACTGATCTGTTCATCTTCACTTATAAAAAGTCCAGTCCGTGGATGTGTCGCCAGCGCCGGACTAATTAAATGCTTTTCTACTAAAGCAGTCCGGGTTAAAGCATCGACTTGGTCAACCCGTCCAAATTGAAAACCTTTCAACCCCGATAGTTGACGCTCAGTTTCATTGATTAACGCATTTGCCTGATCTTCTGTCATTCTTGTCGAAAATGGATAGTGGGCTACATTACGTGCTAACCGAATTCTGGTTGAAACGACAATATCATCGTAAGGTGCCTGCTGATCCATTTTTTGACTGAGAGGTTGCGTCAAGAGTTCTTCAAACATGGCGCAAATCCTCCTCCACATTTACAATTTGTTGTTTGATGATTTCTGCTTCTTCATAGTCTTCCGATAAGATTTTCCGATTCAACTGTTCCCTGAGTCGACTCAACTGCTGGACCAAACGTTTTTCGACCGACTCTTCTTCAGGACGTGAACCGTAATGTTTCGTATGACCGTGTTGAAACTGACGAATCATCCCGTCGACTTCTTCTTTAAAAAACGAATAGCATGTTGCACAACCAACTTTTCGTAAATGTAAAAGTTGTTGACGTGTCATCCCACATGAAGGACAAGCGGTTTCTTGATAGGCTTTTGCCAATTCTTTTACACAAACCGAACAAAGGATTTGTTCGGTTCCTTCTTGATCTTGTGGAAGTTTGACACGGACGACAGCTTCCCGTTCACCACACCGCTGACAACGCATACACATTCCTCCCGTGTCACAGTCGTTTAATGGTTTGCAAGACGGTTTGCATCAAATGAGCCCGCATCCGACGTTGATCTTCAAGTGCCATTGGTAGACTTTCCTTCTGTAGCAACGATTGAATCAAAATCGCTTCCCGTCGTGTCAAAAGTTGCTCATTGATTAAACGAACTAGATAGTCTTCTGCCGCTTGTTCGGTCAAATCGTTTCCAACCCACCGACTAATTTCGTCTAACAGATCATGACTATCTAAAATGACAATCTTTTGAATGCGGATATACCCACCGCCACCACGTTTACTCTCGACAAAGTACCCTTTTTCAATCGTGAAACGCGTGTTGATGACATAATTGATTTGTGAGGGTACACAATCAAATCGTTCTGCAATTTCCTGGCGTTTGATTTCGATTTTTTTCTCATCATGTAAAATCTGCTTTAAATAGGCTTCGATGATATCTGTGATGTTTTGCATGGGCACCACCTCTCTGACCATCTTTGACTATTGTTTGATTTAATAGTAATCATCTTAAAAGTGAAATGCAAACATTTAGCTTTTTAGGGTACACAAAAAGACCGACCTGCAAAATGCAGATCGGTCTCTTACTGGCCTGGCAACGTCCTATCCTCACAGGGGGAAGCCCCCAACTACTTTCGGCGTTCAAGTGCTTAACTTCCGTGTTCGGCATGGGAACGGG
>NZ_JACSMV010000003.1:0-157043 GCF_018618835.1 Exiguobacterium sp. s145 | reverse complement strand
CATGCAAAAACACCTCCGATATTAGTACTTTTTAAAAGTGTACCACTCCGAAGGTGTTTTATATTGTCTCAAAATTTTAGGTTAGCCCAGGGGAAAAGATGCCTTTTTTTAATGAAAAGAAGTTAGCGGAACTGCGTTTGATTGCCGGCGGCGATGACGTATTCTTGCAAAAAATCGGTGAGACGTATATTGCCCAGTTTGATCGGAAATTTCCGGAATTAAAGGAAGCGGTCGAAGCAAAAGATGCCGAACAGACAGAAAAATTAGCTCATTTACTTAAGGGTGCCTCCTATTCCGTTGCGGCGGATGACTTAGCGGATGACTTTGAATTGCTGGAAAAAGAGGCTGAGACAGGCTCAGTCGAGAATGCGGCCGGTGTTTTAACCCGGATTGAAGACTGCATGACAGGGTTCAGAAAAACTTGGCTGAATGTATTTCTCGAAAAAAAACAGTGATTTTGTTTAAAATAAAAGAGATTTAAAAAAACCGTTTCCTGATCAGACAGGAGACGGTTTTTTTGTTTAGGAAAATAGTGATTACAGGACGTATGTATCGACGGTTTCGATCAATCGACCGATTTCCGGCTTTGTAATCTGGGCGTTGACACCAACAGACTCGCCTTTATGGCGGAGGTCATCCGAAATCAAGGACGAGAAGACAACGATCGGTAAATCCGTGTAACGGTCATCTTCACGTAATCGTTTCGTCAAGTGCAGTCCATCCATTTTCGGCATCTCGATATCGGTGATCAAGAGATCACAGTTGCTGCCTGCCTCAAACGCATCGAACGCATCCTTGCCGTTGATAAACCACTTCAAGCCGTCATAACCGGCTTCTTCCAGCGTTTCGATGATTAACGTCCGGAGCATTTCCGAATCTTCCGCAATCCAAATGGTTTTATTGGAGCGGTTGCGGGGCGAAACACGACGGCCTTCTTCGCGGGCGAAGATATCCTTGCGTGACAGCTCGAGCGCAATTTTCTCGTAATCGAGCAAGATGATCATCTTATCTCCCGTCTTAACGACACCATTCGTTAATCCTTCGATGCCTCGGGCGAGTTCATTCGGCGTATCAATCTGTTCCCACGAAATACGGCGGATTTCCGTTACAGAATCGACGCGGAGGACACTTTTTTCACCGTTAAACTCACAGATGATCAACCGGTCATCTGTCGTTTCCTCATGGGCGACACCGATGACCGTCGGTAAGTCGATGACCGTCATGACTTCACCGCGTAGTTCAATCAGACCTTTGACGGCATCCGGTGTGCCGGGGAGTGGTGTCATCGGTAACGGAACGATGATTTCACGGACTTTCATGACATTGATGCCGAACGTGTAAGGTCCGCAATGAAAAATAACGATTTCCAACTCATTTGTTCCAGCTTCTAATAAAATATCGTGTTGATTGTACACGTAATCGAGCCCCTTTCCATCCTGCACTACACTTCTGACTAGTTATCGGCAGAAAAAAGCAATTCTTCCACCGTAAAAAGAATAAAAAAGTTGTTGAAATCGCTTTCATTTTATGTTAAGCAAAAAGTTTGGCATTTGTCTGACCAATTGATTACAATAGGCTATGCAGCCACACACTGAAGTGAGAGAGAAAAAATAAATGGAGGTCGAGTGGAATGACTACAGCAACAACATACACATACTTATTAGACGGGCAATGGCAGGAAAGTGAATCCAATGAAACCATTGAAATTTCTTCGCCTTATAAAGAAGATACAGTCGGTCGTGTTCAAGCGATGACAAAAACAGAAGTAGATCGTGCAATCGCATCTGCTAAGGCAGCACAGGCAGAATGGGCGAAAGTCCCTGCCAATAAACGCGCTGAATTGCTCCATGCTTGGGCAACAGAACTTGAAAAGCGTGCGAACGAGATTGGCGAAGTCATCATGCGTGAAGTCGGTAAAGGACTTGCTGACGGAATTAAAGAAGTCAAACGGACGGCAGAAATCATCCGTTACACAGCAGAAGAAGGTCTTCGTTTTGACGGTCAAATGATGCAAGGGGACTCGTTCCCGGGCGGAAGTGCGAAAAAAATCGCTATCATCAAAAAAGCGCCGCTCGGCGTCGTACTTGCGATTTCGCCGTTTAACTACCCGGTCAATCTGGCAGCTGCGAAACTGGCCCCTGCCTTGATGACAGGAAATGCCGTCGTCTTCAAACCGGCAACACAAGGTTCGATCAGTGGGACGTTGATGGTTGAAGCGCTTGTCGCAGCAGGATTACCGTCAGGTCTCGTTAATCTCGTGACAGGACGCGGTTCGGTCATCGGCGATTATTTGACAGCGCATCCGGGAATTAACATGATTACGTTCACAGGCGGGACAGCGACAGGGCAACACTTGTCACGTCAGTCGGCGATGATTCCGCTCGTCCTCGAACTCGGCGGAAAAGATCCGGCGCTCGTTCTTGAGGATGCCGATTTATCATTAGCGGCAGATCACATCATCAGCGGTGCGTTCTCGTACTCCGGTCAACGCTGTACAGCCATCAAACGGGTATTCGTTCTTGAACCACAGGCGGATGCGTTGGTGGAAGAATTGTCAGCCCGGATCGCGAAACTGACAGTCGGTTCACCGGAAGACGAAAGTGTTGTCGTGCCGTTGATTGATACAAAATCAGCTGACTTCGTTGAAGGTTTGATTACAGATGCGAAAGAAAAAGGCGCAACACTCGTCACAGGCGGCAACCGGACCGCTAACTTGATTGAGCCGACATTATTTGACCATGTGACACGCGATATGCAAATTGCATGGGAAGAACCGTTCGGACCGGTCTTACCTGTCATTCGTGTCAACTCGGTTGAAGAAATGATCGCGTATGCGAACGAATCGGAATACGGTCTTCAAGCAAGTGTCTTCACGGAAAACATCGATGCAGCATTCAGTGTCGCGGATGCGCTTGAAACAGGTTCTGTCCAAATTAATGGTCGGACGGAACGTGGTCCCGATCACTTCCCGTTCATCGGCGTTAAATCATCGGGTCTTGGCGTTCAAGGTGTCGGACGAAGCCTCGCTTCAATGACACGTGATAAATTAACAGTTCTTAACTTAAAATAAGATAGTTTGATCAAAGCGACCTTTCAATCTGCGGAAAGGTCGCTTTTTTGCATCCAACGGACAGTATCCTGCGTATTCTTTTTAAAGGTTTAACGGTTTGAGGGCGACAAAGTTTGCCGCTGCCGCTTCTTTCTCTCTATAATGAAGGAAACCATCCAGAGAGAAGAGGGGTTTACCGATGCGACAAGAGGATGAAATCTTTACTTTACCGATTCCGACACCATTCCCGGTCGGAGATATCAATTGTTATGTGTTACGGACCGATTCGGAAAATATTTTAATTGATTGTGGTCCGGATACGGAACAAGCCTGGCAAGCGATGCAGGACGGTCTTCAAAAAATCGGATTGACGGTTTCGATGCTTGATAAAGTGATCGTGACTCACCACCATGCGGATCACGCGGGGCTTGCCTACCGTTTTTCTGAACAGGGGATTCCGATTTATGGACATGCGCGACTGCGTCCCTACTTAGAACAAGACCAAGCCTTTTTGAGCAGAGGGGATGACTTCCTGCAGCGGCTGGCCTTGTCGTTCGGAGTACCGGACGACATACGGGCACTTTTACCGAGTTACTTATCGGCATTAAAATGGCTTGGCAAAGGACAACTCGATTATGTCCTGCAGGAAGGGGATGCGATTACGGCGTCAGGCGCGTATCGGATCATTGAACTGCCGGGGCATGCGAGCGATCAAATCGGCATTCTCAGTCAATCGGGTGTTCTGTTTGCAGCCGATCATCTGTTGGCGCGCGTCGAACCGAATCCGTTGCTGGAGCAGCCGCAGCCGGGAGATCAATCGGATATGAAACGACCGGTCCTCGCGTACATGCGCTCCCTCCGTAAACTGCAGGGCGAACAGATTCAGATTGCCTATACAGGGCACGGCGAACCGATTCGCGATGTTCCGTCTTTAATCGAAGAACGTCTGTTACAACGGAAAGCGCGCGGTGAACAGTTGCTGAAGCATATCACAGGTTCAAAAACGCTGTTTGAGCTTGCGCAAGTGACGTACGGGAACCGGTTGAAGAAATCGTTCCCGCTTGTCATGAGTGAGATGAAAGCTCGTCTCGACTACCTTGTAGCCAGCGGACAGATCGTTGTCGAAAAACAAGACGGAATTTTACGGTATACGAGAAAGGGCAGTGCGCATGAATCTCATCAATAAGACGGTCGTCTTGACCGGTGCCTCGAGCGGTCTTGGGGAAGCACTCGCTTACGAGCTGAACCGGCACGGGGCAAATTTGATTTTAGTCGCCCGGCGGGAAGATCGGCTCCAACAGATGGCGAAAACCCTTCAGGCGGAATACATCGTTTACGATTTAGAACATTCACCGGAGCGTCTGGCTGATCAAATCGCCGACCGGTATGGCATGATTGATGTACTGATCAACAATGCCGGGTTTGGGGAGTTCAGTTTTTTGAAGGACACGACGATTGAAACCATTGAATCGATGAACCGGGTCAACGTTTTGGCTCCGATCCGGTTGACGAAAGCCTGTCTTCCGCTGTTTCGTCCGCACGGCATGATTGTCAACGTGGCAAGTCAGGCCGGAAAGTTACCTACACCGAAATCGAGCATTTATTGCATGACGAAAGCAGCGTTATATCAGTTTTCAAATGCATTGCGTCTCGAACTGAAGCCGCAGGGTCTTCATGTCATGACGGTCAATCCGGGACCGATTGCGACGGAATTTTTTGTCCGGGCGGATCTCAGCCGGAAATACGAAAAAAACGTTGCGAACATCGTCCTGTCAAAAGAAAAATTAGCACGAACGGTGACGCGGGCCATGGTCCGGGAAAAACGCGAGGTGAATGCGCCGTTTTGGATGGAAGGTTCGGCAAAGGCCTATGGATTGTTTCCGCGGGTCATTGAATGGCTCGGGAAGTCAGGCTTCGATAAAAAATAAAGGGGATTTTCACACATGATAAAACAGATGACTGCCATCGCAGCAACAGGACTGCTCCTTGCCGGATGTGCCTCTCCGGCAGCGCCGGTTCAGGAAAAAGTATTAGGATCGTCCTATACGTCGATTGCGAAAGACGCTAATGCGACGACTGTCCGGATGTATATGTGGGGCGGCGATGAGGGGATCAACGCCTATATCGATGAATACGTGGCGCCAAAATTAAAAAAAGAGCACAAGATTACATTGAAGCGGGTTCCGATTGAAACAGCCGATTTGATTCAAAAACTGCGGGCGGAAAAGAAAGCCGGGAAAGAAACGGGTGTCATCGATGTCGTCTGGATTAACGGCGACAACTTCCGGAACGCCAAAAAGGACGGCTTGTTATACGGTGAAATCACAAAAGTGTTGCCGAACATGAAATACGTCGATCCGCAGGCGCAAGGATCGGACAGCGGAACACCGACGGATCATCTCGAAGCCGCGTGGGGAAAAGTTCAATACACGTTCCACTACGATCAAGCCAGTGTCAAAAATCCGCCCCAAGACTTGCAGGAACTCAAAAGCTGGGTCAAAGAAAATCCCGGCAAATTCACGTATCCGGAAGTGACGGACTTTACGGGGAATGCGTTTGTCCGCCACGTCATGTATGGGCTCGAGTCAAAAGAGACGTTAAAGGACCCGAAAGCGGACTTTAAGAAAACATGGGCGTATTTAAACGAATTGAAGCCTTATTTATGGAAAGAAGGCAAAACGTATCCGAAGACGCTCGCTCAGCTGGACCAACTGTATGCCAAAGGAAGTGTCGCCTTCACGATGGGCTTTAACGAACGACGGGCGGAACAGGAAGTGAAGTCAGGGACATTCCCGAAAGAAACACGTCCGCTGATCTTAAAAGACGGTTCCATCGCATCGACCCACTTCCTGTCGATTCCGTTTAACGCACCGAATCCGAATGGAGCACTCGTTACGATTAACACGTTATTGTCACCGGACGCCCAACTTAAGAAATTCGACGGCACTTACTGGGGAGACGGGACGAGCCTCGATTTGACGATGGTAAGCCAGAAGGAACAGCAGGCGTTTGAAGAGGTTCCGGCAGCGGAATCGACGCCGAAACCGGCGGCATTTGAGGGGAAAGTCCGTGCTGAACTGGATCCGGCCATCTTTGATATGATTCGGAAAGACTGGCCGGAACGTGTGGCGCGGTAATGCCTGGCCTGCAACGCTGCTGATTGTCGGCATGGTCGGATACGGTCTGTTCATCAGTCTTTCGATGACGACTTGGGGAGATTACAAGCAATTGTCCGCAGATCCGGTATTTTTGGAAAGTGTCGGCATCAGTCTCTATGTCGCAGTCAGCAGTACCGCACTGGCTGTATTGATCGGGGCAGGATTGGCCGGATTTTTTGCGAAACAGACGGGATGGGCTGCGCAAATTCTGGCCGTCCCGTTATTTTTGCCCCATCTTGGTGCAGCCTATCTAGCCATTCTTTACCTGAGTGATTTCCCGGTCATTGGTCCGCACGAGGTGAATCAATTTAGTATCATCTTGACGTATCTCTACAAGGAAATACCGTTTGTCTTTTTCTATTTACTGCCGGTCTATCGGCGTCTCGACCATCGCTATGAAGAACTGGGATTGATGCTCGGTTTGTCACGGATAAAACGGTTTTGGCACGGAAAAGGGGTATTTTTACTGTTTCCTGTTCTGGAAGCAGCCTTTATCGTTTTTGCCTTCACCTTGTTTGCTTACGAAGTCCCGGCATTGCTCGGTGTGACGTATCCGAAGCTGATTGGTGTCTATACGTTTGATTTGTATACGCAGGGCGATTTGTCGCGTCAACCGGAAGCCTTTGCCATCAGTGTCCTCTTGACCGGCCTTCTGTTTTTGCTGTTATTGCTGTTCACACGAATGATTCGTCCGTTAACGGAACGGATCAGTAAGGGGCGGATCGAATGAGGAGACGGATCATAACAGGAGTGACAGGATTCCTGATCCTCGTTCCGTTGTTCGGATTGATTCCGTCCACCTGGACTTGGAATCCGCGGTTGTTTGAAACCTTGGCAACGACGATTTCGATGATTGTTGCCTTGACGCTGCTCAATCATTCGATCGGCTATATTACTGGAAAGGCAATTGCGTTTCGCGCGGGACTACTCATCCGCTCGATGGAACTATTGATCAGTTTACCGCTCTTTTTACCGGTTTTGTTATTGTCGTTTGGTCTTTATCTGACCTGGATCCGGTTAGGACTTGCCGATCAATTTGTCGGAGTGTTGCTGGTTTTACTGCTGCCAACGTTACCGTATACGATTCGGATCTATACGAATGCGTTTCAGGCACTGGGGGAACAGATGATGGAACAGATGGTGTTGATTGAACCGAGCCGTATAAAACGATTTGTTTTTTTGACAGGCCCGATGATGCGTTCTGCCATCCAATCCGTCACTCTGCTCGTAACGGTCATTGCCTTGAGCCAATATGCACTCGTCACCCTGATCGGAGGCGGTGTCGTTCAAATGATTGCGCTTGAAGCGTTTCCGCTGTATTCCGGAAATTCTTTGATTGCAGCGAAAGAAGCGACGATCTGGCTGCTTGTTTTACCGTTTTTGATTTATTTTGTGCAACTCATGCTGCTCGAAGCATGGGTGCGATTAGTTCGGAGGCTGTTAGATGGACGTTACGATTCAGCACGTCAATAAACGATTTGGTCAGAAACAAGTCTTGCAGGGCGTTGATTTACGCATTACGTCGGGGCAATGTGTCGCTTTGGTCGGTCCGAGCGGAAGCGGGAAAACAACACTGCTGCGATTGATTGCAGGTCTTGAGAAAGTATCGGACGGAACCATCCGTTTCGGAGAGATCGATATGACACATGCCGCTCCGAATCAACGGGGTGTGACAATGTTGTTTCAACGTCCGTTACTGTTTCCTCATTTGACGGTCGGTCAAAATATCCGTCTTGGTATGGCAAAAGGTCATCATGGGGATTTGCAACAATGGTTGGAGAAAGTCGGATTAGCCGGACGGGCAGATGCTTTTGTCCATGAACTGTCCGGTGGAGAACAACAACGGGCCAGCCTTGCCCGGGCGTTGGCCAGCGGTCCGAATTTTCTGTTGCTCGACGAACCGTTCTCGAGTCTCGATTTACCACGCCGCCGCGAACTGCGGACGCTAATCCGGCGCTTGACGGTCGCCGAAGGCGTGACGACGTTACTTGTGACGCACGACCGTGAGGAAGCGATGGCGATGGCGGATTATGTCTACGTAATGGAACAAGGACAAATCATTGATCAGGGACATCCGGTTAAATTGGCGGAAAAAAGTCCGTTTTTCGGAGACGGCGTGTACCTGGACGGTGATTGGTATCCTTTATCGGAAGTGAAGTTGGTCTTAAGACCGACGAATGGATTACAGGAACATGTTACGATTACGAAAGAGCTGACGCAGTACGGTGTTCGTTTTTATGAAGTCGAACGCGAGACAGGTGAGCGTCTTGTTGTTCAAACGATAGAGACGTTCCTCGAAAACGTGACAGCTTATCTTGTGAGGAAGGAGGGGTAGCATGTTAGATACACGCGCGAGAAGAGTCGTCCAGCCCCTTTTTGAGCAGATGGCGACCTTATTAAAGAAGATGGGGCTTTCCGCCAACCAGGTCACCATCATTTCCGGCATCATCGGTGCCTCGACCGGTTTCTTTGTGTATAACGATATGACGGGAATTGCAATTTTATTATTATGGCTGTCCGGAGCACTCGATGTCGTCGATGGAACGATGGCACGCCGGGAAAAAACGACACCGATCGGGACGATTCTCGATTTAGTGCTCGACCGGATTGTGGAATTATCCGTTCTGATCGGAATTGCCTTACGTTTTCCGGAGACGCAAGTCGTCATTTTATTACTCGTCGCCTCATTCGTAATTGGTATGACGATGTTTCTTGCGATTGGAGCGGTCAGCGAAAATTATGGATTTAAGTCATTCCAGTATCAACCGGGTCTTGTCGAACGGACGGAAGGATTTCTTTTTTTGACTGCGATGTTACTGTTTCCAAGCGCCATCATCTGGATTGCGATCCTCTTTTTGATTGCTGAATTGTATACGGTCGGCGAGCGGTTTTATCAAGCTTCGAAGGTGTTGCGATGAGCGAATCAGAACAGTTGATGGTCGTTGATTCCACCGGTCAACCGCTGTATCCGGCAACCCGTAAGAAAATCCACCAAGAGGGATTGTGGCATGAGACGTTTCATTGTTTTGTCATCAATCATGAGGAAGGCCACGTGATCTTACAACAACGGGCGAAACAGAAAAAAGATTTCCCGGGGCTGATTGATATCACGGCTGCCGGACATTTGCTCGCAGGTGAGACGCCGAGGGACGGAATCCGCGAACTCGAAGAAGAGATCGGTCTCGTCCGGCAGTTTGAGCAACTGTTTCCACTGGGCGTCTTCTTGGAAGAGTTGATACTCGGGGACTTAAAAGATCGTGAACGTGTCCATCTGTTCCTGACGGATGAATCGATGCCGCTCGAACGTTACGTGTTGCAAACAGAAGAAGTCAGTCGATTGATTGCCTTACCATTTTCCGAGTTTGCCCGGCTGGCAGACGAGACAGCAGAAACGTTTCAGACCGTGGATCAAGAAATCATCCGCCGCGATCAATTCGTCCCGCATCCGTCTGCCTACTTTAGACGTGTGAATGAAGGAATTCAAGCATATCGTGTCCAACAGACATAACGAAAGGGCTGTCATGCATTTTTATGCGACGGTCCTTTCGTTTTTTTACGGTAAAGCTAGGCAAAAAGTAGCATAATGGGCATTTCTTTGAGATAATTAACAATATATACATTTGATGAAAGAAGGTGCAGCCAGTGGCGTTACGATTTGCATTGCTCGGACTGCTAACTCAGGGAGAAGCGACCGGATATGATTTAAGTACGACGTTCAAAAAGCAGATGACCCATTTTTGGACGGCGCATCATACACAAATTTACCGTGAATTGTTGAAAATGGAAGAAGATCAGCTTGTGACCAGTGTGTACATCGTCCAAGAAGACTTACCCGATAAAAAGGTTTATTCGATTACGGAAGAAGGTCAAACGGCACTTGTCGCCTGGTTGCGTGCGCCAAGTGAGTTCAAGCCGAAGATGAAAGATGAAAACTTGATGCGGGTGTCCTTGCTGCATCTGTTGCCGCCGGATGAAGCGATTTTGTATTTGGAAGAATCGAAGCGGCATCACCAGTTTGCCGTCGATATGATGAAGGTCTGGCGGAAAGATCATTTAGAAAACGGGGCAACGCTCGGGGAAACCTTGACGAGTGAATACGGCTTACGCATGATGCTGAATTATCTCGACTGGTGTGACTGGGCGATGGAAGAAATAAAGAAAAGTCAGGCGAATGTCTGAACCATACGGTGATATCATCAATCCTTTGTCAAAACAGGGGATTGTTTTTTTGCGTCGTCAAAAGAGCATTTGAGACAGACGATATGGTACAGTAAATGAATTGTAACGGGATTAGAGGAGGACTACGAACGTGAGTGTATTTACGGATTATGAAGAATGGTTGGATGAAGTCACGGATGAGATGATTGAACATCAAGTCCATTACGCTGTCGCAGAATTAAAATTAGGCGGAGAAATCGGTGACTACTATGAAGAATCCGGAGTAATTGACCGGTTTGTCACGCAACAGTTGGTCTGGTTGTCGTTTGAGGAAATGGAACAGATTTTAGATGAAGCGGGAGAGTTGAACCTTGAAATCGTAGCAGACGAAGCTGAATCAGATGTGCAACGGTCACAAGTCAAACAGATTCTGAAACAATCGATTAAACAACAGCTGGTGTTGAAGTCGCAACCGTTCGTCGCGACACGTCTCGAACAATTGCGTCAGGAACATCCGTCTGTCAAAGATCAGTTTGAAGAAGTTCGTTCAGCCTACGATCAAGTCGATCAGCTTTTGAAATCGGGTCCGCAACCGACGATTATTCCGAAACGGTGGTACCGTCGGGAACGGATTGTTCCCCGTGCCTTCACTCCGGCGGAACAAACGAGTTTAGAGCAGGAGCATCTCAAGCTTTCGCCACAGTACGAAACACAAAAACAGAAGCTTGAAGAACTGAGTCGTGAAATCGCAGCGTATGAACGGGTTTTACCGTAAAGTGAAAACAACAAAAACCCCTTTTCGGTATCTGTACCGAAAAGGGGTTTGTTGCTTGCAGGATTAAGTTAGACGATTGCGAGCTTAGCAATGACAAGCTTAGCGACGGCTTCACTTGAAGCAGGGTTTTGACCTGTGACAACATTACCATCGATGACAGCGAATTCTTTTCCGGCATCTGAAGTCAGGAAGGTTGCCCCTTCACCGCGTAATGTAGTTTCAAGCAAGAACGGAACTTTGTCTTCGAGTCCTGTTGATTTTTCTTCTTCGTCCGTGAAGCCGTTGATTTGACGACCTGATACGAACGGTTTACCGTCAATCGTGACATGCGCAAAGGCAGCAGGTCCGTGGCAGACTGACGCGACGACGCCGTCTTTTCGGACCATCGCTTCGATGGCACCGGCAACGAGCGGGTTGTTCGGGAAGTCGACGACTGCTCCGTGGCCGCCCGGGAAGTAAACAGCGTCAAATGAAGCAGGATCGACGTCTGCGAGTGGCGTCGTATCGTGCAGGGCACGGCGTGCTTCCTGGAATTTAGGCAGGATTTCTTTAACCATTGAAGCTTTATCAATCGGTACGTCGCCGCCTTTGACCGAAACGACCGTGACATCATGACCGGCTTCTTTAAACAGGTTGTATGGAGCAGCAAACTCCTCGAACCATAAACCGGTTTTGTGACCGTTCATATCGTCAGCACTTGTAGATACGATTAAAATTTTTGACATGATAAAAACTCCTCCTCTGTAATAACGTTACAAAGAAGAAGTTTCCCTTCCGATAAAATATTCAAACCTCACCGGTGTTCTGTGTACGTATGAATCGGCAGAAGCGACAAAACATGTGCGATCTGTTCAGCAGTCAACGGTTCCCGCATCGCCTGCAGATTCGCCTGCAGTTGCGACACGCTCGATGCGCCGGGCAACACGATATCGGCTTGTTGATCAACGGCCTGCAGAGCCATTGCAGGGAGCGGATAATCCTGTAACGTCGACAGGACGTGTTCCAGCTGCTCCTTGTCATATTGTTCAAACCGGTCAACCGATTGAAGACGTGACATGCTTTCCGTCGTCAGAAGACCTTTCGCGAGCGGTCCGCGGGCGACGAGTTTGATGTTACGTTCTTGCAGCCGCGGCAATAACTCCTCGATCCGGCGGTCGAGCAGCGAATACGGTGTCATCAAATAACTGAAGTCACTGTGGTCAAGCCAATAATTGATGACGTTCGGACGGAGGGACGAAATTCCATATTCTTTAATGCGTCCTTCTTCCCGCAAGTCTTTCATGGCACGAATCGAGGCATCCAGATCGTCTTCCATCGTTCCGCCATGGACATAATAGAGATCGAGATACGGTGTTTCGAGACGGTTCAGACTCTCAAAACATGCTTTTTTCAGGTAGTCGTAACTCGGGTCCCACGTCCAGCCTGTCCCGGTGTCATTCATCCGGTTGCCGCCTTTTGAAGCTAAAAAGATCCGGCTGCGGTCTTCCGGTGAAAATGTCTGTCCAATCAATGACTCGACTGCGCCGTTGGCATAGACATCCGCCGTATCGAAGTGAACGATTCCTTCGTCGAGCGCTGTCCGGAGAATTTCGGCTGCTTCCTCTTGACCGCGTTTTAAAATCGTCATCGTACCTAAACCTAATGTCATATCAATCCCTCATTTCTTTCGACTGGTGCTACTGTGTATCAGTTTAGCATATTTGATCCACGATGTTCCCGGGTGGATTTGTACGGAATGGGCATTGCAATAGAAAAGAAACAGACTTGCATCAAGAATCAAAAAACAGGCATACTGTGAAAGAGAAGAAATCCGATTAGAAGAGGTGTTCAGGATGGAAGAAAAAACACTAGAGCGCGAAGTTATTTATGAAGGAAAAGTATTTAACGTTGAGAAACATGTCGTCAGTCTGCCGAACGGTAATACGTCGATTCGCGAACTGGTCTATCACAACGGTGCAGTCGCCATCATCGCGTTTGATGAAAAAGGAGATTTGTTGGTCGTTGAGCAATACCGGAAAGCGTTCGAGCAATTGTCAATTGAAATCCCGGCCGGAAAGTTGGAAAAAGGGGAAAATCCGGAAGAGTGCGCAGGGCGTGAACTGAAAGAAGAAACGGGATACACGGCAACTGAGCTGAACCACGTGTTTGATTTTTACGGAGCTCCTGGTTTTTGCAGCGAACGCGTACATATTTATGAAGCAGGCGGTTTGACTGCGGGAGAGCGTCAGCTGGATGCAGATGAGTTTTTGGAAAACCAGACGTTGACACTTGAACGGGCGCTTGAACTTGTAGCGAATGGGACGATTGTCGATGCGAAAACGATCATGGCGATTCAGCATTGGCACATTCGTACATTAAAATCATTCTAAAGCGAATGATTTTCAGTTGATAATCATTTTAATTTGAAAAACCACAGATTATCGGCTATGATAAAACCATCAGTTTCGACCAAAGGGGGCGCTATGATGGAAAGTCGTGTTGAACGCATTAAAAAACAGCTGAGCGGTAAAGGATATAAGCTGACTCCCCAACGTGAAGCGACCGTACGGATCTTACTGGAACATGAGTCGGACCATTTAAGTGCGGAAAATGTCTTTTTATTGGTCAAAGAAAAAAACTCAGACATCGGACTTGCAACGGTCTACCGGACACTTGAATTATTAACGGAGCTTGAAGTCGTTGATAAAGTCAACTTCGGAGACGGCGTATCCCGATTTGATTTACGGCAGGAAGGTGCGAGTCACTCGCATCATCATCTCGTCTGTATCGAATGCGGATCCGTCGAGGAAATTTTGGATGATATGTTAGAAGAAGTCGAAAAAGAAGTCGTCACGCGTTTCCAATTTAAAATCAAGGATCACCGTTTGACGTTCCATGGTGTATGCCGGGTATGCCAGGAGCGGCATGCACGTGAAGCACTGGAGCAATCACAAACACAAACCGTCTGACTGTCCTCATCTAAAAGAGGGCGGTTTTTCTTTTTGAAAAATATAGGTCAGACCTCTTCACAACGGTTTACACCTTTGATATGATGGGAAAGTAAGCGATTTCTTAATGATAGAGGATGAGTTCAGTGAGGCAACAACTGGAGACATTTATCGACTATTTAGTAATTGAACGGCAGATGTCAGCGAACACGGCAGCTGCTTATCGAAATGATTTAAACCAGTATTTGACGACGCTTGAACAGCAGGGGATTTCGTCAGCGGAAGAAGTCACCCGCCACCAGATCGTCCTTCATATTGAATCCTTGTTACAGGCGCAAAAATCACGGTCGACGGTTCGGCGGTCGACGAGCTCGATTCGATCGTTTCATCAGTTTTTGGTGGAACGTCAAATCGTCCGTCACGACCCGTCGCGTCATCTTGATTTACCGAAGCCGGATAAAAAACTGCCGGTGGTTTGGAGTCAAACCGATATCGTCCGACTGCTTGACTCAGTCGTCGGAAATGACCCGCTCGTCCGGCGTGATGCAGCGATGCTTGAATTGCTGTACGGAACCGGTATGCGTGTCAGTGAATTGTTACAACTGACGCTGAGTGATTTGCAACTTGAACTCGGTTACTTGTCCTGTCTTGGAAAGGGTAACAAAACCCGGATTATTCCGATCAGTCAGACGGCGATCGACAGCGTCTCGGTTTATCTTGAGCTGGCCCGGAACAGTCTCGGAGGACGGCAAACGGATTATGTGTTCCTCAACAGTCGCGGCGATCGGTTATCGCGTCAGGGTTTCTGGAAGATGATCAAACGCCGGGCGAAAGAAGCGGGAATTGAAAAAGACATCACGCCCCACGTCTTGCGTCATTCGTTTGCGACCCACCTTCTCGAGAACGGAGCCGATTTACGTGTCGTTCAGGAAATGTTGGGACATGCCGATTTATCGACGACGCAAATGTATACCCATGTCAATAAAGCCAGACTACATGATGTCTATAAGAACCATCATCCACGTGCGTGATGGTTTTAACATCAAAAGGTCTGACTTCAGACAAATAGGGTGTTTTGTCTAGTCCGTTTACGGGAAAATTCAAACGGGATTTATTTTAGTAATAAGCAATAAGCATATAGGAGGAATTTTAATATGGCTCAATCATTCAAACGTGTATTTTTAGTCGTCATGGATTCTGTAGGAATCGGAGAAGCACCGGATGCAGAACAATTCGGTGATCTTGGTGCGCATACACTGGGACATATCGCAGAACAGCGGAATGGTCTGAATATGCCGCATCTCGCTCAGCTTGGTTTGTCGCATATCGAACCGGTTCAAGGTGTATCTGCAGATGCTGCACCGATTGCTTCTTTCGGGAAGATGGAAGAAGTCTCGGCCGGTAAAGATACGATGACAGGCCACTGGGAAATCATGGGTTTGCGGATTGATACGCCGTTCCGCGTGTTTGAGAAATTCCCGGAAGATTTGATTGGTCGCCTGGAAACATTCTCGGGACGGAAAATCATCGGGAACAAACCGGCATCCGGAACAGAAATCCTCGATGAACTCGGACAGGAACACGTCGATACCGGCGCATTGATCGTCTATACATCTGCTGACTCGGTTCTGCAAATCGCTGCACACGAAGAAGTCGTGCCGCTCGAAGAACTGTACCGGATTTGTGAATATGCACGTGATATTACCCGCGACGACCCTTACATGCTCGGCCGGATCATCGCCCGTCCGTTCCTCGGCGAGCAAGGAGCATGGGTCCGGACGTCGAACCGTCACGACTATGCGCTGAAACCGTTTGACCGGACTGTCATGAACGAACTGGAAACAGCCGGACTCGATGTCATCTCGCTCGGTAAAATTGCGGATATCTTCGATGGTGAGGGTGTGACAGACGCGATTCGGACAAAATCAAACATGGACGGTATGGATCAACTCGTGAAGCAACTCGATCGTGACTTTACAGGACTCTGCTTCCTGAACCTCGTCGATTTCGATGCGTTGTTCGGTCACCGTCGTGATCCTCAAGGATACGGTCAGGCGCTGGAAGAATTCGATGCCCGCTTGCTGGAAGTCTTTGAACGCCTGCAAGAGGATGATCTGTTGATCATCACGGCAGACCACGGAAATGATCCGGTCCATCCTGGAACTGATCATACGCGTGAATACGTCCCGCTGTTGGTCTATTCGAAAAGCGGAGCTGCGAAAGATCTCGGTATCCGTTCAACGTTTGCCGATCTCGGAGCGACGGTTGCCGATAACTTCAACGTGAAGATGCCGGCACACGGAAAGAGTTTCTTGTCAGAACTTTAATTTTAAGGGAGCGATTCAGATGACAGTCAACTGGAATGAAACACGTACGTATTTAGAAAGCAAAATGCAGGCGAAACCAGAAATCGGTTTGATTCTCGGTTCTGGACTCGGTGTCCTCGCTGACGACATCGAAAATCCGATTGCGATTCCATACAGTGATATCCCGAACTTCCCGGTCTCGACAGTGGAAGGCCATGCCGGACAACTCGTCTTCGGTACGCTGGAAGGCAAACAGGTTGTTGCGATGCAAGGACGTTTCCACTTCTATGAAGGCTACTCGATGGAGATGGTGACATTCCCGGTCCGAGTCATGAAAGCAATCGGTGTCGAAACACTGATCGTCACAAACGCAGCCGGTGCTTGTAACGAAGCATTTGAGCCGGGGGATCTGATGTTGATCACGGATCACATCAACTTCTTCGGGACAAACCCGCTGATCGGCAAAAATGTCGATGAGATGGGTCCGCGTTTCCCGGATATGTCAAAACCGTATGACGCGGAATTGCTGCGTCTTGCACAGGAAACGGCTGACGAACTCGGCATCAACGTCCGTCAAGGCGTCTACTTCGGCAATACAGGTCCGACATACGAAACACCGGCAGAAGTGAAACTTGCCCGTTTACTCGGCGGAGACGTCGTCGGGATGTCGACAGTGCCTGAAGTCATCGTGGCCCGTCACTCAGATATGCGCGTGCTCGGAATTTCGTGCGTCTCGAACATGGCAGCCGGAATTCTCGATCAACCGCTTCATCACGATGAAGTCATCGAGACGACGGAACGCGTCCGCGCCCACTTCCTGTCACTTGTCCGTGGTTCGATTAAAAAAATGTAAGCATCAAAAACTGATGAAAAATACGAACGACCCCATGAGGAGGAACTTATTATGCGTATGGTAGATTTGATTGCAACAAAACGAGACGGCGGCGAATTACAGACTGCTGATATTAAAGCAATGGTTGAAGGCTTCACGAACGGCGATATTCCAGATTATCAGATGTCAGCAATGTCGATGGCGATTTTCTATCAAGGCATGTCAGACCGTGAAATCGCGGATTTAACGATGGCGATGGTCGAGTCGGGTGACGTCATCGACTTGTCCCGTATCCACGGTAAAAAAGTCGACAAACACTCAACAGGCGGCGTCGGCGATAAAATCAGTCTGATCGTTGCACCACTCGTCGCGTCAATCGGAATTCCTGTCGCGAAAATGAGCGGACGCGGTCTTGGTCACACAGGCGGAACGATCGACAAGCTCGAAGCGTTCCCTGGATTTGATGTGGAATTGTCGGAAGAAGCATTCGTTTCTCAAGTCAACGACATCAAGATGGCCATCATCGGTCAGACAGGCAACCTGACACCTGCCGACAAAAAACTCTACGCATTACGTGATGTGACAGCAACGGTCAACTCGATTCCGTTGATTGCAAGCTCAATCATGTCGAAAAAAATCGCAGCCGGTGCTGACAGTATCGTCCTCGACGTGAAAACAGGTTCAGGCGCGTTCATGAAATCATTTGAAGACGCGAAAGCACTCGCGACAGAAATGGTGTCGATCGGTAAAAGTGTGAACCGGAAGACGATTGCCGTCATTACGGACATGGATCAGCCGCTCGGAAATGAAATCGGAAATGCGAACGAAGTCAAGGAAGCGATTGAAGTCCTGCAAGGAAAAGATGTCCGTGACTTGAAAGTCATCGCCTTGACGATTGCGTCACACATGGCAGTCCTCGGGGAATTCTACCCGACGTTTGACGAAGCGTACGCGGATCTCGAGACACGTCTCGCGAACGGAGCAGCACTTGACGTATTCAAGAAATTCATCGCGGCACAAGGCGGCGATGCGTCACTCGTCGACGATATGACAAAAGCACTCGAAACGAAATTCGAAAAAGATTTCGTCGCATCGAAAGCAGGATACGTTTCGGAAATCATCGCGGATGAAGTCGGTGTCGCAGCCATGATCCTCGGTGCCGGTCGTGCAACGAAGACCGATGTCATCGATCACGCAGCAAGTGTTACCCTGTTCAAAAAAGTCGGCGATAAAGTCGAAGTCGGTGATGTCATCGCGACACTCCGTTCGAACAAAGAAACACTCGATCAAGCCATCGAGAAAATGGATCACGCGTATCACATCAGCGAGACAAAACCGGAAGCACGTCCGCTTGTCCACGCTGTCATTCAATAAGGTTTTTTCTTACAACCGTCTGGGTTCCTTTCCCAGTCGGTTGTTTTTTGTTATAGTGAAATGAAGAATGTAAGGGGGGAACACAGATGAAACTAGCTCAATTAAAAGTCGGCGATACGATTGCGATTGTTTCGCCGGCTTCTGCGGTCGCAGCTTATGTACCGCGTCGTCTGCAACGGGGGATTGAAACACTGGAACGGATGGGTTTTAAGGTCCTTTTAATGCCGAATGCGACAGCGGTTCACAGTCATACGGCGGGTACGATCGGGGAACGGCTTCAAGACCTGCATATGGCATTCAAAAATCCGGATGTCAAAGCGATTTTTGCGACCATCGGCGGCTTCAACTCGCATCAACTGCTTGATGAACTCGATTACGATTTGATTCGAGCTAATCCGAAAATTTTTATGGGATACAGCGATATTACGGCTCTGTTGTCCGGCATCCAGACGAAAACCGGTTTGACGACATTTGTCGGACCGGCGATTTTACCGCAATTTGGCCAACTGCATGGTCTCGATGACTATACAAAAGAATGGTTTGAAAGAACGTTGATGCAGACGGATCCGATCGGTCCAATCGAAGCGTCGGATGAATGGACGGATGAAGGTCTGCGTTGGGACGTCAATGATGACCGGAGACGAACACACGTCGCGAATGACGGCTATGTCGTTGCCCGTACAGGTGAAGGGACGGGACCAATCGTTGCCGGCAATCTCGGGACACTGCTGCTGCTTGCCGGGACACCGTACATGCCGTCGCTTGACGGGGCGGTTCTGATGCTTGAAGACGACGAAAGTGAAACGCCGGAGACGATTGACCGGTACTTTACGCAACTCCGTCATCTCGGAGCGTATGACAAGATTTCTGGGATCGTCGTCGGACGTTTTCACAGTAAAGTCGAGTTTGATCCGGAATTCCCGCTGAAGGACATTCTGTTGCGGGCGACCCGCGGTTATGACTTCCCGATTGTGCTTAATGCGGACTTCGGGCATACCGATCCGGTCTTCCCGTTACCGAACGGGATTCAGGCAGCGGTCAGTGCGGGTGAAAGTGTCGTGATTGAAATTCTCGAATCCGCAGTGAAGTGAGTAAAAAACCTGCGTTTTTTACGAAGATTTGATACACTAGGTAACGGAGCCGCGGATGCCGCGGCGAACACCACAGCTGAAAAGCGCGAAAGGTTGGTATACACATGCAAAAAACAGGATATATCTTACTGGAAGACGGTAATAAAATTGAGTTCGAATTGTTTAACGACGATGCACCGATCACAACAGAAAACTTCGAGAACCTTGCGAACTCGAACTTCTACGATGGATTGAACTTCCACCGTGTCATTCCTGGTTTCGTCTCACAAGGCGGATGCCCGATCGGAAACGGTACAGGCGGATCAGGTGAAACAATTCCGTGTGAAACATCAACATCTTACCCGCACAAGCATAAAGCCGGTTCGCTTTCAATGGCGCACGCAGGTCGTAACACAGGGTCAAGCCAATTCTTCGTCGTTCACGAGCCGCAACCGCATCTCGACGGCGTTCACACAGTCTTCGGACAAGTGACATCAGGTCTTGAACATGCGACAAAAATGAAACAAGGCGCTGGCATTAAAGAAATTCGCGTTGAAGCGTAAGTGATTTCTTCCCTTCTTTGATTAAAGAAGGGAAGTTTTTTTTTCGCCCAATACGGGAATTGACAACAAGAACTGAAAAATGAAGGAGCGATTTATGATGCGGTTAGCAGGAAAAAAGATTATTCAACTCGTCAGTAACGACTTTGAGGATTTAGAACTGTGGTACCCGGTCCACCGGTTACGCGAAGAAGGGGCGACGGTCGACATTGTCGGCGAGAAAGCCGGTGAAAAATACATCGGAAAATACGGTGTTCCGATTGTGTCGGATAAAACGTTTGACGAAATCAATCCGGCCGATTACGATGCGATTCTTGTTCCGGGCGGCTGGTCACCGGATTTACTGCGCCGGTTTGACTCGGTCCTCACGATGGTCCGTCATTTTAACGAAACGAAACAGCCGATCGGTCAAATCTGTCATGCCGGATGGGTCTTGATTTCAGCCGGTGTCTTAAAAGGCATCAACGTCACAAGCACACCGGGAATCAAGGACGATATGACGAATGCCGGCGCAACGTGGCATGATGAACCCGTCGTCGTCGACGGACATATTATCTCGAGCCGCCGTCCGCCCGATTTGCCAGATTACATGCGGGAATTCATCCGCGTCCTCGAAGGATCGAAGTAATCAGACAGTCGGTAAAAGCGCATAATGTCAGAGCCCGCCTCCCTGTTTCGTGACAGGGGGGTCGCGTTTGCGAAGTAAGGGAAAGACGGTGGGATTTCAAATGGATCAAGCCGTCTTTTTACTTGATTTCACGAAAAATGAAGCAATTCGAGCCGAGAAGGTGTAGAATAAACAAGTCTCAGTTGATCATGTTCCTGAGAGTTGTTGAAACTAGGAAGGTGTAGAATCAGATGCTAGTAAAATATAAAAAGTTGAATGAACGGACCGCGATGGGGTTAATCGCTTTTTCGTGTGAAGTGAAGGATCCGAAGTATTTGCTTGAAACGGTTCAAACCTATGAACAAGATGAAAATCAACAGTTGTATCTCTATAAGCAGGATGAAGATTTTATCGGCATTATCGGATTTCAATTAGTGGATGGCCACGCTGAATTGAAACATATCGCCTTGTCGCCATCGTTCCGCGGAGAACGGATGTCGTATATCTTACTGGATGCAGCCGAAAAAATGCTGCGGATGGAAATTACGGGTGCAACGGACGAAACGAGTCGACTTGTTGAAAAGTGGAAAAATCAATAAAAACCGGTCCATGTAAGTTACGGACCGGTTTTTCATTTTTTTTGGCGTGCCGCAAGAGCCGTCTGTCGTGCCGTGATGACATCCTGACGGTCGCGCAACAGATGTTTATGCCGCAAGAACGATAAATCCTGCACCGGTTCAATCGGCAGACTGTTGACCCGTTGTTCGAGACCATCTGCGAGCGGCAACGGAATATGCGTATAGTCGGGTTGCATGAACAATGGTTGTAAAGCGAGCAGGCGTGGGATATCGATTCCTTGACCGGCGAGTGATCCGGCATGGCGTTCGAGTTTTCGGAAAGCTTTCGGATAGGTCCGCATCGCCCCGGATACATTTCCCCGGCGATGATGGTAGCGGGCAACGGCGAGCTGAATCAATGCGACGAGGGATTCATCTTGTCGTTGACCGGCCTGCCACAGTTCTTCGAGTACTTCGTGGCATTCGAAATAGTCTTGTTGGACATTGAATTCAAATGCAAATTGTTCAATCGGATGCATGGATTGATCTCCTTTCCTTTTAATATAGCATAGTCGAAATCAGGTGATGTGTGGTATACTAAGGCGCAAAAAACGTTGATGGGCAGGGAGAATCATGGAATCATACAGTGTAAAGATGGATGCGTTTGAAGGCCCGTTGGATTTGTTGTTGCATTTGATTGGTAAGCTGGAGATTGATTTGTATGACATTTCCGTTTCGATCGTGACGGATCAGTATGTGTCCTATATCCGGGCCATGCAACATCTCGAACTTGATGTGGCGAGTGAATATCTGGTCATGGCAGCGACGCTCCTGCAATTAAAAAGTAAACAACTGTTACCTGTCGAACAGACGGATTTCGAAGACGTTCCGGATTTTGAAGAGGATCCGACACGTGAAGGGTTGATTCAGCAACTGATTGAATATAAAGCATACAAAGAAGCGGCGCTTGTTTTAAAAGAAAAGGAAGAAGCACGGCTGGAACTGTTTTCAAAACAGCCGGAAGACTTGATGACGTATCTCGATCCGGACAATCAAGATTTTAGCGGGAACTTGTCTTTTAGCGACTTGTTGCGTGCCTATGAGAAAATGCGTCAACGCGTCGCCTGGAAAGTACGGCGTTCGAAAACCGTTAAACGGGAAGAACGGACGCTTGAACAACAGATGATTCATGTTTCGGAATATGTTTTTGCCAATGAAGGGACGACATTTTTTGGTTTCTTCACGGAACAACCGACCGTCGAAGAATTGGTCGTTAGTTTCCTGGCTGTACTTGAACTTGTCAAACAACGTGTCGTCGCCTGTGAGCAAATGAGCGACGATATCCTGTTGCGTGCCTTAGTGAAGGAGGAGAATCAGATTGGCGTATGAGCGAATCATTGAAAGTTTATTATTCGTCGTCGGAGACGATGGAATCGATCCGCGTGGTCTGAGTCAAGTTCTTGAAATCAGTGAGGCAGCGGCCCGGGAACAGTTACATGCACTCCAGACGACATTTGAAGCGGAGGAACGGGTGTTGCAAATCGTCGAATCCGGTGGTGTGTTCAAAATGGTCACCCGCAAAGAGATGTCGCCGTATGTGCAGGCATATGCTGGATCGCTGGCAGAAGACAGCCTGTCACGCGCAGCGATGGAAACACTCGTCATCATCGCCTATAAACAGCCGGTTACCCGGGCGGACATCGAAGTCATTCGCGGTGTCAAGACGGAGCGTGTCATCCACACGTTAAGTGCAAAAGGATTAATTGATGAAGCCGGACGCGCGAAAGGCGTCGGGCGTGCTAAATTGTATAAAACGACGGATCATTTTTTGGATCACTTCGGACTGAACAGTATCGAAGAGTTGCCGCCGCTCGAGTTTGAAGAAACACTCGAAGCGGATGGGGATTTGTTTTTCCGGAATGAACCGTCATTAGAGGAGAGAATAAATTAATGGAACGTCTACAAAAAATTATTGCCCAAGCCGGTGTCGCATCGCGACGCAAGGCAGAAGAACTGATCACAGAAGGACGCGTCAAAGTCAACGGGAAAGTCATCACGGAACTTGGGACGAAAGTCGGCGGACGTGCGGAAGTTGAAGTCGACGGCGTCAAACTCGAACGGGAAGAACACGTCTACTACATGCTGTATAAACCAACAGGTGTCGTTTCGACGGTGGAAGATGACAAAGGCCGTAAAACGGTCGTTGATCTCGTCCCACCGGGTCACCGTGTATTCCCGGTCGGCCGTCTCGATTACAACACAAGCGGTTTGCTGCTCCTGACGAACGACGGTGAGTTTTCGAATCTCTTGCTTCACCCGAAATACAAAGTACCGAAACGTTATATCGTCAAAATCAAAGGCGTGCCGGATTACTATCATGTCAAAGGTCTCGAAAAAGGTGTTGTCTTACCGGACGGATTCAAAACCGGTAAAGCACGCGTCGAGATGCGTGATATCGATAAGAAAAAGAATACGGCAATTTTAGAAATGGTCATCTATGAAGGCCATAACCGCCAAGTCCGACAAATGGTCGAAACACTCGGCGCAGAGGTCATCAAGTTGAAGCGGGAACAGTTTGGTTTCCTGACGCTTGCTGGATTAACATCAGGCGACTGGCGTGAACTTTCGAAAAAAGAAGTCAATCAATTGCGTGAGCTGGCGGATCCGGTAGCTGCCCCTACGAAAAGACGTAAGAACACAAAAAAACGTTAATTTGTAAAGCGAGAAGCTCAGCCTGCGGGTTGAGTTTTCTTTGTTTGTGACAAAACGATTAACGTATTTCACATTCTGTCAACAATTAAGCGATTTCAAGTACAATATGGTTGGAGGCGGTGCAACATGAAAAAAACGAATCAGAACCCGGATGAGCGGCTAGCAGCCGCGAAGCAAAAGAAGAAAAAACGTTCATTTTGGCGGTTAATGATCATGACGATGGTATTATTCGCCGGTGCGGTCGTCATCATGCAGTTTGTCGATCAGGCGACACGCGATAAGGACGGTCGAGTCCTGGCCGGAGATGATGCGCCGGAATTTGCACTTGTTGATTTGTATGGAGAAAAACAACATACGATGGACGAGTACAAAGGCAAAGGACTTTTACTCAATTTTTGGGGTACATTCTGTGAACCGTGTAAAAAAGAAATGCCGTTGATCAACGACAACTACAAGATGATGCAAAAAGAAGGTGTTAATTTTGCAGCCGTCAACGTCGGTGAGACGCCGGTCCGCGTATCGAGTTTCATCAAGGAAATCGGGGGAACCGATTATCCGGTCTTGATGGACACGAACAGTGCCGTTGAGAAAGCATACGGAATCTACAACCTGCCGGTGACATTCATCATCAACAAAGAAGGTAAGGTCGTTGAAAAGTATGAAGGTGAGATTGACCAGGCGAAGTTAGAAGAAATGATTAAAAAAGCAAACGAGTAACGCATCGAGGGGGAATTTATGATGCAGCAGGAGTATAAGCAACTGGATATGCGTTATGAGGAAGCCGAGCTTCGTTCAAAACGAAAAAATCAATCGTGGATCGACCGGACATGGACGTTCTTTTCATCCGTCAAAGTCGGCTTATGGCTGATCGGCTTAATCATCATCGCAAGCGGCGTCGGAACCATCTTCCCGCAGGAAATGTACATTCCGCAAGCAGTTCCGCCGGAAGAGTTTTACGGGAAGGAATATGGAACGGCCGGTGAAATTTATTATGCCCTCGGTTTCCATAATTTATTTGAATCCTGGTGGTATATCGGCTTAATCACATTATTACTGTTATCCATCATCATCGTATCGATCGACCGTTTCTTCCCGCTGTATCGCGCGCTGAAGAAACAACCGGTCATCCAGTCCGACCGTTTTATGGGCGGTCAGCGATTTGGCGCTGAAGCGACTGGGACGGTTAAACAGATTGATGCCATTGAACCGTTGCTGAAGAAAAAAGGGTATAAGATCCGCCGACAAGACGGCGCACTGCTTGCGGAGAAACAACGTTTCGGCCGCTGGGGTCCATACATCAATCATATCGGGCTTGTCTTGTTCTTTGGTGGAGCGATGCTACGGATTGTTCCTGGGATGCACGAAGACGAGCTGATGTGGATTCGTGAAGGCGAAACGCTGCCGGTCGAAGCGACGGACAACAAGTATTATCTCGAAAACAACTCGTTTAACATTGAGTTTTACGATCCGGCAAAAGAGCCTGAGAAATTCAGAGAAGCGTTGAAACGCGCCGGCGGAAGTGTTCCGAAAAACTATGATACCCAGATGACGTTGTATAAAAAAACCGGAATGACGGAAGACTTCAAACCGAAACTTGAAAAAGTTAAATCCGGTGAGACCGCCGTCAACCAGCCGTTCGAGTTCGGAAACTATCAAGTTTTCCAGGAACAATATGCAGCGGATCCGGAGTTCAAGACGATGTCCTTTAATATCGAGAATCAAAAAACAGGCAAAGTCGTCGATACGATTAAAGTCGACTTGCGTAACCCGCAGGAAACTTACAAATTAAAGAACGGGTATGATGTCGAACTAAAAGACTTCCTGCCGGACTTTGTCGTTAAAGACGGAAAACCGACGACGAACTCGTCGCGTCCGGTCAATCCGGCATTTGTCTTTACGATCAAATCACCGGAACATCCGAAAGGTGAGCGCAGTCTGATCGGGATTAAACTGAATGTCGGCGGCGATGAGAACCAATACAAGATGGGCTTCGCCGGTACAGAACTGTCGAACATTTCCGGCGTCCGGATCAAAAAAGATTTGACGCTTCCATTCCTGTTTGCCGGCGGTATGATCTTCATGGTCGGGCTGTTACTCGGTATGTACTGGCCGCACCGCAGACTTTGGTTAAAAGAACGGAACGGGCAGATTAACATTGCCGGATTTACGAATAAAAATGCACTTGGACTTCAAAAAGAAGTCAATCTCGCCTTGACTGAAGTGGGACTTCCGCAACTGGAAGACCGCCAGAAGTTGCGGGAAGAGGGGGAAATGAAATGAACCTGCTTAGTTTAAGCGGTAATTTACTGCTGACGTCTTTTATCTTATATCTGATCAGTACCGGGTTCTTTGCCGTCGCAACAAGCGGTAAAAAGGGACCAAGCCGTTCCGGGAAAATTGCCTTTTCACTCGCCATCGTCGGATTTGCAGCGCAACTCGGCTACTTCTTCACACGCTGGGCTGGTGCCGGGCACGTACCGGTGTCGAATTTATATGAGTACACGACATTCTTTGGAATGATGATGGTACTTGGCTTCCTGATCGTTTATGGTATTTACCGCAACAACGTCCTCGGACTTGTGGCGATGCCGGTTGCCTTGCTTGTCATCGCCTATGCGTCGATGTTCCCGGACGAAGTCCAACCGTTGATTCCGGCACTTCAAAGTGTCTGGTTGAAAATCCACGTGACGACGGCAGCGCTCGGAGAAGGAATCCTTGCGGTCAGCTTTGCGACCGGACTGTTGTACCTGATCCATGCGACCGACTTCAACAAAGAATCGAAAACACGGACGTGGCTTGAAGTCGTCATGTTCTCACTCGTCTGTGTCGTCGGTTATATCCTGGTCGGATTGTTGTTCAACGGACTCGGAACGAACTCGACGATTGAATACGTCGCGAAAAACGGAGCGACGATGCAACATGAGTATACGATGCCGGTTCTGACCGGTCCTGAAAACGGAAAAATCATTTCCGGCTCAGGTGCTGTCATTGAATTACCGAACTTCCTTAATGCCAACAAAGTCAATACGGTCTTATGGTCGTTGATCGGTGGATTGGTGCTGTACATTCTGCTCCGCTTCGTCATTCTCCGGAAACGGTTGGCTGAAAGCCTCAAACCGATTGCCCGTAAAATTGATCTTGAGACGGCGGATGAAATCAGCTACCGTGCGATTGCAATCGGGTTGCCGGTCTTCATTCTCGGTGGATTGATCTTCGCGATGATCTGGGCACAGATGGCCTGGAGCCGTTACTGGGGTTGGGACCCGAAAGAAGTATGGGCTTTGATCACGATGCTGTTTTACGTTTTCTATCTCCACATGCGGATTCAGCGCGGCTGGATCGGTAAAAAATCAGCGTGGTTATGTGTCGGCGGATTTGCCGTCATCATGTTCAACCTCGTCTTCGTCAACTTGGTCGTTGCCGGACTTCACTCTTACGCGTAAGCAACGAAACCGAATAGTAGAATAATCATTTAAGGATGGACGACGGAAGATGAATTCCGTTGTCCATCCTTTTTTCAGCAGACGCGACCGATTTCCGCGGTCAGAGACGCTATTTCTTTTGTTTCATAGTATACTAGGAGAGTAGTAGGATAGAGTCAGACAGATTAGTTCATGGGAGGAATCAACTGATGTCAGAAGAAGCGCGTATTTTAGTCGTCGATGATGAAGAACGGATTCGGCGTTTATTAAAAATGTATCTCGAACGTGAGAACTTTACGATTGAAGAAGCCGACAACGGAGAGACGGCTCTCGAGATGGCACTTGAAACAGAATATGATGTGATTCTACTTGATTTGATGATGCCGAAGCTTGATGGCATGCAGGTCTGTGAAGAACTGCGTAAAACGAAAGCGACACCGATCGTCATGCTGACGGCAAAAGGGGAAGAGACGAACCGGGTCCACGGTTTTGAAATGGGCGCGGACGATTATATCGTCAAACCGTTCAGTCCGCGGGAAGTCGTGCTCCGCGTCAAAGCCATTCTGCGACGGGCAAGTGCTACGAAATTCCTGCACACGGATGCGAAAACAAAAGATGTCATCGTCTTCCCGCACTTGACGATCGACAATGATGCCCACCGCGTCACGGTTGAATCGCAGGAAGTCAATCTGACACCAAAAGAGTATGAATTGCTGTATTTCCTTGCCAAGCAGACAGATAAAGTCTTTTCGCGGGAACAGTTATTAAAAGAAGTCTGGAACTATGAATTTTTCGGCGATTTACGGACGGTCGATACGCATGTCAAGCGACTGCGTGAAAAACTGAACCGTCTGTCTCCGAATGCTGCCCAAATGATCACGACGGTTTGGGGTGTCGGATACAAGTTCGAGAATAATCCCGCCTGACGATGAAATGGTTACAGAGCGTCGTCATTAAATTGTGGGGGACGATTTTATTGCTCGTTTCCGTCGTCTTGATTGCCTTGACGATTTTATTACTCGAATTTTTCAATTCGTTTCATATCGAACAGGAACGCGGTCATCTTGCGAAACTCGGTCAGCAGGTCGAAACCGTCTTTCAAGCCCACAGCGGACTGGAAGAAGGATCGGCGACCGCGATCGAGATTACCGATATTTACGGCGCGACCTTGATTGCGACGTCGAAGGACAATACGGTCGAGACGAATATCTCGGAAGCAAAAGCCAAGCGGATCATCAAGGAGCTCGAACGTCAAAACTGGAAAGCCGTTGACGGCGAAGAAGGGGAAACGGCGATTGGGAACTATGAAACGTTTAACGGGAAAGCGGCACTTGCTTACCGTGCTCCGTTCATTACGGAAAGCGGTAGCGGGACGATGTATTTGATTGAACAATTGACGAACATCGAACAGGCGAATGAAGGGGCACGACAAATCATTCAGCTGTGTGTGTTGCTCGCGATCATCGGAACGACCGTTTTTGCATTCTTCCTGTCGACCCGTATTACGGCACCGCTCCGGACGATTCGCCAGGCGGTCGTCGAAGCGGGGGAAGGAAAGTTTGATCAAAGCCTGACCCAGCGTTCGCGCGATGAAATTGGTGATTTGGCGCTGGCATTTAACGAAATGAGCAGTCAACTCAATCAGTATGTCACGGATCTTGATAAGGAACGTCATTTGCTGTCGTCCATCCTAAGATGTATGGCGGACGGTGTCTTGACCTTCTCGGAATCAGGGGAGTTACTGGCGACCAATCCGCCGGCGGAAGCGTTCCTTGCGGGTGGTCCAGTTCCGGACGAGTTGATTGAATTATTCCAGACGGTCATGCGTAAAGAAAAAGAAATGACGGTTTCCTTTGAACGGGAAGGCCGCTTTTACATCATCATCGTCAGTCCGCTACTTGAGCAGGAAGAACAAATCGGAGCCGTTGCTGTCCTGCGCGATATGACGGAAGCCCAGCAACTGGAGAAGATGCGGGCTGACTTCGTCGCAAACGTTAGTCATGAACTGCGGACGCCGCTCGTCATGCTGCAAGGTTATTCGGAAGCGATCGTCGACGGCATGACGGAAAGTGACGAGGCGACAAAAGAGTTTGCGTCAATCATTTATGACGAGTCGCAACGCCTATCCCGTCTTGTCAACGATTTACTGGATCTGGCACGGATGGAAGCCGGGTATCAGGAAAAGCGGATTGAACCGATCGATGCCGTTCCGTTCGCTAAACGGATGGTCAAGAAGTTTAAGCAGATGGGGCTTGAAAAGCGGGTTTCGTTTGAAGTAACCGGTCCCGACGTTCAGTTTGAAGCTGATCCAGACCAAATGGATCAGGTGATGACGAACCTGCTTGGAAATGCGTTGCGGTATACAGAAGATGGGAAAATCAAGATTGAAATCACGGAAGATAGGGAAACTATATCTTTATCTGTAATTGATTCAGGGGACGGTATTCCGGAAGAAGATGTCCCGTTCGTCTTTGACCGTTTTTACAAGGCGGACAAGGCCCGGACACGCGGCAAGACGGGAACCGGAATCGGTCTTGCGATTGTCGCAAACGTCGTTCGGTCGCATGATGGGGAAGTTCAGGTCGAAAGTGAGCTGGGCAAAGGATCCGTTTTCCGAATTCAATTACCAAAAAAACAAAGGAAGCGAACTTTATGATTCGCTTCCTTTCGCTATAGGAGTGAGTCGATTGAAAATCTATACTAAATCAGGTGATGAGGGAGACACGTCGCTCGTCGGGGGACGCGTCAAAAAAAATGATGTCCGGATTACGCTGATGGGGGAGCTTGACGAACTGAACAGTTTTGTCGGACTGGCCCGCACAAAAGCGACATCCATCGAGGTTAAGGAACAATTGACGGTCATTCAGCACGTTTTGTTCGATTGCGGGAGTGACTTGATGTATGTTGAACCGAAAGCATCCCGTCTGAGCCTAACGGCGACGGAAGATTTGGAAAGTTGGATTGACAGTCTGACGGAACTGTCTCCGCCGCTCGATAAATTCATCTTACCGGGTGGCACGGAAGCCGCAGCCTGCCTGCACGTGGCGCGGACGGTCTGCCGGCGTGTCGAACGGGCGATGATTGATGTCGAACAGGCACATCATTTGTTACCATTCATCAACCGTCTAAGTGATTTCTTCTTTACGGCGGCCCGTTACGAAAATGCGGTCAATGAAAAAGCGGATATCGAATATTTACGCAGTGCCCATGTGTTTAAACGAAAGGATGAAGAAGCATGAGTCAGTCATTTCAAACGTGGAACAAACAAGGAACGACTTTTCATCTCGTTCCGACCGATAAATTCAAGACGACGACGGTCCTCGTGACGTTTTCAGCACCACTCGAAGAAAAAACGCTGACGAGCCGTGCTCTGTTACCGTATATCATGGAGAAGTCGACAGCGGCCTATCCGTCGATGAAAGCGTTGCGTGAACCGCTTGAAACCTTATATGATGCAGGTCTGTACGCCGATGCCTCGAAATTCGGGGAAGAACACGTCATCTCGTTCCAGTTGGATGTCGTCCGCGGGGATCTAGTACGTCATGAGACGTTGCTCGAGGAAGCGCTCGATTTACTGGAACAGATGATTTTTTATCCGGATTTGACAGAGGGCGGATTCCGGGAACAATTCGTCAAACAAGAAAAACGGTTGCATGCGTTGCGGATCAGTTCGTTATACGATGACAAAATGCGTTTTGCCCAGCAACGGTTGCTCGAACTGATGGCACCGGGAGAAGCGGTATCGTTATCCTCACTCGGTACACTCGAAGCACTCGAACAAATCACACCGGTTTCCTTACGTGATACATATCGTTCGATGGTCGAACAGGACCGGATCGATGTCTTTGTCGTCGGTCATGTCACGCAAGATGAGATGGAAGATGCCTTGTCGTTCTTACCTTCCCATGATGAAAAAGCCAGTCACTATATTCCGGCCCAAAAACAGGTCGCGGGCGTCAAACGTTCGTCCGAGACGCAACCGATCAAACAAGGAAAATTGCATTTAGGTTACCGGGTCAGTGTCGATCCGACGTCCGTCGATTCGATTCGGCTGCAAATCGTCAACGGTCTGTTCGGCGGATTCCCGCATTCGAAACTGTTCATGAATGTCCGTGAGAAAGAGAGTCTTGCCTACTATGCAGCATCACGTTATGCGGCCCTGAACAGTGCGCTTTACGTTTATGCCGGGGTCGAAACGAAGCAGGCGGAACGTGCCGAGACGATTATCGGCGAACAATTAAGGGATCTTAAAGCCGGACAGTTCACGGATGAGGAACTGACGCAGACGAAAGCGATGCTCATCAATGCCCGCCGGCAAATCCTTGATCAGCCGGGACAATTGATCGGCTGGTTAAATGGATCGAAGATGCGCGGATTGACGCTTGAGGATGAGATTCACATCATTGAGACGGCAACGCGTGAGGACGTCGTCCGCTTGGCAGCAACTATTGAACTCGAGGCAGTTTATCTATTGCGAGGTGAAGAATAATGGAACAGTTGACGTATCACGATACAGACGAAACCGTATTTTTTGAACAGCTCGATAACGGGCTTGCGGTGTATTTGCTTCAGAAAAAAGGGTATGAAAAAACATATGCGACTTTTACGACGCGTTACGGATCAATCGATAACCGTTTTAAAAAGGATGGCCAATGGGTCAATGTCCCGGACGGTATCGCCCATTTCCTTGAGCACAAGATGTTTGAGTCGGAGCAAGGGGATGTCTTCCAGGAGTTCGGGCGCCTCGGTGCCTCGGCAAATGCGTTCACATCGTTCTCTCGGACCGCTTATTTGTTCTCGGCGACTTCGTTGATTGAACAAAATCTTGAGACGCTGATTGACTTCGTCCAGGATCCGTATTTCACGGAAGAGAGTGTCGAAAAAGAAAAAGGCATCATCACACAGGAAATCCAGATGTATCAGGATAATCCGGGATGGCGTTTATTCTTCGGTTTGATTGAATCGATGTACGCGAAACATCCGGTCCGGATCGATATTGCCGGTACTCCGGAATCGATTGATCAAATTACGGCGGACGACCTGTATACGTGTTACCGGACGTTCTATCATCCATCGAATATGGTCCTGTTCGTCGTCGGGAATATCGATCCGGCCGAGACGCTGGCCTTGATCAAAGCGAACCAAGCGAAAAAAGATTATACGGATCGTCCGGCCATCGAACGTGATTACGGTACGGAACCGCAAGAAGTCGCAAAAAAACGGGTTGAACTCGAACTCGACGTCAAGACACCAAAAGTCCTGATCGGTTATAAAGACAGTTCCCTCGGCGGACAGGAACAGCTGCGCCGCGAACTGACAAGTGAACTGCTGTTGCATCTGTTGTTCGACCAAACGTCCTCCACGTATCTCGAACTGTATGAAGACGGCTTGATTGACGATACGTTCAGCTTCGATTACTCGAGTGAGGAAGAATTTGCGTTCGCGACGTTCGGAATGGAAACGGAAGATCCGGACCGCTTTATCGCGGCCTACGAAAAATTATTAGCGGTCCGGCCCGAGTTCGAGGAAACGGAAGTCGTCCGCAAACGCAACATGATGCAAGGAAAATTCCTGCGGTCGCTGAACTCGCCGGAATTCATCGCCAATCAATTCTCACGCCACGCTCTTGCCGGGACGAATCTGTTTACGTTACCGACATTGATTGCCTCGATCACCAAAGAAGAAATCGAAGCCCGGTTCGATGAATTGTTTGCGCTTGAAAATCGTGCGATTTCAATCGTTAAACCGTACGCTTGACCGATGCGGATTTTAATTACGGGAGCCAGCGGAGCAATCGGCTGGGCAACGGTCTTACGATTGGCGGCTGAAGGACACGATTTGATCCTTCACACCCACCGGAAACAGCATGAGCTCGAACAGATGATACGACAGTTGCCTGTGACGACGGAGATCGTCACAGGCAATCTGTCTGACCGGGAGAACTTGACGGCATTCTGTGAGAGATTACCGTCCGTGGAAGGATTTGTTCATATCGCCGGGACCAGCTTCAGCGGGCTGCTCGTCGATCAATCCCGTTCCTCGGTGGAATCGATGATGACGTTGCATGTCGAATCCCTGATCCGGATTGCCCAGACCTTAACGAGCCGAAAAGCTTTTTCAGCATCGCTTTCGATCGTTGTCGTCAGCAGTGTGTTAGGTGAATTTGGTGCGGCCGGTGAAGTCGTCTATTCGACCTGCAAGGCGGCACAGCTCGGGTTCGTCAAGTCGTTCAGCAAAGAGCTTGGTGCGATGAACGGACGCGTGAATGCGGTGACTCCGGGCTGGATCGAGACCCCGATGAATGCCGTCTTTTCGGCGGAAGACCGGGACTTGGCATTGGCTGAAATTCCGGCCGGCCGTTTCGGACGAGTCGAGGAAGTCGCATCCGCCATCACCTATTTAATGGGGCAGGACGCAGCATATATGAACGGTGCCGTTCTTAAAATTGACGGCGGCTGGATGTAGTCCGGTGAAATTTGCTTAGGGGAATGCTTTTCATTTTTCAAAAAATCATTTAACATGAGGGATGGATAATCGATTTGAAGAGGAGGCTGGGCGCGTGAGTGAATTCGAACAGTGGTATCTGGAGTACGAACTGAACGTCAACCGTCCCGGGATATTAGGGGACATCGCGTCACTCATGGGGATGCTACATATTTCGATTGTCACGATTAACGGTGTCGATCACCAGCGTCGGGGCATGTTGCTTCAAACGAAGCAACCGGATCAAATCCCGCGGCTTGCCGCCATCTTAAAGACGATGACGACTATCGATGTGATTAAGCTTCGTAAACCGAAGCTTCGTGACCGGATCGCCATCCGACACGGTCGTTATATCGACCACAGCAGCGGTGAGATCAAGACGTTTCGTTTTGTCCGCGAGGATTTAGGGATTCTCGTCGATTTCATGGCTGAACTCTGTAAACAAGACGGACACCTGTTGATTGGTGTTCGCGGCATGCCGCGTGTCGGGAAAACCGAATCCATCGTAGCGGCGAGTGTAAGTGCCAATAAAAAATGGTTATTTCTTTCATCGACGTTAATCAAACAAACCGTCCGGACTTCATTGTTCGATGATGAACGGACAGGCGATTATGTTTATATCATCGATGCGCTCGTCTCACAGCGCCATTTCGACGAACGGCATTGGCAGATTTTACGTGAAGTCATGCGACTTCCGGCTACGAAAATCGTCGAACACCCAGATGCTTTTGTTAAATCGAGCGAATACACGTGGGATGATTTTGATTACATCATTGAATTACGCAACTCGACAGAAGAAATCATTGTCACCGAACCACCTCGTGCCCATGGCGGGAACGACTGGTTCAATTTCGAATAAGTATTGAAAATGGAAGGTGTGTTACCGATGACTGAGCTCGGAACCTACTTAAAGGAGCAGCGGGAAACGTTAGGCATCTCGCTCGAACAAATTCAAAGCACGACAAAAATTCAAAAACGTTATATTCTCGCCATTGAAGAAGGCGATTACAAACAATTACCGGGCGCATTTTACGCCCGTGCCTTCATTAAGACGTATGCAGAAGCACTTGGTCTTGATGTCGACGAAGTATTTGCGACCTACAAACGTGACCTCCCGGAACCGGAAGCACAACCTGTTGTTGAGCTGTCTCGCCGGGCCACGTATTCCAAATCAACGGCACCGAAGAAAAGTGTCGCCAAACGCTGGATTCCGAATATCATCATCATTGCCTTGATTTTTGCAATCGGGGTTGCCTTGTATTACGGATTCCAGGCATTCCAGGACGGTGACGGGACAAAAACGGCGACGCCGAAACAAAGTGAGGTCACGATTGACGAAGGTGACGCACCAAGTGAGGAAGCCGATGCACCGGCAGCGGAAGAGCCGAAAGAAGAACCGGCGAAAAAAGAAGAACCTGTTAAAAAAGAAACGAAGAAACCGTTGGCTGTCAAAACGACAGTCGGTCAAGACATCACCTATGAAGTACCGGCAGATGGTACAATGAGTGTATCGATCCGGATTAAAAAAGATGCTTCGCCGTCACCGTTTGTGGGTGTACGGGACACGTCTTTAGAAGGACAAGCACTCGCGCCTGACCATATCAATGCGTCAGACCCAAATCCTATCGTCGTCAAAAATGCCAAAACGGACGTGATTCGGATTCGGATCGGTTCCATCAAAGGAATCGACCGGATTCTCGTCAACAATCAGGAGCTTAAGCTTAACCGCTCCCTCCTCGTTCAAAATATTTATCTGAAGAAAGTGGCCACGCCATAAGGCGTGTCTTCTTCATGTCAGCCCTGCTGGCATACATAACCCGAAAAGGAGGGATACGAGAATGAACTTGCCCAATCAATTGACGGTCTTACGCGTGTTACTAATTCCCGTGTTCGTTGCCGTCTTAGCCATCAATCCAGACTGGGGACAGTGGGATGTCTTAGGAGCAGAACTGCCGGTTTCCCACTTCGTCGCCGCGATGATCTTTTCCGTCGCCGCCATCACCGATTGGCTCGACGGGTATATTGCCCGGAAAAACAAACTGGTCACGAACTTCGGTAAATTCATGGATCCACTCGCCGACAAGATGCTTGTCGCTGCAGCACTCGTCTATTTAGTCGAACTTGAATTCGTCGCCGCTTGGGTCGTCGTCATCATCTTATGCCGTGAATTCGCCGTGACAGGTCTCCGTCTCGTCGCTTCAGATGAGGGGATTGTCCTGGCCGCCGGAAATTCCGGCAAAGCAAAGACCTGGGTCCAGTTGACATCAATCATCGCCTTTTTACTGCATGACATCGGATTTGCCTTACTGAACATTCCTTTTGCGGAAATCACGATGTGGTTGGCGTTGGTCTTAACAATTTATTCAGGAGTCGAGTATTTCTCAAAAAATATTAAGTTAATTACGAAATCCATGTAAATTGGATCAAACAAGACTGTTCGTCAACCCGAACAGTCTTTTCGTATAGTCAAGAAAGCGGGGATGTAAAATGAAAGCAGAAATCATTGCTGTCGGAAGTGAATTGTTGTTAGGGGAAATTGCCAACACGAATGCCCAGTATTTATCAGAGTGGCTTGCGACATGTGGTATTGACGTGCATTATCATACGGTCGTCGGAGATAACCGGGAACGGATGGTCGAAGTTGTTACGCGGGCTCAGGAGCGGGCGGAACTGATTGTCATTACCGGAGGACTTGGACCGACGGAAGATGACTTGACGAAAGAGGTCGTAGCGGAACTGCTCGGCCGGACGCTTCATGTGGATCAGCCGGCTTACGACCGGATTGAGGCATTTTTAAAAACACGGGGACGTACAATGACGGAGAATGAAAGAAAACAGGCCCTTGTCATCGATCAAGCCGATGTGCTGACGAATCAGGCCGGACTTGCACCGGGTATGTCCGTTCAGACGCCGGATCATCAATACATCCTGTTGCCGGGTGTCCCCCGGGAAATGAAGCGAATCATTGCCGACCACTTCGATCACTTGTTAGGCAAGGAAACGATTAAATCCAGAACATTACGTTTCTTCGGCATCGGAGAGTCGGCATTAAACGACCGGTTGGCGGATCTCATCCGGACAGCCCGCAATCCTTCCGTCGCCCCGTACGCCGAATTGGCGGAAGTCCGTCTTCGTCTGACGGCGAAGGCGCTTGACGAACAAGTCGCCCTCGACATGCTCGATGCGCTGGAACAACAAGTCCTTGCCGAAGTCGGCAGCCATTTTTACGGTTATGGCGAAACGAGTTTACCCGAAGTCGTCCTCGACCGGTGCCGGGAAGCCGGTTTGACGTTGTCAGCAGCGGAGTCGTTGACCGGAGGAGCCTTTGCAAGCGGTCTGACCGACATTCAAGGCGCGAGTGACGTCTTCCGAGGCAGCGCTGTCGTTTACGCGGATGCAGCAAAAGTGAACGTCCTCGGAGTACCGCAGACATTGCTTGACGAACAGACTGCCGTCAGCGGGGACGTTGCCGTTGCCATGGCGGAAGGAGCACGCAAACTCTATCAGACGGATCTTGCCATCGCCCTGACCGGTGAAGCTGGTCCCACGAGTAACAGTGGTCAAGCGGTCGGAACGGTCTACTGTGCGTTAGCACATTCAGGCGGTACGGAAGTACTTGAGCTGACGTATCCGGCCTTCGACCGTGGTATGATTAGATTGCGTTCCGTCAAGGATGCTTACTTCATGCTCCTTCAAAATATCAGCCTGGCGGACGAAATGAACAAAAAATGATTTCTTTCAACTATGCGAATAAATGTTCGTAAAATGCTTGTTATTCGGTCTCAAAAGAAGTACAATAATCTCAGTAAGATAAATAAAAGGAGGCCTGCTACGTGAGTGATCGTAAAGCAGCACTTGAAATGGCATTACGTCAGATTGAGAAACAATTTGGTAAAGGTTCAATCATGAAACTAGGTGAAAGTGCAGATCAGAGAGTATCCGTAATCTCTTCTGGATCTATCACATTAGATATAGCACTCGGTGCAGGTGGATATCCACGTGGACGGGTAATCGAAGTCTATGGGCCGGAATCTTCCGGTAAAACGACAGTTTCGCTTCATGCGATTGCTGAAGTCCAAAAACAAGGCGGACAGGCGGCATTCATCGATGCCGAGCACGCACTTGATCCGGCTTATGCCAGCAAACTCGGTGTCAACATCGATGAATTACTGTTATCACAACCGGATACAGGGGAGCAGGCGCTTGAAATCGCAGAGGCATTAGTCCGTTCTGGTGCTGTTGATATCCTCGTCGTCGACTCAGTAGCGGCACTTGTCCCGAAAGCCGAGATCGAAGGCGAAATGGGTGACTCGCACATGGGTCTCCAGGCTCGTTTGATGAGTCAGGCGTTGCGTAAATTGTCCGGTGCGACAAACAAATCCAAAACAATCGTCATCTTCATCAACCAGATTCGTGAAAAAATCGGTGTCATGTTCGGTAACCCGGAAACGACTCCAGGTGGACGTGCCTTGAAATTCTATTCATCGGTCCGTCTTGAAGTCCGTCGTGCAGAAGCACTTAAAAACGGAACAGACATCGTCGGAAACCGGACGAAACTGAAAGTCGTTAAAAACAAGATCGCTCCGCCATTCAAACAAGCGGAAGTCGACATCATGTACGGACAAGGAATCTCTAAATTCGGCGAGCTGATTGATCTTGGAACAGATCTCGATATCGTCCAAAAAAGTGGTGCTTGGTATTCATACAATTCAGAGCGTCTTGGTCAAGGACGTGAAAATGCGAAACAATACATGATCGAACATCCGGATGTTGCGGATGAGGTCGAACGATTGATTCGTGAACATCACGGTCTCGTCGACCGGAAAGAACCGGTTGACTTTGAAGAAGGTCAAGACGAAGATCTGTTTGCAGAATAAGTCGAAAGAGAGTGGAATCGATTCAGATTCTGCTCTTTTTTTGTTGAAAAGAGGAAAACATAGGAATTCTTTCCCGCCCGTTCGTTGACAATGAACGAGTGCTATCCTTACAATATAGATGTACGTTTTTTAGACAGCTTCGATGAATAACCGAAATGAACTAAGAAACACCTTGTAAAGGGGAGGTGAACCCATGGGTACAACAACTTGGATTGTCATACTTCTCCTCGCAATACTGATCGCATTCATCGTAGGCTACTTCTTGCGGAAATCGATTGCAGAAGCAAAGATTCAAGGCGCGGAAACAGAAGCGACGAAAATCGTGGAACGTGCACAAGTATCAGCGGAAGCAACGAAAAAAGAAGCATTGCTCGAAGCGAAAGATGAAGCCTTTAAACTTCGGAATGAAGTCGAAAAAGAGCTTCGTGAACGTCGTCAAGAGTTAACGAAACAAGAAGGACGATTGCTCCAAAAAGAAGAGACACTCGATCGCCGTGTTGATTCCATCGACCGCAAGGAAGAACAAATCAATACGCGTGATGCAGAGATCGCAAAACGGAAGCATCAAGCTGAAGAGTTAGAACGCAAAGTAGAGGACCTGTATGAACAGGGACGCCAAGAGCTCGTACGTGTTGCGAATCTTTCGCAAGACGAAGCTAGAGCTATCATCATGGATGAGACGAAACAAGCTGCCATGCACGATGCAGCCATTCTTCAAAAAGAAATCGAACAAAAAGCAAAAGAAGAAGCAGACAAAAAAGCACGCAACATCCTTTCACTTGCGATTCAACGGTTCGCCGCGGAACATATCGCAGAGACGACGGTTTCGGTCGTCAACTTGCCGAATGACGAGATGAAAGGCCGGATCATCGGTCGTGAAGGTCGTAACATCCGGACCCTCGAAACGTTAACGGGTATCGATTTAATCATCGATGACACACCGGAAGCGGTCATCTTGTCCGGATTTGATCCGATTCGCCGCGAAGTGGCGAAGATGGCCCTTGAAAAACTCGTTCAAGATGGCCGGATTCACCCGGCACGAATTGAAGAGATGGTCGACAAATCACGTCGGGAAGTCGACGAACGGATTCGTGAAATCGGTGAAGAAGCGACATATGATGTCGGGATTCACGGGATTCATCCGGATCTCGTCAAAATTCTCGGCCGCTTGAAGTATCGGACAAGTTACGGTCAAAACGTATTGTTCCACTCACTCGAAGTCGCTCATCTTGCCGGTATGATGGCAGCAGAGCTCGGTGAAGATGTAACACTTGCGAAACGCGCCGGTCTCCTCCACGATATCGGGAAAGCGATTGACCACGAAGTGGAAGGAAGTCACGTTGAAATCGGAGTGGAACTTGGTACGAAGTACAAAGAACATCCAACCGTCATCAATGCGATTGCTTCCCACCACGGGGATACGGAAGCGACATCTGTCATTTCCGTCCTGGTTGCGGCAGCGGATGCTTTATCAGCCGCTCGTCCGGGTGCACGTCAAGAAACACTCGAGAGTTATATCCGGCGTCTTGAACGCCTGGAAGAAATCTCGGAATCATTCGACGGTGTTGAGAAGTCATTTGCGATTCAAGCAGGTCGCGAAGTCCGGATCATCGTTCGTCCTGATGTCGTCGACGATGTCCTTGCCCATAAGATGGCAAGCGATATCCGGAAAAAAATCGAAGAAGAACTCGATTATCCGGGTCATATCAAAGTTACGGTCATTCGGGAAACACGAGCAGTCGAATACGCAAAATAAGCAAAGTGGCGGGCGACCGCCACTTTTTTTAATTACTGGAGGAATGTTTCATGAAGATCTTATTTATCGGAGATGTCGTCGGGGCACCAGGACGTCATATCTTACAGCAATTCACGGCACGTATTAAATCGAAATATAATCCGACGGTCATGCTCGTCAACGGCGAGAATGCCGCACATGGCCGGGGAATCACGAAATCCATCTACCATCAATTGCTTGAACTCGGATTCCACGGCGTGACGATGGGGAATCATACGTTTGACAACCGGGATATCTTTGATTGGATCGACGATGCGGACCGGATCGTCCGCCCGGCGAACTATCCGGAAGGAACACCCGGCCGCGGCATGATGGTGTTAAAAGTCGGCAACAAAAAAATTGCCGTCATCAACGTGCAAGGGACCGTCTTCCTGCCGCCGCTCGGCGATCCGTTCCGGACAGTCGATGAGCTGATTGCGGAAGTCGAAGGGGAAGTCGATGCGATTTTCGTTGACGTCCACGCAGAAGCGACGAGTGAAAAAATCGCGATGGGTTACCACTTGGCAGGACGTGTCCAAGCAGTCGTCGGAACGCATACCCACGTCCAGACAGCGGACGAACGGATTCTTGAAGGCGGAACGGCTTACATCACCGACGTCGGCATGACAGGACCGCTCGACGGTGTTCTCGGTATGCGTAAAGAAGATGTGTTACGAAAATTTAAAACACAGCTCCCAACCCGGTTTGAAGTTGCTGAAGGACGGGAACAATTAAATGGAGTCTTGATTCATATTAATGATGTATCAAAAAAAGCAACGAAGATTGAACGCATCCATTTGACGGATCAATCGATTTTCTTTGATTGAGCTTTGATTTTTGATTGGGAGGTACATGCATGGACGTCCTGAAAGTATCAGCTAAATCGAATCCGAATGCGGTCGCAGGAGCGCTCGCAGGTGTACTTCGAGAGAAAGGTTCTGTCGAGATTCAGGCAATCGGAGCAGGTGCTCTCAATCAATCCGTTAAAGCGGTGGCAATCGCAAGAGGGTTTGTCGCACCGGCAGGCATGGATTTGATCTGTATTCCGGCATTTACCGACATCATGATTGATGGCGAGGAACGGACGGCAATCAAATTAATCATTGAACCACGATGATGCATCATTGGACATAGGTCCTACGTTAAAGCAGACCATTTACTCGTTGGAGTAGATGGTCTTTTTTTTATGTCGGACAGCCGGAAAAAATCAATGGATTCGCCAGAGGAGCATTGTACAAGTATCGGGAAATCGGTATCATGGGGGAGGATAGTGAAGCAGACAGCTTCAATCATTTCAGGGGATAAAAGGAGCGAACGTCGATGTACAATCAATTGTCATGGAAAGTAGGCGGTCAGCAGGGGGAAGGGATCGAGTCGACGGGTGAGATCTTTGCCATTGCCTTGAACCGTCTTGGTTATTACTTATATGGATACCGTCATTTTTCTTCACGCATCAAGGGAGGACATACGAACAACAAAATCCGTGTCGCGACACACGAAGTCCGGACCGTCGCCGATGATCTTGATATTCTGGTCGCCTTTGATCAGGAAACCATCGATGTCAACTTCCATGAGTTGCGTCAAGGCGCCATCATCATCGCCGACGCGAAGTTCAATCCGACGAATCCGGATCAGACACGTGCTGCTTTGTATCCGATTCCCTTTACGGAAATTGCGTCCGGACTTGGCACATCGCTGATGAAGAACATGGTCGCCATCGGAGCATCGAGCGCCATTCTCGGGATTGCACCGGAACGGTTCCAGGCGGTCGTGGAACAAATTTTTGGTCGAAAAGGACCGGAGATGGTCGAAAAGAACTTATCGGCAATCCGTGAAGGCGCCGCGGCATTTGAGGCGATGGCCGGAACAGCGGAACGCTTTATCCTCGATCCGGCAGACGGACAGCAACGGATGTTCATGATCGGCAACGATGCGATTGCGCTTGGTGCAGTGGCAGGCGGAGCCCGTCTGATGGCCGCCTATCCGATTACGCCGTCGTCGGAAATCATGGAGTACTTAATTAAAAAATTACCGCAGTTCGGCGGAACCGTCGTTCAGACGGAAGATGAACTTGCCGCGGTGACAATGGCCATCGGTGCCAACTATGCCGGCGTCCGGTCCCTGACCGCGTCAGCCGGACCGGGATTGTCTCTCATGGCAGAGGCGATCGGCTTGTCCGGGATGACGGAAACGCCGCTTGTCATCATCGATACGCAACGCGGCGGACCATCGACCGGACTGCCGACGAAACAGGAACAGTCCGACTTGATGGCGATGATTTACAGCACACATGGTGAGATCCCGAAAGTCGTCCTCGCGCCGTCGACGGTCGAAGAAGCTTTTTATGATGCAGCCGAAGCGTTCAACATCGCGGAAGAATACCAGTGTCCAGTGATTTTATTGACGGACTTGATGTTGTCGCTCGGAAAACAGTCTGTCGAACCGCTTGATGTCAACCGTGTGGAAATCCGTCGCGGGAAACTGATGCTCGACGAATTGCCGGAGCTTGAAGGTAAATCGTATTTCAAACGGTATGAAGTGACGGAAGACGGAATCAGTCCACGAGTCGTCCCCGGTACGAAACACGGGATCCATCACGTGACGGGCGTCGAACATAACGAAGAAGGCCGTCCGTCGGAAGCGACGAAAAACCGGGTCGACCAAATGACGAAACGTCTGCGGAAGCTCGGTCAATTCCGGATGAAGGATGCCGTCCTCGTCACGGAACAGCATGCGACACCGGATATCCTGTTTGTCGGTTTTAATTCGACACGCGGAACGATTGAAGAAGTGATGCCGCGTCTCGAAGAACAGGGCATTCATGTCGATCATCTCCACATCCGCCAGATGCATCCGTTTCCGAGTGAACTGGTCCGTCCGCACCTCGAGCGGGCAAAGCAGGTTGTCGTCGTCGAATACAATGCGACGGGCCAACTCGCGAAACTGATTCAGATGAACTGCGGTTTTGCAGAAAAAATTGAACACATTTTAAAATTCAACGGCGATCCGTTCTATCCGGCGGAAGTAGTGGAACAAGTCGTTGCAGGAGGGATTTTCCATGGCAACCTTTAAAGATTTCAGAAACGATGTCAAACCGAACTGGTGTCCGGGCTGCGGCGACTTTTCGATTCAGGCGGCCATTCAGCGTGCCGTCGCAAACGTCGGGCTAGAGCCTGAAGAACTGGCGTTGATTTCCGGCATCGGCTGTTCGGGACGAATTTCCGGTTATATCAACACGTACGGCTTCCACGGCGTTCATGGCCGGTCGTTACCGATCGCTCAAGGCGTCAAGATGGCAAACCGTGAATTGACGGTCATCGCGTCCGGCGGTGACGGAGATGGTTTTGCCATCGGGATGGGGCATACGATTCACGCCTTCAAACGAAATGTGGATATGACGTACATCGTCATGGACAATCAAATTTACGGGCTAACGAAAGGGCAGACATCACCGACGTCGGCACTTGGTTTTAAGACGAAGTCGACGCCGAAAGGATCGATTGAAAAAAGTGTTTCACCGGTCGAACTGGCCTTGACGGCAGGCGCGACCTTCGTCGCCCAAAGTTTTTCGAACGACTTAAAAGGCTTGACGAGTCTGATTGAACAGGCGACGCAACATAAAGGATTTGCCTTCATCAACGTTTTCAGTCCGTGTGTGACGTTTAATAAAGTCAACACGTACGACTGGTTCAAGCAGAATCTGACGAAACTCGATGATCTTGAAGACTATGACGCGACGGATCTTGATGTGGCGAAACGCGTCGTCCATGAACACAACGGTCTCGTCATGGGTCTGATTTATCAGGATGATTCACGTCCGGATTATCAGTCACAAATCGACGGATATGCGGAGAATGGACTAACTTTTGCCGATCTTGAGATGAATGAAGAAACATTTGGTAAACTTGCGGCTGAATTCATGTAAACTAGAAGTGAAAGATTGTTTGGTTATTTGGGGATGCTCAATACTTGGTCTGGACCGATTAGAGAAAGAGGCAAAGACCACGAAGGAGTCGGGGAATGATGACAAAACTAGTGACAGCTGTAGAAGATACGACAAAAGTAAAAACGATGCGCGCACTCGTCAAGGAAGAACGGGGATTTGGCGCTGTCTTGAAAGAAGTCGCAGTTCCTTCACCAAAACGTGGTGAAGTCTTGATTCGCGTGGAAGCGACTTCCATCTGCGGGACGGATGTCCACATTTACGAATGGGACGCGTGGGCAGCATCACGCGTGAATCCGCCGTATGTTTTCGGACATGAGTTTTCCGGTGAAGTCGTGGAACTGGGAGAAGGGACGAAACGTCTGAAACTCGGGGACCGTGTCTCAGCGGAAACACATATCGTCTGTCATCAATGCAAACAGTGTCTGCGGGGGCAGTATCACATTTGTAAAAACACAAAAATCATCGGCGTCGATACACAAGGCTGTTTCGCCGAGTACGTCGTCATGCCGGAAGAAAATCTCTGGGTCAATCCGGAGGATATGCCAGCCGCCATCGCATCGATTCAAGAGCCGATGGGCAATGCCGTTCACACGGTTCTTGCGAGTGACGTCAGCGCTAAAACGGTCGCCATCGTCGGTTGCGGTCCAATCGGTCTGATGGCTGTCTCGGTCGCAAAAGCGGCAGGAGCTGCGGAAGTCATTGCGATTGATGTCAATCCGTACCGGTTGGAGCTTGCGAAAACGATGGGCGCAGATGTCGTCATCGATTCGCGTCATGAAGATGTCCTCGAACGGGTCCGGATGATGACGGACGGAGACGGTATTGATGTCGTCTGCGAAATGAGCGGTCATCCGGTCGCGATCGGTCAAGCATTTGAGATGGTGACAGCAGGAGGAGACGTTAACATCTTGAGCCTGCCGGTCAAACCGGTTGAAATCGATTTGACGAACCATGTCGTCTTCAAAGGAGTCCGCGTTCAGGGGATTACCGGGCGGAAGATGTATGAGACATGGAGTCAGGTATCCGCTTTCCTGTCGAGCGGAAAAGTCGATGTCAAACCGTTGATTACACACACATTGCCACTCGAACGGTTTGAAGAAGGATTCGAATTGATGCGACAAGGGAAATGTGGAAAGGTCGTACTACAACCAAGGGGGACGAATTAATGGGATTTGAACATTTACGGACAGAATTAGAAGAGATGAAACAAGCGGGAACGTTCCGCGAACTCGTTGCACTCGAAAGTGCCCAGCACAACCGGGTAACTGTCGACGGGAAAGAATTGATTCAATTGTCGTCAAACAACTATCTCGGACTCGCGGCGCACCCGCGGCTCGCGAAGCGGGCAGCGGACGCTGCTCTTGAATTCGGTGCCGGAACAGGATCGGTCCGGACGATTGCTGGAACACTCGAAATGCACCAAGCATTCGAACGTGAACTGGCGACCTTTAAGCATACAGAAGCGGCACTTGTCTTTCAATCAGGATTCGCGACAAACCTCGGTGTGTTGTCAGCCTTGCTTGGACCGGAAGACGTCGTCATTTCTGACGCCTTGAACCATGCGTCCATCATCGACGGAATCCGTCTGACGAAAGCGAAACGCCGGATCTATAACCACGTCGATCTTGCGGATTTGGAAGCAGCACTGCAGGAAACACAGGACGCACGGACACGTCTCGTCGTGACGGATGGTGTCTTCTCAATGGACGGTAATATCGCGCCACTCCCAGAAATCGTTGAACTGGCTGAAAAATATGATGCCCTCGTCATGGTCGATGATGCCCATGCATCGGGTGTTCTCGGAAAAAGTGGCCGCGGAACTGTTAATCACTTCGGTCTCGACGGACGGGTCGCGTTGCAAGTCGGGACACTCTCAAAAGCGATCGGTGTTCTAGGAGGGTACGTCGCGTGTGAACAACACGTCAAAGACTATCTGATCCATAAAGGCCGTCCGTTCTTGTTCTCGACGTCGCATCCACCGGCAGTCGTCGAAGCGAACCGGGAAGCGCTTCGTGTCATGGAAGAAGAAACAGAACTGTTTGACCGTCTCTGGGAAAACACGGAATTCTTTAAACACGGATTACGAGAATTCGGCTTTAATATCGGCACGTCGACGACGCCGATCACACCGGTCATCGTCGGCGACGAAGCATTATGCCATCAGCTGTCAGACCGTCTGCGTCAACACGGTGTCTTTGCACAAGGGATTGCCTTCCCGACGGTCGCAAAAGGTAAAGCACGTGTCCGGACAATCGTCACGGCCGAACATACACGGGAAGACTTGGAGCAAGCGCTCGAAGCGTTTAAACAAGTCGGTCAAGAGCTGGAATTGATTTAAAAGGTACGAAAACATAGAAGGGACGGCACATCACTACGATGCGCCGTCCCTTTTTGGTGTTCCTCATGCTTGATTTCAATAAATAGCAATCGGTCCGTATGGTCCGTCAATAATCTCGAGATCGGTCTCAAAAATATCGGAGAGCGTGTTTGCGACCATGATTTCCTGTACCGTACCGAATGCAGCAATCTGTCCATGTTTCATCGCACAAATATGGTCGGCATATTTCGCCGCAAAGTTGATGTCGTGTAAGACGGTAATGATCGTTCTTCCAAGCTCATCCGCGACATGACGCAGATATCCCATCATCTGGACGGACCGGGCGATATCGAGATTGTTGAGCGGTTCATCAAGCAACACGTAGTCCGTCTCCTGACACAAGACCATCGCGACATAAGCCCGTTGACGCTGTCCGCCTGACAGTTCGTCGAGGTAACGGTTCTCAAGTGGTGTCAGGTCAAGAAAGTCGATGTATTTTGACGTGATGTTCTCATCTTCCAGTGTCATTCGCCCTTGCGAGTAGGGGAACCGGCCAAATCCGACCAGTTGGCGAACCGTCAGCCGGGTCACGAAATGATTTTCCTGACGAAGAATCGTCATGATTTTTGCTAAATCCTTTGACTTCGTGCTTGAGACATCGAATCCTGCGACTTGAATCTGTCCTTCATCAAGTTGCAACAGACGACCGATCATCATCAGTGTCGTCGATTTACCGGCGCCGTTCGGTCCGATCAGTGCGGTCAGACCCGCTTTCGGAATCTCTAACTCAAGCGGACCGATCTGGACATGATCCGTATACGTTTTTTTGACTTGCGTTAATTTAATCATAAGGACCTCTTTCGTAATAACACCGTTAAGAAAATCAGACCGCCAAACAGTTCGATGATGACGGAGACGACGCTCGGTGCATTGAAAATATGATACATAAAGAAATAAGCACTCGTCAGAACGAGAAAACCAATCGAAAAGGCCATCGGCAAGACGTACTTATGGTCATACGTGGAAGCGACCTGATAACTGAGTGTGGCAACAAGAAAACCGAAAAACGTCAGTGGTCCGATCAGTGCCGTCGACATCGACATGAGCAGGGAAATAAGGATGAGGATGTAGAGGACGCTTCGGCGGTGATTGATGCCGAACGAGGTCGCGACGTCCTTTCCGAGGGCGATGATATTCAGACGGTTCGCCGACAGGAACAACAAGACACTGACAATCAGGACAACCGGAATCACGATTGGAAAATAGGCAGGATCGGCATTCGTGACTGAACCGAACAATCGGGCCTGCAAAATATCGAACTCGGACGGATCGAGCATCCGCCGCATGAAGCTGGCAAGAGAATTCAGTCCGGTGCCAAGGATGATACCGACGAGCAACAGGAGTTGTAAATCGGCATATTTTCCGGATAACAGCCATCCGTAAAGCAATAGACTCATCACGAGCATGAGACCGACTTGTGTCAAAAAGGCTTTCGTTCCGGAAAAACCGATCAGAGCCCCTGCACCAAAGAAAAAGATCATCGACGTTTGAATCGTTGAGTACAGCGCATCGAATCCAAGCAGGGACGGCGTGATGATCCGGTTATTCGTGACCGAATGAAAGGCGACGGTGGCGAGACTTTGGCAGAGTGCGGCAATCGCCATCGTCGTGACGGCTGTGATTCGGCGTTCGACGACCGGCCAAAAGGACGGTGACTGAACGGGTACCGGATTGTTGTAGAGCAGTAGACCAAGGGAACAGAGCAGTCCACCGAACAGAAACAGGGACAACAAGATCCAGTAGCGGCGTGCATGTCGTTTGGACGGGAAGGCAGAAGTGTTCCGGTCACTTGTATGAGCGGTTGTTCGTTCACTTCGGTAGGATTTTGGTTTTCTGTGCATGACGGTATTCATCGGATACCTCCTCTTGTTCGTTGCCGCAACAGGATGAGAATGAAGACTGCTGCTCCGACTGTTCCAAGGATCAGTGAGACCGGCAGTTCAAAGGGGCGGATCAACGTCCGCGAAACCAAATCACTGATGAGAACCGTCCCCATCCCGATGACGCAGACCCATGGCAAGTTACTGCGCAAGTCATCTCCGCGCATCATCGAGACAAGGTTCGGCACGATCAGACCGAGAAACGATAAATTTCCGATGACCGTCGCAACGATGCCGACGGACAAGGCAATCAGACCTGTTGCCATCATCATCAAACGATTGTAATGAACGCCGAGACTGGTCGCGATATCTTCACCGAGACCAACCAACGTTAAACGATTGGCGAGAAAAAAGATACAAAACGTGACCCCGACAATTATCCATAAGTATTCATAGCGACCGATCTGGACGGATGAAAACGATCCGACGAACCAGCCTTCCAGTGCCTGACTCGCCCGGAAGTATAAACCTAAGAAGGTGGAAATGGCCGAGATGACAGCGCCGAGCATCAGTCCGATGATCGGTACGATCAGCGAAGACCGAAGCTTGACCGAACGCAGGAACCAAAAGAACACCATCGTTCCGATAAAGGCAAACACAATGGCACCGGTCATCCGCATCATCAGTGTCGGTGCCGGAACAAGCAGATAAACGGTCAATAGTCCAAGTCCCGCCCATTCAATCGTACCGGTCGTCGTCGGTTCGACGAGCCGGTTCTGTGTAATCAGCTGCATGACGAGTCCCGCCATCGCCATCGCTGCACCTGTCAGCATCAGGGCGATTGTTCGCGGAACACGTGTAATCCAAAACATAGAAAAGTCATTCGCCGTGTTGTTGAGTTCATAGACTCCGGTCAACAGGGAAGTAACGGCAAGCAGACCGATGATCAGGAGAGCGATGATGAACGGCGGCGTCCAAACGACAGAAAAGGAAGGTCGGGCACTCGGCTCAACACTTCCATTCACTTGTTGCGGCTTGACCTGCTCCATTTACTTCACAAACGCTTTCGATACGCTTTGGAAAAATTCCGAATAGGTCTGGATCGATTCGTTTAAGTACATATCTTTAGGCGTATAGACGATCCGCTGTTCTTTGACGGCTGTTGTCTGTTGAAGCGCCGGTGCACGATCGATGACATCTTCCGCCGGAACAGCATCTTTGGCGTTTCCGAGAGGAGCGTCACGGTCTAAGACAAGTAACCGGTCCGGATTGCTTTGAGCGATGGCTTCGACGGACACCTCGTCTCCTTGATCGTTACCTGATTTTTGTTTGACTTCCAGGGCCGGTTTCCAGCCGAATATGTCATACATCGGTCCGAAGACCCGACCGCTCATCGGTGCGGAGAAACCGATATCGCCGCCCGAGACGATGACGGACATGACGCTGTCTGTTCCGTTATATGATTTTTTCACGTCCTGAATCGATTGTTCAAACGTCGTGACGAGTTGGTCGGCTTCTTTTTCCTTGGCAAAAATCTGTCCGAGCGTGTGTGTCGTATCCTCGAGCCCTTTGACTAGCAATTCACCGGGCGTACCGGATTGTTCCGGCAGTTCGATGTCGAGATCGATGACTGCGGCTTCCGGGACCAGTTTTTTAATATCATCGTAATAATCCGCAAAGCGTTGACCGACGATGACGACATCCGGATCAACTCCGGCAATTGCTTCAAGGTTCGGTTCGAAGTGCATTCCGACGTCGACGATATCCTTGTCCTTGGCGTAAGGTGATTCCGCCGGCAACAGTCCGACCGGAGCAGCCGCGAGTTTGACCTCCCAGTCAGCGAGTGTTTCAAATGTCCGGTTATCGAGTGCCACGACTTTCTTTGGTTTTACGGGTACCTTGACCGTACCGTGTGCGTCTGTAATGTCGATCGTTTTCGTGGCGGATTTCTTGCTGTCCGTCGTAGTCGTTTCGTTCGCTGTGCCGCACGCGGCGAGTAGGACGGCGAGTGAACTGATCACCATCGATGTTTTTACTGTGCCCATTCTCATTCATCTCCTTTTGATTTGGACAATGCCTCCCATCAATTCCGTGAATATGTAGGTGGATTAATTCCTCACAGAATTATTGATAATGATTATCATTGTCATCTTCAAACTGAATGATAGCAGACAAAAATTGGAGATGCAATGACAATTTCCATTTACCGGAGTTGTCGATTTTTTATTTCTATAAACTATATAAAAATAAAAAATGAAACGGTTACTCGAAAGTCATATGTTGCAGGAGCAGCCGATCACTTACTGATAACCGGCGAAAGACTTGCTATAATGGCGAAAACAATCGAATTAAATTATTCGCTGGAACCTGATCGATTTTTTATCAACCGATGGAATCAACAAATGTTTTTCTGGAAAAGTAGAAAGCACGGAATGAAAAAAGGATTTTTTGTCCTGCCTGATAAAACGATCCGTGCTTGTGGTCTGTTACATTTTGTTGGACAATCCTATTTTGAAGCATGAGGACTGACGAGTTAGGGAAAAGAAACAAGAACCGATAAAAGAGAGAAAGGGCGTGTGACAGTTTGATCAGCAAACAAAAAAAACTCATTGTGCTGTCGTTCGCCTTGATGGCGATGGTACTTGGGGGCTGTATCCGGATCCAGTACGATGCGACGGTCCATACCGACAAAAGCGTGACCTTAAAAACGACATATGCCGCAAAAGAGCACCCGGTGGCGCGACTACTTAACTTGAATCCGGACTGGAGTAAGTATGCCAAGCAGGCGGAGAAAAACGGTTATGCGGCAGAAACGTTTAAGACGCAGGATGATTATGAAGGCATCCGGATGGAAAAGAAATTTGCAAAATTCGAAGACTTGGCGACGATTAAAGATGAATGGAAAACGGGTATCGGCGGTATTCTGATTCCGCCGGATACGACGTATGAAGTAAAACAGGAAAAAGGATTTTGGTTTAATACGTATCGGTTAGACACGAACATTGATTTAAGTATCGATCGTTTGAATATTAAAGGGTATCAGCCGACCGGACAGGTCAAAAAATTAGCCGATCGTTATCTCCGGCAGGCGGATATCGAAATCAACCTGCATGGACCGAAAGTGATCGGTCTGCAAAACGGGGAAAAAATCGACTGGGCGAATCATAACAATGTCTCGTGGAAACTGTACGGGACGAAGGCCAACCAATTACAACTGATTGCCTATGTTCCGAATCCGATCGGCTGGATCATTACCGGTGTCGTTCTGTTGATTGGTTTCTGTCTGCTCGTGTTCTGGATTGTGCATCACGTCCGCAAATTACGGCGCAAACAATTGCAGACGATTGGTATTTCAACCCTTGTCTGTCTGCTTGTCGGTGGGAGTGCCTGGTGGTTCTTTGCCGACGAGACATCGAGTGCCCCACCGCCGACGAAACAGATTGTCACGCCACAAGTCGGTGAAATCACACCGACTTTCATGGTCCATGGTTTGTTTGGAACCGAGCGGACGTTTCTGCCGATGATTGATAATTTTACGAAAAAGAAGCTGGCGGATGACGGCGGCAGATGTGACGTCTCACGGAAGGGAAAAGTGCTGTGTGACGTCAAACCGTCCACGACCGGCTATCCGCTTGTCCGGATCGTTTTTGAAGATGACGAAGCCAGTCTTGCCAATCAACAAAAATGGCTCAGTGCAGCGATCGAACAGTATGACCGGAAACAACAGGCGACGTTCACCGATATCCAACTGGTCGGTCACAGTATGGGCGGAGTCGATGTCGTCGCCTATACGCTGAAAGAAGACATCCCGTATCATGTCCGAAAACTCGTGACACTTGATGCGCCGATCAGCGGTTCTGATTATGCGACGCTCGGGCTGACGCTTGCTCCGTTCGGAACGAATACAAACAGTCCGGCGATCCAGGATTTAGCCGAAAATTCAGCGGCGATGAAAAATCTGAAAGACCGGCTCGACACTTGGCCGCGTGATGTACTCGTCTATTCCTTTGGCGCGAAGGGCGGAGACTTCAATTTGATTCCGCTTAAAAGTTCGTTTGCACTCGATGCGTATACGGATAATATCCAAATGAAATCTTATAAATATGATCACTTTACGATTCATCGCCGCGAACCGGTGTTTAAGGAAGTCCGGAATTTCTTGTTTAAAGAAAATCTGGTGACAGAAACAGAGGAGGAATCGTCATGAAACGGATTGCCATCATCGGGGGCGGGATAGCCGGAGTCACCGCAGCCGCCTTACTTGCTCGACACGGACATGACGTCACCTTGTGCGAGGGGAGTCGCGAATGGGGCGGATCGGCGGGGAAGTTTACCCGGAAAGATTTCACTTACCCGGTCGGTGCAACGCTCGGAATGGGTTTTGAGTCGGGCGGCATTCATGAACGGGTGTTGCGGCACCTGCAAATCGACCAGCCTGTTGAACTGCTCGATACCGTCATGACCATTAAACTTCCGGGACACGACATCCTCTATTACCGCGACCGTACACGGTTCATTCGTCATCTGAAGGAACAGTTCCGCAATCAGGCAGACGCGATTCAAGACTTTTTTGACGAAGTGGACCGGATTCAGCGGCACGTCCGACCGTTGATGCAGGCCTTACCGGCATTGCCGCTCAAGACATGGGACGATGCCCGGATGGTCGTCAAAGAAACGAAAGCAAGTCTGCCTCTGTTGCCTTATCTGACACGGACGATAGGTGACATGCTTCGGAAACATCAGTTGGACGGGACGATTTTTGCCCAATTGATTGACGGGATTTTACTAGACAGCATGCAGACGGGCAAGGAAGCATCGGCATTGCTTGGAGCCGTGGCGTTATCGATTTATCATGACGGCGCCTATTATGTTCCGGGTGGATTGTATCAGGTCGCCAAACGTCTGAAAGCGTCTGCTGAAGCAGACGGGGCAACCGTGTTACTGGGTCGGAAAATCACCTCGGTGCGGAAAACGGCAGACGGCTTTTTGCTGGAAGACCGGCGGGGGCGACTCCTGCTTGCGGACGCCGTCATCGGTGCTCTGCCGCTCGAAGCAGTGCAACAACTCGTCAGTCCGTCCTTAAGACCGGTTCTCCGTCGGACATACAAGCGGCAAGCCGGTTTGTCGCAGTGGGCGACATTCACCTACTATGCAGCGATTCCCGAGGCAATCATTCAAGACGATCAGGCATTTCGGCAAATCCACGATCCGATGTTGCCGTCCGGCCATGCGTTCATCTCGTTATCTCGACCGGGAGATCTCAACCGGGCACCAATCGGATGTCGGACATTGACGATGTCCTGTCATATTCCGATCGGCCGGTTCGCACGCGACGACCGTGCGCAATATGACCGGCAAGTTAAAGCCATGCAGGAAACGTTCGAAACGATTTTAGAAGGCGAATTTCCGGGTTTCAAAGATCAAGCGATCGAACGCCATCCCGGCGGACCGGGTGCCTGGGTCCGCTATACGTCACGTCCGGACGGCGGTGTCGGCGGCTATCCGCAGTTACCGTCGACCAGTCTGTTTCGGGCAGCCTCATTTCGGACGGGGCTGCCGGGACTTTATATCATCGGTGACACCGTATTTCCGGGTGCCGGGACAATCGGGGCGACGACATCGGCGATTCATGTCGCCCGTGAGTTTGGTGTGAAGATTTAAGCATGAATTTGGTAAATCATGAAAGAAGCGGCCGAATGGTCGCTTTTTTTAGAGAACAGGATTATGATTGAGGCGAGACGGGAAGTACATAATCATGAGAGAAAAAAGAGAGAGAAGGAGTGAACGAGATTGAATCAGTTTGAGGACAAGTGTCAACATTTCATTCAAGAACGTCGTCCGGAAGTCGGTCCGTTGATTTTTACAAACGCCCGCACCTTCATTAATGCCCGGGGATTAAGTGTCTATGAGCGTATTTACCAAGGGAAAGAGGAAGTCCGATTGGCGTTCGTCGAACAGACAGCCGGCCACCAAATCGTGTCATTGATGGAAAATACGTTCGGAAACGGACTCGTCTACTTTGTATCGACAGCGACTGCGACATGGGACGGCGAAAATTTCGGTGAATTTACGTTTTAACTACATAATGAGTCCCAGTCCGGTTGAGGCTGGGACTCTTTCATGTCGAAACTTGTATCCGTTTCAAAACGTATACGAAGTATGACAAAAAAACGCAGCGAGAAGGAGGAACCATCTTGCAACAACAACTAAAACCCAAATCATCGACGCGGCGTCTTGCGACCGTGTCCCTGATTTTTATGGCAGTCGGCTTTATCGCCTCGTTGCCGTTTAAAGAAAACAACTGGGTGTTCTGGCTGCAAAGCGGCTTTGAAGCAGGTCTCGTCGGCGGAATTGCGGACTGGTTCGCCATCACGGCGTTATTCCGCCATCCGCTCGGACTGAAAATTCCCCATACGAACCTGTTGCCGAAAAACCGGGAACGCGTTATCGAGTCGATCGTCCAGATGCTCGAGAAAGATTTGCTCAATAAAGAAAGTATCGTCGAAAAGTTGCGGCATATGACACTCGCCGACCGTTTCATCAAATTATTGCGTTCGATTGTCCTGTTGCCGGCATTTCGTTCGACGGTGACGGAACTGCTGACGGGTACTTTACACAAACTGCCGAAAGAGGCGATTCTGAAAGTCGTCGATGACCGGATTTCCGATACGGTCAAAGCGTATCCGTCGAAACGGTTGGCAGAACGGCTGATGGGATTAAACGAGGAACGGCGGCTCGATGAGCTGGCAATCGATCAATTGCTCGGATACGGACAACGCCTGCTCGAAGATCCTGTTATTCGGGATCAAATCGGTCGTTTGGCGTATCACGCGATGATTGATCAGGAAAAAAACACCTTTTTACGGGTGACGGCGAAGACAGTACAAAAAGTCTACTCGGAAGAACGGTTGAGCCTTGTCATTCAATCGGTCCTGCTGAGTGTAATTGAAGATATGAAGCAGGTGCATCACCCGAACCGTCTGGCGATTCTTGATCATGTACGCCGGAATTTGGCACAATTGACGCAAGATGAAGAGCGGCTTGCAAAAATTGATCAATGGAAAGCAACAGAAGTTGATCGTTTTGATTTGCAACCGGTCTTGAACCGGGCCTACACGGCAGGAATCGAGGAACTGAAGACGTATCTCGCATCCGACTCTTTCTGGGAAAACCGTGCTTTACCGTTGATGAACCAAGCGCTGAACGAGTGGGATCAGCATCCGACGTTCAAAGAAGAAAGTGACCGCTGGATGAAAGATCAGCTCGTCCGATTCGTGGATCAAAACCATCAAAAAATCGGCGGTTTGGTCCGGGAAAACTTAAACCGTTTTGATACAGAGACATTGATTCATATGATTGAAGATAAAGTCGGGAATGATTTGCAATGGATTCGTGTCAACGGTGCGATCTGCGGCTTTTTCATCGGTCTGATTCTCGGTGGAATCAAACTATTCATTGGCTGAAGGAGCGATGGTATGTGGCAGGAGAACTTACGGTTAGAAGACGACTATGATTTTGCCGGAATCCGGAAGCGGCTTCGCGGTGACCGGCTACAAGTTGAACAGGACGGGCGGTTGTTCATACCGGTTATGTTGCCGGAAGGGAACTTCATCGGTCAGGTGGAAGCAGTCGGTTCCCGCGAACTGCTCTTATCCGGAGAAGGTCCACAGGAACCGATGGTGCAACTGTTGCGCCGTCGGTTTCGTCTGGATACGACGAACCCAAGTCAGCACCTCTCAGAGACTTCGCTTTCAGAAGTCGTGTCAACGTTTGGTGCGGAGCGGCTGGTCCTGGATATTAATCCGTTTACGGCACTGATCCGGTCCATCATCCATCAACAGATTAATCTGGCATTTGCGCAAGTGCTGATGGAACGCTTCTGCCGGACGTTCGGCACGGAACAAAACGGTGTAATTTTCCCGCCGACGGCAGAGCAACTGGTGAATGTCGAACCGGAACAGCTTCGGGCATTGCAACTATCCGGCCGAAAAGTCGACTATTTGCTTGGTGCCGCACGGGCCGCAATCGATTTCGATCGGCTGACGGAAGCGCCAGACGCCACGATTGCCGAGACGCTGATTGCCTTAAAAGGGGTCGGTCCCTGGACGGTGCAAAATGTCCTGATGTTCGGTTATGGACGGGAAGATTTGTTTCCGGCATCGGATATCGGTATTTTGCGAGCGTTTGAGCGGTTGCACGGTACACGCCCGAGTGTCGAGGAAGCGGTTCTGCTTGCGGAAGAATTTACCCCGTATCGGAGTCATGCTGCGTATTTATTATGGCGGTCGATTGAATAAGGAACTATTCTTGTCACCCCTCAATGAGAACGGTATAATGAATGCGTTAAGAACGAGTCATCGTTCGCAGATACGATAAGCGTAGCGGAATCACCGCTTCCGATAGAGGGGACGAATGTATATGTACACAGATGAACAAATCATCGAAAAGGCCAACGAAATCGCGAAAATGATTTCCGAAACGTCAGAGGTGGAACGATTCAAAGCCGCTGAAGCCAACATCAACGGGAACGAAAAAGTTCAAAAGATGATGAAACAAATCAAGTTCCTGCAAAAAGAAGCCGTCAACTGCCAGCACTACGGCAAAACGGAAGCTTTGGCACGTGTCGAAGCAAAACTGGATAAATTATTCGCAGAACTCGATGAAATGCCGGTCGTCCAGCAATTCCAGGAATCACAGGAAGAAGTCAACGGACTCCTTCAATACGTGACGGTAACGATTTCAAACGGAATCACAGATCAAATTATCGAAGCGACAGACGGTGATGTCCTGGCGGGGAAAACAGGCAGCGGGATGGAAGCAGAAAATAAAAGCGGCGGTTGCGGCTATTAATCAATGAATTGAATGGGAAAAGCCGACGGATTCCCGTCGGCTTTTTACGCGAATGGGGTGAACAGCATGGAAGCAGTCCATAACACACCGATGATGAAACAATATTTTTCGATTAAGGCCGACTATCCGGATGCCTTTTTGTTTTATCGGTTAGGTGATTTTTACGAATTATTTTTTGAAGATGCCAAACAAGTGGCGCATGAACTGGAATTGACGCTGACAGCGAAAAACGGCAAGAATGCCGAACACCCGATTCCGATGTGCGGTGTACCGCACCATGCCGCAAACGGCTATATCGAACAATTGATCGAACGCGGTTATAAGGTGGCTTTATGTGATCAGGTCGAAGATCCGAAGCTGACGAAAGGTCTCGTTAAACGAGAAGTCGTCCAAGTCATTACACCGGGAACGCTGATGTCCTCGTTGACGGAAAAAGAAAACCGGTATCTCGTCGCCGTCGTCGAACAGGACGGACGATTCGGGATTGCCCGGGGCGACGTTTCGACCGGTGAATGTGCCTTGACGAGTGTTGCGACACTTGATGCCGTGGCAAAAGAATTGAGTATCATCCTGCCGCGTGAAATTGTCGTCACGTCAAGTGAACACGAGGCGGCACTCAGCCACTTGCAGATTCCGTTGACACAAAGTACGCGCCGGGAAACCCATCCGCACGGCGACAGGGCGATTGATGCGGCACAAGCAGATGCCTTTGCTGTGCTCTATGCTTACATGCATGATACGCAAAAACGGTCGCTTGCCCATCTGCAACCGGCCATCGTTTACGAAGCGGCCGACTTCATGCAGCTCGAACCGAATACGGTCAAAAATCTGGAGCTGGTCCGGTCTGCTCGGACCGGCGATAAAAAAGGCTCGTTACTGGGACTGCTTGACGTCACGGGTACGGCAATGGGTGGCCGGATGCTGAAGCGCTGGCTCGAAAAACCGTTGCTTTCGCAACACACGATTGCCGAGCGGCTGGATGCCGTCGAAGAATTGTTGGCTCATTATTTCGAGCGTCAACAGTTGAAGGATACGTTGCGGGAAGTCTATGATTTGGAACGATTGGTCGCAAAAGTCGGATACGGGACGGCTTCCGCCCGCGATCTCGTCCAGTTGAAGTCAACGCTGCGTCTGATTCCGCGGATTCAAGCGGCACTGGAAGAATTACTCAGTGACCGGCTCGGACAGCTGGCACTTGGACTTGATCCGCACGATGAATTAACCGATCTGCTCGACCGTGCTTTTGTCGAGGCTCCACCGATTTCGACGAAAGATGGCGGAATGATCCGGACCGGATTTGATCCGGCGCTCGACGAATTACTGGTGGCGTCAAAAGACGGGAAGACGTGGCTGGCAACGCTTGAAGCCAGTGAACGGCAAGCGACGGGGATTAAGACGTTGAAAATCGGCTACAACCGGGTCTTCGGTTATTACATCGAAGTATCGCGGGCCAATGCCAAACTGTTGCCGGAAGGGCGTTACGAACGGAAACAGACACTTGCGAATGCGGAACGGTATGTGACGCCGGAACTGAAAGAGAAGGAAGCACTGATTCTCGGAGCTGAGGAAAAAAGTATTACGCTGGAATACGAACTGTTTTGTCAGGTCCGCGATCAGGTGAAGACACACATCGAAAGTCTGCAACGGGTCAGCCGGCGGATTGCCGAACTTGATGTTCTCGTCGCTTTGGCGGAAACCGCTGAACGGCATGATTACGTCCGACCGGTGACCTTGACGGGTCGGAATGTAATGATTGAAAACGGGCGACATCCGGTCATCGAGACGGTATTGCCACGCGGGGAGTATGTTGCGAACGGCATCAATCTGAATGAAGACCGGGAAATGCTGTTAATCACAGGACCGAACATGTCCGGTAAATCGACGTATATGCGCCAGTTTGCTTTGATTGCCTTATTGCATCAAATCGGATCGTTTGTCCCGGCAAGCCGGGCCGAGTTACCGATCTTTGATCAGATTTTCACCCGGATCGGAGCAGCGGACGATTTAGTCAGCGGTCAATCGACCTTCATGGTCGAGATGGTCGAGACGCAGGAAGCGTTGACACGGGCAACGGACCGTTCGTTGATTCTCCTCGACGAAATTGGTCGCGGGACATCGACGTATGACGGGATGGCGCTCGCACAGGCCATCGTCGAGCACATCGCGGAGCACGTCGGGGCGAAGACTCTGTTCTCGACCCATTATCATGAGTTGACGGTCCTTGAGGACTCGATGCCGCGTCTCGCGAATGTCCATGTCCGGGCTGTCGAACAGGATGGACGGGTCGTCTTCTTACATGAAGTAAGGGACGGGAAAGCCGATCAATCATACGGAATCCACGTTGCCCGTCTGGCTGATTTACCGGATGCCCTGATTGCCCGGGCGGAAGTCCTGTTATCGGAATTCGAGCAAACAGAGGAACGGACCGTCGTATCACCGAAAGAGCCGGTCGTTCAGGCGGAACCGGTTGATCAACTCAGTCTCTTTGCGGAGACGGACCCGGTCCGGGAAACGGTCCAGACACTGGATTTAATCAATATGACACCACTTGAAGCATTAAACACGCTCTACCGTCTGCAGGCGGAAGCGAGAAAATAAGGAGGTCGTCCGGCATGGGAATCATTCGGGAACTGTCCGATTCGCTTGCGAACCGGATTGCGGCAGGTGAGGTCGTCGAACGGCCTGCCTCTGTCGTCAAGGAACTGGTGGAAAATGCACTCGATGCGGGAGCGACACAGGTTGATGTCGAACTCGAAGAAGCGGGAATGAAACGCATCACGATCCGTGACAACGGACACGGTTTTTATCCGGAAGACGCGGAACTGGCGTTTGTCCGGCACGCGACAAGCAAAATCAAGGATGAACACGATTTATTCCGCATCAAGACGCTTGGATTCCGTGGTGAAGCCTTGGCCTCGATTGCATCCGTCAGTAAAGTGACCTTAAAGACGAAACGGGAAGAGCAGGAAGGGATTCAGCTGACGCTTGATTGCGGACGGCTGACGGATCGGTCGGCGATTGCGATGAATCGGGGGACAGAGCTGACGGTCGAACAATTATTCTTTAATACACCGGCCCGGCTGAAGTATCTCAAAACGACGCATACGGAACTGGCGGCCATCACGGACATTTTAAACCGGGTCGCTTTTGCCCATCCGGATGTCAAATTGTATGCGGTCCATGAAGGCAAAGTCTTGATTCAGACGAATGGTTCGGGGGATGTCCGGCAGGCTCTTGCCAGTGTCTACGGGCATCAGACGATTCAGGGGACACTTGTTGCAACCGGCACGACGGCCGATTATCAACTGACCTGTCATCTCGTGAAGCCGGAAGTGACCCGGGCATCGAAAAATTACATTACCTTGATCTTAAATGGGCGTTCGGTGAAAAACTTTGCCCTGACACAAGCCGTTTTAAACGGTTATCACACTTTGCTGCCAATCGGTCGTTTTCCGATTGCCGTCATTGAAGTGACGATGGATCCGTTGCTGATTGATGTTAATGTCCACCCGGCGAAGCGGGAGGTCCGTCTGTCGAAGGAAGCGGAACTTTGTCAACTGATTCAGGAGACGATCCGCTTAACACTCAGCCGCCAGACATTGATTCCGAAAGTGACACCGCAAAAACCTAAAAAAGATCCGAGTGCGCAGGAGAAGTTGGAATTTTCCTATGTGGCAGAGCCGGTTGAGGAACTGTCTTCGCGATCCGTTTGGAATTATCCGATTCCGAAACGGACGGAAGCGGGGAACGAACATGTCCCGTCAGCCAACCGGATTCAACCACCGGATCCATCGATCGATATGCCGGATGAGCCGGTACCGGAACAAACAGATGAGCCGGTCGCGACGGGTCCGAAATTTCCGCATCTTGATGTCATCGGTCAGCTTCATTCTTCGTATATCGTCTGTTCGGGTGCGGATGGAATGTATCTGATTGATCAGCATGCCGCCCAGGAACGGATTAAATATGAGACGTATAAGGTCATGTTCGGTCGTCCGCTCGAGCAGAAACAACAGCTGTTGCTACCGTATACGTTTGAGATTGCGAGTGACGACATGCGACGGATGGACGAAGTATTGCCGCTCCTCCGTGATGTCGGGATTGAGCTCGAAGCCTTTGGTCCCCAAAGCTTCATCGTCCGGGAAGTTCCGACCTGGTTCCCGTCGCACCGGCAGGAGGAGACGATTCAGGAACTGATGGATGAAGCGTTGATGAAACGCAAGGTCGATCTTGAAACGTACCGGGAAGATGCGGCAATCATGATGGCGTGTAAAAAATCGATCAAAGCGAATCATCCACTGAATCATGAGATGATGCGGCAGTTGATCGTTGACCTCGCCAAAACCGAGATGCCGTTCACCTGTCCGCACGGTCGGCCGGTCATCATCGAATGGACGACGTATGAACTGGAAAAACTGTTTAAACGCGTCACGTAACGAAGAGAAGAGATGCCTGTCTTACGACAGGTGGCTCTTCTTTTTTTGTGCTAGAACAGAAAAAGGACAGAAACGGTGTGAGAACGGTTACTTGAACGAATCGGGGTTATTTCATTGATTGTTCACAAAGTGAGGAGGATAATAAGACCCGAATACGTTAAACAAGGGGAAATCAGAATGCGTTCAAAACTATTGTTAAGTGTAACGATTCTACTGCAGATCATCCTCATCTCCGGTTTCGCCATGCTCGGGGATATGGTGAGTAGAGGATTGCAGTTACCGTTACCGGGAAATATCATCGGATTGATCTTATTGTATCTGGCATTAAAAAGTCGTCTGCTTAAAGTTGATTACGTCGAGCGGGGAGGACGGTTGCTGTTGCTCGTCATGCCGTTATTTTTTGTTCCGGCTTTGTCCGGCATTATGGACTACACGGTGTTCATGCGTCAATCCGGTCTTCAAGTCCTGGTGATTTTAATCATCAGCAGTCTGTTGACATTAACGGGATCCGCGTTCCTCGTCGATCGATTGGCCCGACGCAAAGAGGGGATTGATGTCCATGAGTGAAGCACTGTTTTGGCTGGTGTTGACGACATTGCTGTTTGGCGGCGCGTTTTGGTTATACCGGACATTTCCGTTCGTCTGGACTTTACCGATTCTGACCGTAACGGCGGCCGTGATTGTCATTTTATCGATCAGCGGCACAACACATGCCGCCTATATGGCAGGCGGACAATATTTAGCACGGATGCTCGGACCGGCGATTACGGCCTTTGCGATTCCGTTATATCAGGTCCGCCATCATGTCCGGAAGTTTTTACCTGAGATTACGCTTGGTGTCGGGATCGGAACGTTGATTGCCTTGACATCTGATCTGCTGCTTGGTCTGTTGCTGCATCTGGGCCGGGCGACCAACTTGGCATTATTGCCGAAATCGGTTACGTTACCCGTTGCCTTGGCGATTTCGGAACGGTCCGGCGGGACGCTGGCGTTGACAGCGACGTTCGTGCTTGTGACCGGGCTTGTCGGTTCGATTGTCGGGCCACGGTTGATGACCGGGCTCCGGATCCGGCACTTCGTCGGACGCGGTGTCGGACTGGCCTCGATTGCTCACGTCATGGGGGCAACGAAATCAATGAGTCTTGATCAACGCGAAGGCGCAGTCGGTCTGCTGACGATGGTTTTGACGGCTGTTCTTGCCAGTGTGCTTGCACCATGGATTATTCAAATTGTATATTAAAGGAAACTCCTTCAGAGGAAAGATAAAGGTGTGAACCCTGACAATGATTATTTGGATCAATGGAACGTTTGGTGTCGGTAAAACAACGGCTGCACAAGGATTGCAGCAACGGATCAAAGGATCACATGTGTTTGATCCGGAATTGACAGGTCAACTGTTGCGTCAACAGCTTCCGCAAGCGGACCAGCCTGATGATTTTCAAGATGCGCCGCTTTGGCGCCGCCTAAATCTGCTCCTGCTTGAACAGCTGGATCAGGCATCTGCCGTCATCCTCGTACCGATGACGTTAACAAATAGTACGTATTTTGAAGAAATCATCGGTGCCTTAAGAAAAACCGGACATCAGGTGCATCACGTGACGTTGATGGCGAGTCCGAAAACCGTCAGACGCCGGTTGCGAAGCCGATTTGAACGCGGACAGTCCTGGGGCGGGAAACAAGCCGAGGACCGGTTGCGTGAGCTTTCCCATCCGCTCTTCTCGCATCATCTTCAGACGGACGCCATGTCGAAACAGCAAATCGTTGATGCCATCGGATTAGTCTGTAATCTTCGGTTATTGCCGCCACGGAGCGTAAGAGACAGGATTGAAACGGCAGGATTGAGGGAAATAAAGGTGTGATGCGGAACTGTTGTTTCGTATCACACCTTTATTTTTGTAGTTTTAGTAGGAGGCTTTAGCAATATGAAACAATGGATGACTGAAAAACTGGGGAGACAGCTGATGGCCGTTTTTTACAGCGTGTTTGTCTGGAGTGTACTCACATCTGTCGCTAGTTATCTTTATATCGACAATTCGGCTGGTCAGACGAAGGAACAAGTACTTGCTCAACTGCAACAAACCCAGTGGTTCTGGTTTTTGAACTTATTGATTTTTCTTTTATGCTTATTATTCATCGTCCGACCGTTGATTGGCCGGCTGACGATGCAGTTACATGAACTGAATATCAAAAGTCAGCGACTTGCGGAAGGAAAATCAATTTCGCTCGAACACGATGTACTGGTGGAGAACGAAGTCGGGCAACTGACGGAATCCTTTTATCGGATGGCCCGTTCAATCTCCTCGCAACACACGGAGCTGTCACGAAAAAATCAGTTGATGGAACAGAATCAAGAAGCCCTTAAAAGTAAACAAACGGAACTGGAACAGGCACTCGAAGTCACACGTTCGAACGAATTGCATCTGCAGGACCGTAATGAACTGATTGAAACACTTGCTTCGAAGGAAAGTTTGTTTGATTATTCCTCGGTCATCAGTACGATTGTCCGTTTGACGAAAACCGAGTTTGGAGCCCTGTTATTGATTAAAAACAATGAGATCTCCTCGGTCGTTCCAAAAGAAATGACGGAAGAACAGCAGGAGAGCCTAAAAACCGAATCGTTACTGCTCAAACGGGTTATGATTTCGAAAGAACGTGCCAATTCTTCGAAAAAAGTCGCCAATGACAGTTTGATTGGTTTCCCATACTACATTTATGAAGCCGTCATCCCCATCATGGATCAGGCGAAAGATGAACTGATTGCCTGCCTCTATCTGGCACGGTTCGATCAACCCTTCAACACAAAAGAATTGAATGAACTGGAATCGTTCTCGAAACAGATTGCGATTTCCTTGATGCGGATGTCACTGTATGAACAAATGGAATACGAACGAAAAGAGACAGCCCAACTGCTGAATTCAGTCCGGGAAGCCATCCTCTATATCAAACATGACGAAAAAACGATTCTTGGGAATCAGGCGTTATTTGATATCTTCGAATCGTTACAGATCGAAGAAGACAACGATTCGATGACATTCCTCGAAGTGCGGCCGGAGACGATGTTTGAACAGGTCGATCAAAAAGAGGCATTTGAAGCATATTTTGAAGAAGTCTTATCTGGTCAGATTCCGGAGGGGATGTTTTCGTTATCGATTGACCAAGGGGAATATTTCATTCAGGTCTATGCGGAAGAAATCATGCTCAGTGAACAGGCAAAAGGAACGATTCTTGTATTCCGGGACGTGACGGCGGAAACGGAAGTCGACCGGATGAAGTCGGAACTTGTCTCGACCGTCTCGCACGAACTGCGGACACCGCTTTCTTCCATTTACGGGTTCACGGAACTGATGCTCAAACGCAAACTGGATCCGGAACGGAACAAACGCTACCTGCAGACGATTCATGATGAATCGAAACGATTGACGGATCTTGTCAGCGATTTCTTAAATGTTCAACGGATGGAGTCCGGGAAACATTCCTACGATAAAGAAGTGTTTGATCTGATTGATACGGTCCGGGAACAGACACGTTTTTATCAGGCGTCAACCGAACAACATCGTCTGCAGCTGGATGTCGATGAAAATCATGAGTTTTTGATTCATGCGGATAAAAACAGCATGAAACAACTGCTCGGTAATTTACTTCATAATGCAATCAAATATTCACCGGACGGCGGCGATGTCGTCATCTCGCTGACGCATCACCACAATCAGATTGAGTTAAGTGTCCGTGACTTTGGATTAGGGATTCCAAGCAGTGCGATGCCGCATCTGTTCAGCAAATTTTACCGGGTCGACAATTCCGACAGCCGTAAAATCGGTGGAACGGGCTTAGGTCTCTCGATTTGTAAAGAAATTGTCCGGGCACATGACGGCAATATTGATGTCGAATCGATTTTAGGGGAAGGTACCGTGTTTAAGGTATTGTTACCAAGTGTCTCCGATACATTGATTGAAATGAATTAAATCAAATAGGACAGGGCAGGAAGTGCGGAAAAGAATCATCCGTGTATCCTGTCCTGTTTTTTCGTGAACAGTGAGGTTTCTCATACCGGGAGAGGATAGAAGAAAAGTGGATGAGAGCAAATTCCATACGATTTTCTGAAAACATTTCGTGACGAAACACCCGTTTTCCTTGCAAATCATTTGAGATATGCAGGGATTGCCGCTCTCGGAAAGCTCTCGCTATAGTGGGGATACAGACAGAAACCACACGAATTTAGGGAGAGATGAAGATGGACGTACAGACACTATACGAACAAATCGTGGAGCATCCGTCAACGGATGAGATGCAGGAAAATGCCAATGTCGACGGAAAATCGCCGCTCGGCAAGCTGAACCGCCTTGCAGCTGTCACTGCAAAACAGATGATGCAGGATATGCTGCTGTCAACGGAAGCGAAACAGGCGCTTGCTGAAAACATCATCTACATCCATGATGCCGACTATTACGTGACCGGGACGACGACCTGTGTCCAACTGCCGCTCGGCCGGTTGTTACAAGATGGATTTACCATGGCCCATGGATCCATCCGTCCGGCACAGGATATCCGGTCGGCGTTAGCACTCGCCGCCATTATCATGCAGGCGAATCAGAATATGCAACACGGCGGGCAATCCTATCCGATGTTCGATTTTGATCTAGCTCCGTTTGTCGAAAAAACCTTTCAACGTCAATTGAAGAAAATTCATGACGTGGTCCCGAAATGGTCAAATCGGCGCAAGCGAGCCTACGCAATGTCAGAAACGTACGAAATGACCTATCAAGCCTGTGAAGCGTTTATTCATAACACGAATTCGATGCATTCACGCGGCGGCGGTCAAGTTCCCTTTATCTCGATTAATTACGGAACGGATACGTCGATGTTTGGCCGGATGTTGATTCGCGCCCTACTTGAAGCGACACGGGCGGGACTTGGAAAAGGCGAAACCCCGATTTTTCCGATTCAAATTTTTAAAATCAAGGCCGGGGTGACACTAAATGCAACGGATCCCAATTACGATCTATTTCAATTGGCGACCGAAGTGACAGGAAAACGGTTATTTCCGAACTTCGCATTTCTCGATGCCCCGTTCAATCAATCAGCGGATGATACGCCGGACACAGAAGTGGCGTACATGGGTTGCCGGACGCGAGTTCTTGAGAACCGGCAAGGCCGGGCGTCCGTCGTCGGGCGGGGAAACCTGTCGTTTACGAGTCTGAATCTCGTCCGTCTCGCTTTGATGACACAAAGTCTGGACCGGATGTTTGAAGCCGTTACCACGTACACGACTTTGATTTGTGAACAATTGTTGGAACGTTATCACTATCAAGCCAATCGGACGGCCGATGAGTTTACTTTTTTGTACCGGCATATCTGGCGCGGCGGAGAGACGCTTGCTGGATCCGACCGGGTCGAACCCGTTTTACGGCAAGGAACGTTGTCTGTCGGGTTCATCGGTTTGGCGGAAGCCTTAATTGTCCTGACGGGGCAACATCACGGGGAATCGGAACTTGCTCACGGAATCGGTCAAGCCTTGATTCGATTGATACGGACGATTGCCGATCAGTACGGGGAGAAAACCGGTCTGAATTTTTCCGTCCTGGCGACACCGGCAGAAGGATTATCCGGTAAATTCACGGTTGCAGATAAAGAACAATTCGGTGTCATTGAACGTGTGACCGATAAGCCGTATTATACGAACTCGTTTCATCTGCCGGTCGGGACGAACGTGACCATCCGGGAAAAAATCCGGCTCGAAGCACCGTTTCATGCCTTATGTAACGGCGGACACATCACGTATGTCGAGACGGACGGGGCACTCGCTGAAAATCCGGAAGCCATCGAAGATATCGTCCGGCTGATGGCGGAATCAGGCATCGGGTACGGTTCGATTAATCATCCGATTGACCGGTGTTTGACGTGCCGGACGGAACAGACAATGGAACAGGCATGTCCGGTGTGCGGCGGGGAAGAGATTGAACGGATTCGCCGGATTACCGGTTATCTGGTCGGGACGATGGACCGGTGGAATCCTGCCAAGCGGGCGGAAGAACAGGACCGGGTGAAACATGCGGCTGCTTCAGATTCTCGCTGATTCTGTCGTCGACGGTCCGGGTCTGCGAACGGTTGTCTTTTTTGCCGGTTGCCCCCACCATTGTCCCGGGTGCCATAATCCGGATTCCTGGGCGGTTGAAGGCGGAGAGGACTGTAGCGTGGAGCAAGTCATTGAACAGATTCAACAGATGGGTTCGTACCGGGTGACGATTTCCGGCGGAGAACCATTTTTGCAACAGCAGGCGTTATCCGAACTGGTCCACGCATTGACCGGCTATGACATCTATCTGTTTACCGGTTATCGGCTCGAACAGTTGCTTGATGATACACAGGCCCGACAAATCCTGTCACAGGTGGACTGTTTAATTGATGGTCGGTATATCCAGAGACTTCACGATCACTCTTTAGCCATTCGCGGCAGTACCAATCAACGGATTTTCAATCGGGAACAGCTTCAACTCATTCTCGAATAAAAAACAGGTCGTTTCCTCTCACTCGACATGAGAAGAAACGACCTGTTTGGTGATTATGCGTATTTTTTTTCACGTGCTTCTTCGATGTGAATGACGTCTTGATCGACTTTCCGTTTTTTAATGAAGAAGGATAACCCTAAAGCGAGTAAGGCGAGCAACGTAGCGATGAAGAACGTATCGTTGATGCCTTCGACCATCGATTGTGTGATGATCGTTTGCGGATTGGTCGTCGGCGTAGCGCTTGCTGCCAATTCTTTTGCATACCCGGCGGTCCGTGTTGTCATGACGGTGACGAGGAGTCCTGAACCGATTGCACCGGAGACTTGCGACAACGTGTTATTGAGTGCTGTCCCGTGCGGTGTCAAGTGTTGCGGGATATGGTTTAACCCGTTTGTCATGACCGGCATCATGACCATTGAAATACCGAGGAAGCGTAACGTATACATGATGACGAGGAATGAATACGCTGTATCCGCAGTCAGACGACTGAAGAAGAAGGTCGTCAGAACCGTCAGCGATAATCCGATCATCGCTAGAATCCGCGCACCGAAACGGTCAAACAGTCGGCCGGTAATAGGCGACATGAAGGCCATGACGAGTGCACCCGGCAACATCAAGAGTCCGGAGTGGAACGGTGAGATGCCGCGGATCGTCTGGACGTAGATCGGCATCAGGATCATGGCGGAGAACATCGACATGTTCAAGACCATTGAAATCGCCTGCGATAAAGCAAACATCGGATATTTAAAGATCCGGAACTCAAGCATCGGTTCATCAAGCCGGAATTGGCGTATAATGAACGAGGCGAGACTGATGACACCGATGGCAAGCGCACCGATGACTGTGAAAGAATCCCAACCAGCTGAACCGGCTGAACTGAAACCGTACAGTAATCCACCGAATCCGAAACTCGAGAGGACAAGTGAAAGTTTTTCGAGACGGAGTGTGCTTGTAACGACTTCTTTCTTTAATAAGAAAAATCCGATGACCAGAACGAGAAGAGAGATCGGTGTAACGATATGGAACAGCATCCGCCATTCATAATGTTCAAGCACCCAACCGGATAATGTCGGACCGATGGCGGGTGCGAACGTGATGACTAGACCGAAAATCCCCATGGCTTGTCCGCGTTTTTCGATCGGGAAGCCGTTTAACAAAACGTTCATTAACAGCGGCATCATGATGGCGGAACCGGATGCCTGTAACATCCGCGAGCCGAGCAGGACCGGAAACAGATCGGCTTGACCGGCGACAATGGTGCCGATCGAGAACAATCCCATTGCCGTCAAGAACAACTGGCGCGTCGAAAACTTTTGAACGAGAAAAGCCGACGTCGGAATCATGATTCCGTTTACCAGCATATAGCCGGTTGTCAGCCATTGCGCCGTACTGGCTTCAATGTTGAATGATTTCATGATCGATGGTAAAGCGATATTTAACAGCGTCGAGTTCAGGACGGCAACGAAGGCGCCGGCCATCAAGACCGCTAAGATTAAATAAAGACGAGATGATTGCTTCGTTGATTGCATTTCGTTATGCTCCTTTTGTACAGTAAGTCTATTTTGTTATACACTGATTCTACAACTTAGCTATCTTACCGTCTGAAGAAAAACATTACAAATTATTTGCTTTATACACTAAAGTATATAGATGATTTTTGAAAAACAGATCATTTAAAGAAAAGGATAATGACATGAACCCGAAAAAGAAACAGCTCCTTGATGCTGCCTACCAACTGTTCGTCGAAAAAGGATACCAGTCAACCTCGATCCAGGACATTTTAGATCAAAGTGTCGTCTCCAAAGGAACATTCTATAATTATTTTTCGTCGAAAAACGAACTGTTCATTGATGTCTTCAACACCGTCTTCGAAAAGATGCGTAACGCCCGAAAAGAAATCCTGGTCGGACGCGACGTCTCGGATTACGAGACATTCATTCAGCAAGGGAACTGCTACCTCGAACTGATGCAGAAGTACAAACTGTATACGTTGTTTGAAGAAGCGATTGCTTCGAATGAAAAAGAATTAAAAGCATTCATGGAAAATAACCGGCTGCTCGAAATCGAATGGACCTATCACCGGTTGCGCGATTTGTTCGGAGAAGCGAAAACACCGTATCTGCTCGATTTAGCAGTCATTTATACCGGCATGCTGCAATATGCGATGTACTTCTTCCGGCAATCGGAACGGAATACGCAACCGGAGCGGGTCGTCCGCTATGTCTTCAACCGGTTGACGCATCTCGTCGAAGATGTCAGCCGGACGGAAGAACAATTGATTCCGCCACGCTTCCTGTCGGTCTGGCTCGACCGTCCGCAAGATGAGGTCGTCATCCGGAAAGATTTATTCGAGAAGACGAATGCTCATATGAAGCAATTGATCACACTGTCCGTCATTTCAGAGGAATCAAAAGAAGCCCATGACGAGGTGCTTGATTTCATTTACGAAGAATTATTGGAACGGAAAAAACCGAAAATCCATCTGTTGAAGCGGGCACTCGAAACGTTGGCGGAAGATCCGATCTTCACCGGTCAGGAAATCATGGTCCGTTATCAGGAGATGGTCGATGAAATCGTCCGGATCCGGACGCGTCTTCAGTAAAGAAGGACTTGTTGTTTCAGGCAAAACCTCTTACTATAAAACGATGTATGTTAAACACAAGAAATGAGGAATTAGATGTTTTCACAATGGAGAAAAGAATGGGTTCTGCAACCGAAAGCAGATTTGTTATCCGGTATCGTCGTTGCCTTGGCACTGGTTCCGGAAGCGATTGCCTTTTCCTTAATCGCCGGAGTCAATCCGATGGTCGGCTTATATGCGTCCGTCATCATTGCCATCATCATCTCGATTGCCGGCGGCCGCCCGGGGATGATCTCGGCAGCAACCGGAGCGATGGCGCTTGTCGTGGTCCAGCTCGTTAAAGATCATGGCGTCGATTATTTACTGGCGGCCGGTATTCTCGCAGGGATCTTCCAGATTATTTTAGGTCTTGCCGGCGTCGCGAAATTATTACGTTTTATTCCCCGGGCCGTCATGGTCGGGTTCGTCAATGCCTTGGCCATCTTGATTTTTTCGGCGCAGCTGCCGCAGTTTGAAGGACAGAACTGGATCATGTACGCGATGGTCGCGGCGTCCCTTGCGATCATCCTGATCTTCCCGCGGTTTACGAAAGTCATCCCGGCACCACTCGTCGCGATTACAATCATGACCATCCTGACGGTCGCCTTTTCGCTCGATACACGTGTCATCGGCGACATGGGTCAGATTTCAGCTTCGCTGCCGAACTTCTTCCTGCCAAATGTCCCGTTTTCACTGGAAACACTGCAAATCATCTTCCCGTATGCGTTGTCGCTTGCGTTCGTCGGTCTGATCGAGTCGTTGTTGACGGCGCGGATTGTCGATGAGATGACGAATACGACATCGAATAAAGCAATCGAATCCCGTGGACAAGGAATCGCCAACATCGTGGCCGGATTCTTTGGCGGTATGCCGGGCTGTGCGATGATCGGTCAATCGGTCATCAATGTCACATCCGGCGGTCGCGGTCGCTTGTCGACTTTCACAGCCGGAGCGTTTCTGATGCTTTTGATGGTGACGATGAACGATTTATTGATGACGATTCCGATGGGCGCCCTCGTCGGTGTCATGTTCTTTGTGTCGTACGCGACATTTGACTGGGGATCGTTTAAAATGCTGAAAAATTCGCCGAAAAGCGATTCCGCTGTCATGCTGGCAACGGTCCTCGTGACCGTCCTGACGCATGATTTGTCGATGGGCGTACTGGTCGGGATTTTACTCGCCGCGATTCTGTTTGCGTCGAAAATTTCGCAGATTGCTGTCAAACGTCAGGTCGAAGGGACAAACGTCGTCTACCGGATCAACGGTCCGATCTTCTTTGCGTCGACGACGGCGTTCGTCGAACAATTCGATTTGCCGGCAGACAGCGATTTCGAACGGATTACGCTTGATTTTACGCAGGCGCATTTGTTTGATGATTCGGCAACGGAAGCGATTGAAACGGTTGTCTTGAAATATCAGGCAGCCGGTCTGTCAGTCGATTTGGTTTCATTAAATGAAGAATCACAGGCACTTGTCGACCGTTTAGCCCGTCGCATTGCCTGAAGAAGAACCGTCCGAGACGTATTTCGGGCGGTTCTTTTTTCGTGAAAGCAGACGGTCACGGAGACTTTTCGGTATACTGGAAAAAAAGGGGGAATAGTCATGAAATGGTTTCGGTTTGAGCAAGAAGGAGAGTCACGGATTGGGGTCGAGGAAGCAGGTTTCCGGTACGACGTGACAACGCAGGTTTATACGGATTCGTTACTTGAAGTCATCGCACGGGGATTCGAGATGGATCTTGATCTGGATGTCGCACCACGGTTGAACGATGAGATCCGGTTACTCGCACCCTACATACCACCGCGCAACGTGATTTGTGTCGGGAAAAACTATGCCGATCATATCAAAGAGATGGACACGGCAGGAGCCGGGAAGTTTGTCCTGTTTACGAAGGCACCGAGCTCCATTGTCGGTCCGTTTGAAGCAATCGAGCGACATGCGGAGTTGACACAACAACTCGATTACGAAGGTGAGCTTGCCATCATCATCGGGACGTCCGGTCGTGATTTGACACCGGAAAATGCACTGGATCATGTCTTCGGTTACAGTATCGTCAATGATGTGACGGCACGGGATCTGCAAAAAGAGCATGTCCAGTTTTTCCGCGGCAAATCACTTGACGGGTTTTGCCCGTTCGGTCCGGTTATCGTGACGGAAGACAGCTTTGATCCGACGGATGTATTGGTTGAGACCCGGGTCAACGGTCAATTGCGGCAATCGGGTTCGACGAAACTGATGTTGCGGGATGTCGTAACGATTTTGACAGAGGTGTCGCGTGGGATGACACTTGAAGCAGGGGATATCATCGCGACCGGTACACCGGCCGGCGTCGGACACGGCATGAAACCGCCGATGTATCTCCAGGACGGGGATGTTGTAGATGTCTCGATTGAAGGAATCGGTCATCTTCGAAATCACGTCAAAGCGTAAAAATGAATATTCGATGCCCGTACTCTTTAAAACCGCTCATTACGTGAGCGGTTTTTTTGTTTAAACGGTCACGGGATGACCGTTTTTGATGTATAATGGATGTATAACAGGATGTTATTGTCGAATAAAATCGTATTTTGAAGGTTTTTTAACGGAAATCATAAAAAAATGAATGTTTTTGATTGATTTTTGAATGTAAACGCTTTATATTAAGGATGTGGAGGGAAACTCATGTTAACGAAAAAACGCCATCAACTGATTCTCGAGCTGCTCGCCCGGGAAGAAGTCGTCAAAATGCAAACCATCGTGGATCAGACAGGAGCCAGTGAGTCGACGATTCGCCGGGATTTATCACAGCTTGAATCAGCCGGTCACTTACGGCGGGTTCACGGCGGAGCGACGGCCAATCACATGCAGATTGATGAACCGAGTTATTTCGAGAAAAGTGACCGTTTCGTCGAAGAGAAGGACCGGATCGCGCAAGCTGCGGCCGATCTGATCGAAGACGGAATGTACGTGTATCTCGATGCAGGAACGACGACACTCGCAATCGTTCCTTACCTCGAACAAAAGGCGATTACAGTCGTGACGAACAGTCTTCCTCTAGCGAATACGTTACTCTATCACCGTATCCCGACGTTCGTCGTCGGAGGGCAACTCAAGCATTCGACCCAGGCACTCGTTGGGTATAATGCACGTGAAGGAATGTTGATTTACCATTTTGATGTCGCTTTCCTTGGGATGAACGGTGTTCATCCGACTCAAGGTTTTACGACACCAGATCCGGAAGAGGCACTCGTTAAGAAGACCGCGATTGAGTTAGCGAAAAAGTCTTATGTGTTAGTCGATGAGACGAAACTCGATGAAATCAGTTTCAGTCGGGTCGCGTCATTGCGAGCGGCAACCATCATTACGATGACATCAAGTGAACAAGAAGCGAAGTACAGTCAATATACAGAGGTGGTGAACGCGAAATGATTTATACACTGACACTCAACCCATCGATCGATTATTACGTCACATTGCCGGTATTTGAGGCAGGACAAGTCAATCGTGTGGAACAAGCGGAAAAAGTAGCAGGTGGAAAAGGAATCAATGTCTCGCTCGTCTTAAGAAACTACGACGTCGAGACGGAAGCTCTTGGATTTTTAGGTGGCAGTACGGGGCAATTCATTCGTAACGAACTGGAAAAACAAGGCGTCTTGACCGCTTTCACACCGATTGCTGACGAAACACGGATCAACGTTAAGATCCGTGCCGATCAGGAATCGGAACTTAATGCGGCAGGTCCTCAAATCAAGGATGAAGAATTACAGGCGTTACTGGCTGCGTTCGAAACGATGCAGCCGGGTGACATCGTCGTCTTCGCCGGCAGCATTCCAAGCAGTCTGCCGCAGGATTTGTATCGGAAGATTGCGCAAGTCCTGACGGAACGAGGCGTCAAGTTCGCCGTCGATACGACGAAGGAAGCGATGCTTGAAGTTTTACCGCTCGGTCCGTTCATGATTAAACCGAACCATCACGAACTCGGTGAAATCTTTGATGTCGACATCACGTCAAAAGAAATGGCTGTCCCGTATGCGCAACAACTTGTTGAACGCGGTGCGGAAAATGTCATCATCTCTTTTGCGGGTGACGGAGCGTTACTCGTCAACAAGCAGGGGGCCTACACGGCGAACACACCAGCCGGTAAGCTGATCAATTCCGTCGGTGCCGGAGATTCACTCGTCGCAGGATTCGTCGCCAGTTACGCGCTCGGACGACCGCCGGAAGAAGCGTTCCGGTACGCCGTCACGACAGGCAGTGCCTCCGCTTACTCGTTTGGATTATGTACAAAAGAAGATATTGACCGTTTACTGACCGATGTCCAAGTCGTTGAACTCATTCAATCCTAAAAGGAGTGACAAACTCATGAAAATTACAGATCTGTTAACACGTGATACGATCCAACTCGACTTACGTTCGTCGAATAAAGCAGCTGTCATCGATGAATTAGTGGATGTACTCGATCGTGCCGGAAAATTAAATGACCGCTCGGCTTACCGCGAAGCCATTTTGGCCCGGGAAGCCCAAAGTACGACGGGACTTGGTGAAGGAATCGCGATTCCGCATGCGAAGACGGCAGCCGTCAAATCACCGGCCATCGCTTTTGGACGTTCGACAGGAATCGATTACGAAGCACTTGACGGACAACCAAGCCGCTTGTTCTTCATGATTGCAGCCGGCGAAAATGCCGACAACGCGCACCTTGAAACATTATCAAAACTGTCTGTCTACCTGATGGACATGAAGTTCCGTGATACGATTCTTTCCGCTCGTTCGGAAGATGAAGTCATCGCTGCGATCGAAGCAAAAGAACGGGAAGAAGAAGATCCGGTCGACGTCTCGTCGTCAAATGTTGCCCAAGATGCACCATACATTCTTGCTGTCACAGCATGTCCGACCGGTATCGCCCATACGTATATGGCAGCCGACGCCCTCCGTCAAAAAGCGGAAGAAATGGGTGTCCGCATCAAAGTCGAGACAAACGGTTCGACCGGCGTGAAAAACGGTCTGACAAGTCAAGATATTCAAGAAGCGACAGCCATCATCGTCGCTGCGGATAAAGCCGTCGAGATGGATCGTTTCAACGGAAAACATGTCGTTGAAGTTCCGGTCGCTCAAGGAATCCGTAAACCAAAAGAACTGATTGATCGTGCTGTCAAACAGGATGCGCCGGTCTATAAAGGCAGTGGATCAAGCGACAGCTCAAAACCAGCCCGCGGCGGATTCTACAAACACTTGATGAGCGGGGTATCCGCCATGTTACCACTCGTCGTTGCCGGCGGACTCTTAATCGCCATCAGCTTTTTCTGGGGCATCAACTCAGCGAACCCGGAAGATCCGTCATACAACGAATTTGCCGCTCAATTGATGTCGATTGGTAAAGCAGCCTTTGGTCTCTTAATTCCGATTCTTGCCGGATTCATCGCGATGTCGATTGCCGATAAACCGGGTCTCGCACCAGGTTTGATTGCCGGGTTCCTCGCAAGCCAAGGGAACGCTGGATTCCTCGGCGGATTGATTGCCGGTTTCCTTGCTGGTTATGTCGTTCTCTTACTGATCAAAGTCTTACAAGGTCTTCCGAAAGCTCTTGAAGGGATCAAACCGGTCTTGCTTTACCCGCTGTTCGGTTCATTCATCACAGGTATGATCATGTTGCTTGTCATCAACGAACCGATCGCTGCTTTCATGACATGGTTGACAGATTCACTCAACGGTCTCAGTGGCGGTAACGCGATCCTGCTCGGTATGCTCGTCGCAGCGATGATGGCGATTGATATGGGTGGTCCAATCAACAAAACGGCTTACGTCTTCGGAACAGCCGCTTTAACAGCAGGAAACACGGAAGTCATGGCAGCCGTCATGGCAGGTGGTATGGTTCCACCGCTTCTCGTTGCTTTCTCTTCCACATTGTTCGCACGTAAGAAATTTACACCGCAAGAACGCGAAGCCGGTATCGCTGCTTACGCAATGGGGGCTTCATTCGTCACAGAAGGTGCGATTCCATTCGCAGCAGCCGATCCACTTCGTGTCATCCCGTCAAGCGTCATCGGTTCAGCAATCGCCGGTGCCTTGACAATCGTCTTCGGTGTGTTGCTTCCGGCACCACACGGCGGTGTGTTCGTCTTCCCATTACTTGACGGACCATCAGGCACATTGATGGCAGTCCTCAGCTACGCTGGTGCGATCTTAATCGGAGCACTTGTCGGAGCTGCCATCCTCTCGATCTTGAAAAAACCGCTCGTCGATCAAGAAGTTGCGAAAAAAGAAATGACTTCTGGCACGGGAACAAAAGCTTCATAAGAAAAAATTATTCGATAAAATCACTCCAAGGCGACTTGGAGTGATTTTTTAATTGCCTTTTTCGGGTATTAGAGCAAGAATAGGGGGCGTATCCCCACTATAAAAGGAGGTTTGTATATGGGCGGTCAGTCTTTACAAATCGGACCACGTACCATCAAGACCGGACTTGCGGTCATTTTGGCGCTGATTATCAGCAACCTGTTTAATCTGAGCCCGATCCTACCTGCGATTTCGGCAGCGACAACGTTATTACCGTCCGTTTATCAGACATGGAAACAATTCCTCGAGGAAGCGGAAGCTAACCTGATCGGAGCCTTCCTGACGCTTGTCTCGTTATGGATTTTAGGTGACAACCCGGCTAATCCACTGGCAATCGGAATCGTCATCATGGCCGCCATCTCAATTTTATTGGCATTTGGTTTCGGCCGGACGATTCCCCACGTCGTCTTGATGATCATCGTCATCCTGGAAAGTGTTGAAGGGGCGACCGATCCATTGTGGCAAATCGTCCTGATCCGTTACTTACTCGTCATGCTCGGGATTGGTTGTGCCCTCGGTGTCAATGCGCTGATTTTCCCGCCGCGTTACGGAAATGTCTATTATCAGAAAGCCTCGAAACTGTTCGAGAAGCTGCTCGTCGTGACCCGGGCAATTGCCTTTGAAGGGAAAGTCACACCTTACCGGTCAGCCATCGACAAGATGAGCCGTTCGATGCTCGAAACGAAGACGTTGTTTAATCTGCACCGGGAAGAAATTCGCGGATCCCGGCAACGGCACGTCTCGTTACTGCGGAACCTGATCATTCTGCAACATATGCAGTCGTGTTTAGAACGGGGTGTCGCGACGGCAGAACGTTTCCGGGAGCGGGAGAAGGCGTTGAATTCGATTGCTGACGAGTTACGGAGCGAGTTGTTCTATCACCTGATGCATATCGCCCAGCGTCAGGAAAAGGTCTTGCTGACGTATGACTTGTTATTGACGGAAGAACCGCTCGCGATGGAAGATCTCGTCAAAGAAAACATTGCCTTCGTCAAACATTCTTTCCTTGACCGGGACGAACTGGAAGAGGAAATCATCATGGAAATCCTGCCAATCGTCGTCGCGATGAACGAGTGGATTCAGGAACTGGAATTGTTTGAAAAACGGCTGAACGGGGCGCTTCGCCGCCATGTGACTTCGCTGTCGATCGAACAAAAATCAGTCCGTGATAAAACCTTTAACCGCTTTAAACGAAAAAAAGCGATTGACGAAAGTCAAAAGTAAGCGTATAGTCCTTCTTAACAGCACTTTAGTTGCTAACAGCATAACAGCATAACAGAACAAAAGGAATTGGACGAAGACGAAACCGAAGTAGAAACAATCTCCCTGTTTCAGAGAGCACGTGGCGCTGCGAACGTGTACACAGATTGGATCGAATTACAGTTTCCGAGTCTCTTGCCATGCAAGCGGAGAAAACCGTTATCCCGTAATGAAGCGATCTATGTCTACGTAGATTATCAGGGTGGTACCGCGGCCTTTTGTCGTCCCTGTCGAACATCTTTGTTCGGCAGGGACTTTTTGTTGTTCATCTACTTTCAAGGGGGAATTCATATGTCTACACCAATCATTCCAAGTCACTTACAACCACACGTCGCACCACAGCACTACGACGATTACACGCCGACGGATCACGCGGTCTGGCGTTACGTCATGCGACTGAATTTAAAGACGTTACAAGACACAGCCCATCCGGCATACCTCGAAGGACTCGCTGCGTCCGGCATCAGTCCGGAACGGATTCCGGATGTCCGGGAGATGACGGCCAACTTGAGCCGGGGCGGCTGGGGAACGGTCGCCGTTGACGGTCTGATACCGGGCGTCGCATTCTTTGATTTCCAAGGACACGGCTTGTTACCGATCGCAACGGATATCCGCAAGGTCGATAACATTCTCTACACACCGGCACCGGACATCTTGCACGAAGCAGCGGGACATGCACCAATCCTGATGAATCCGACGTACGCAGAATTCGTTCGCCGGTTCGGTGAGATCGGTGCCCATGCCTTTAACCATAAAGCGGAGCACGACGTCTTCAAAGCGTTGAAAAAATTGACGATTGTCAAAGAAAGTCCGTTTTCGACACCGGCTGACATCGAGAAGGCGGAAATTGCCCTTGCTGAAACCCGGACCCATGTGACCGGTATCTCGGAAGCGAATGAAATTTCACGTCTGTTCTGGTGGACGGTTGAGTTTGGTCTCATCGGTGATCTCGACAATCCGCAAATCTACGGAGCCGGTCTTTTATCATCAGTCGGTGAAAGCCGTCACTGTCTGACAGACGCGGTCGTCAAACATCCGTTTTCACTTGCGAAAGCACTGGCGACGAAACATGACGTCACGAGCATGCAAAAAGAACTGTTTGTCTGCGAATCATTCGAACAGCTCCGGGAAGCCCTGGAGGAGTTCGCGCAGACGATGTCATACGTCCGCGGCGGTATCCACGGGTTGACGAAAGCCGTCGAGTCAGGCAACCTTTCGACGCTTGTCTTTGACAGCGGCGTCTCGCTTGTCGGTGTGCCGGAAACACAGGAAATCCATGAATCTCTGCACCTCGTTAAGCTGACCGGTCCGACAGCGCTTGCTGCGAACGGTGAAGTTTTGACAGGACAAGGGCTCGCCGATCATCCGGAAGGATTTACACTCCTTCACGGACAAGAACTGAATGAAGTCCTGATGCAAGTCAAAGTCGGAGAGCAACTCGACTGGACAGAAGGGACAGTTCATCTCACAGGACAAATTTCAGCGATTCAAAATGTTAACGGTCATCGGGCACTCGTCATTCTGGAAGACGCGCAGGTGACAAATGCCGGTCAAACAACAGCGATGGACCGGATGGAACTGGTCGTCGGTGAAATCACATCAGCTTTCCCAGGAACAGAAGTCGAAGCGTTAAAACCGATTCCTGAGACAGTCGAATTCGAACGGATTGAACGTCCGTTGACAGCAGCCGACCCAATCTTTGAAGCTGTTCGGGAAATGCGGGAAGGACGGGCTGACCGTCAATTGTTGCCACAGTTGATTGACCGGGCACTCAACCAATTACCGGATGCTTGGTTACTCCGCCTGGAGTTGCTCGAACTGGCCGATGAAGTCGATCAGCCGCGACTAATCGCTGATCTCGACCGTTTGAAGCAGACATCGGTCGAACGGGAAGAATTGATTACACGCGGTATGCGTCTGCTGGATCTCGTCCGGTAAGCGGACGGTCGAGAAATCCCTTGAAACCTGTTAGAATGGAAACCGTGTGAAAGTGAAACGGAACAGGGGAGTGATCGATATGAAACAACCGAACTACTATCAGGACGTCAAACAATTCCATCAGACGTTCCATCATCCGGGGGCGGTTCAACCGACAGCGATTCCGCTCGACCGCGGTGTCAAACGGGCGACCTGGACAGCAGAAGAAGCAGTCGTCGAGTTCCTGCATCAGTCGTCGCAAAGCGAAACGGAGTTTTTAGCTGCCATCGAGACGTTTAAGGCAGGACTCGATCAGGCCGTTAAAAAATCACTGAAGGAAACCTATCCGGTGACGGAAGTCGAACGGCTCGTCGGTCAAGGCGATGCCTTGACGGATGCCCTGTACTTCATCATGGGCAGTTTTGTTGAAGCCGGTCTTGAGCCGGGGCCGTTGTTCGAAATCGTCCAACAGGCCAACATGGCGAAACTCGGTCCGGACGGCCAACCGATTTTCCGGGAATCGGATCAGAAGGTCATGAAGCCGGACGGCTGGTTGCCGCCGGAGCCGCAACTCGAAGCAGAAGTAGTGCGCCAAATGAAAGAAAAAGCATGAAAAAAGGAAGTAAGCCGCACATGCGGTTTACTTCCTTTTTGTTCAGACCTGATAACGGGACAACGACAACTTCCCGGGACGATCAAAGACGATTCCTTACGCCTCGAGTGCCAGTTGCTGTTCGTCACCGTCCAGTGAAATTTCACCTTTGGCATTTAAGACTCGGTGCCACGGCAGGTGTTCCGTCCGGCTCAGGCTGTGGAGAATCCGTGCCACTTGCCGGGCTGCCCGCGGGTTTCCGGCAAGCCGGGCGACTTGACCGTACGTCATGACGCGTCCTGCCGGAATCGAGCGGATAATACCAACGACCTCTTGCGTAAACGGAATCAAAGGGTTTCCTTCGTGGAAACGATATACTGCTGAATTTTATCATCTTCGTCAAACCCGATCGTGACATCTGTGATCCCTTGTTGCAGACGGATTTGCAGTTCGAGCCGGTCTTTGATGTCATCGGCTTGTGCAATCGTCAACGACGGATCGACTTCAATCTCGACTTCGACATGGAAATGGTCCCCTTCCTTGATGACTTCGAGCTTACTGATGTCGCGAACATCGGCATCCTGCATGATGAGACCGCCGAGCCGTGCGGCCATCGTCTCATCGGCTTCACCAAGTGCGCCGGCCGCGTTTTGTAAAAAGACGTTGCCGACGACATAAAACATCATCAGTCCGATGATGATCGACGCAATCCCTTCCGCCTGATGGAACGGTGTCAGGTGCGAGATGATGACGGCAATCATGGCGACGAGTCCGCCGGCCGTTGCGACTAAATCTTCGAGGAAGACAAGACGTGTCGCGGGTTTTGCCTGCTTTAAGGCACGGAAGCTGTCGAGAATCAATTTGGGACCTTTTGTCGTGAGGCGGGCATCGTGGGCAATTTCCTGCATCGCTTTGTAAAAGACGCCGCTTTCGAGGACGACACCGACAAATAAGACGGACAGTGTAATCCAAAAACCGGTTGATTCGGTCGGTTCAATGATATGGGCAATGCCTTCATGAATCGTTTCGTAAGCCATGATGCCGACGAATAGAATCGCACCGAGTAATACGAGGTTGACGAGACGGCCGAACCCGTTCGGGAACCGTTTAGTTGGCGCCTTCTTACTGAGGGCGGAGCCGATGAAGACAAAAAACTGGTTGGCGGCATCGCCGAACGTATGCATCATTTCGGCAAACATAGCGACGTTTCCCGTTAAGACATAAGCAACTGCTTTAATGATGGCGATAATCGAGTTAACAATACCGGCGGTCAGAGCCGAACGGTTACCGCGTTTTAATAAGGTAATAAATTCTCCCATGATGCGTCTCCTTTAGCTAATAAACTTGATTACTAATAGTAGTATGTTACACCAGATGACGTGCTTAAAACCAATTCAAACAAAAAAAGACCAAATCGCTATAAGGCGATTCGGTCAAATAAGAATTATTTTAAATCAACTTTTTTGTTGATTTCATTCGAGTCATCATTACCGACCGCTTTTTTCAACAGTTGTTTAACGGATTTTGTCGTGTTTCCCGTCTCCCAGTATTCCGCGCCTTCCGTGTTGACCTTAATCAGGACGACTTTAGGATCTTCGTACGTCGTTTCGAGATACGCTTCATAACGCGGGCTCCACAATTCTTTTTTACGGGCGACATCTTCGACGAATTCCGCTTTCCCGCGGATTGAGACATATGATTTGTCGACATACGCGACGTTAACGTTCGGATTTTTAAGAATTTCATTATATTTGCCTGTATCTTTTGATGTAAGGAACCAGAGATCGCCATCGAACTCGATATCCTGAGTTTGCATCGGACGTGAGACAAGACCTTCATCAGAAACAGTCGTCAGCATCGCTGTTTCGATTTTATCGATTAATTTTTTGACCGTTTCGACGGCTTCCTGATTTGATGTATGATTCGTTGACATAAAAAACACCTCATCCTTTAAGTTTTTGTTGCGGCTACTTTAAGAATGTTCCCTGAATTTTAAATTGAAAACGTCGCCATCCGGTAAACAGGCAGTTTAATTGCATTCGATTATCAGACAGGCGTACAGTTTAGACATGAAGTCAACAGCAAGGGGAGAGATTATAAATGAAATTAAGTATTTTAGATCAGTCGCCGGTCTCAAAAGGACAGACGCCGTCAGAAGCCTTACATGAAACGGTTGAACTGGCGAAGATTGCCGATGAACTCGGTTATACGCGGTTATGGGTGTCGGAACACCACTTTGCGAAGACGCTTGCCGGATCAAGTCCGGAAGTTTTGATCGCCTATATGGCAGCCGTCACAAAACAGATTCGTCTCGGTTCAGGGGGCGTCATGTTACCGCATTACAGTCCGTACAAAGTCGCGGAAAACTTCCGTGTCCTCGAAGGACTGGCACCGAACCGAATTGATTTAGGACTCGGTCGTGCACCAGGCGGCATGCCGCTCGCGACACGTGCCCTTCAGGAAGGATCGTCACCGCGGTTCGGCGGAGCCGACTACGGCGCTCAACTCGATGATCTCGTCGATTATTTATCCGACGGGGCACCGGCTGATCACCGGTTTGCAGGACTCGTCGCAACACCGGAAGTCGATACGACACCAGAAGCCTGGTTGCTTGGATCAAGCGGCGGCAGTGCCTTGAATGCCGCACAACGCGGATTCGGATTCGCCTTTGCCCACTTCATCAACGGACAAGGCGGGCAGGAAGTGATGGATTACTACCGTCATAACTTCATGGCGACGTCGTTCAACGCGACACCGCAAACACTCGTCTCAATTTTCGTAACGTGTGCCGAAACGACGGAAGAAGCGGAAAGATTGGCTTCAAGTCTTGATTTGTCGTTGCTCCTGCTTGAGAAAGGTGTCTCGTCAACAGGCACACCGACTCCGGAGGAAGCAGCCGCTTACCAGTACTCGTTCCAAGACCAGTTCCGGATTGCCGAAAACCGGAAACGGATGATTGTCGGAAATCCCGAGGACGTCGCACGTCAGTTGCAAAATCTCGCAGATTCGTACGGAACAGATGAAGTGATGATTGCTTCGATGATTGCCGACAAGGACGCGAAACAACAATCACTCCGTCTGATCATGGATGCAGTCAAAGCAACGGTTTAAGTCTATCAAAACGTTCATCTCAGCTCGCTGGGGTGGATGTTTTTTCTGTTTCAAGCTGGTTTTCCGGTAAGCGTTCTATTTTGATATCGTGCCGCAAATGGAAGAATCCGATACCGACCGTCACGAGTAAGCCGAATGAACTGATTCCGAGTATTAGAGTGAGCGAGACATGATCACTTAATAAGCCGAATAACAGCATACCGAGCGGAATGATTCCCATCGCAAGTGATTCCATGACGCCGATGACCCGCCCTAAGTATGCAGGGTCTGTGTGACGTTGGACGAGCAGTTGAATTGGAATATTTGCCCGGAGGAGAATGAATCCAACGATAAAAGAAAAAACGAAAAAGTAACCGAATGTCCAGTTTGACGGGATGACGTCGAGTAACGGTAAGACAGGTGAAAGAAACAACATGCCGACTAAAGCAATTGACTGAAACAATGTCATCAACGGACGCTTGATGGTGAAGCGGGGAAGAGCAAGCATCAGGGAGCTGAGTAGCAGACCGGCACCTAAAGCGGCTTCAATCGTTCCGAATTGGAAAGCGGTGAAGCTGAGGCGGTCGAGCAGGATAATCGGATAGATAACTTCGAGTGCAATGAAAAAGAAATTTAGGACAAGTGCCATCAAGATGAGTGTCGTCAAGACACGTTGCTTGAATAAATAGCTGTAGCCTGACTGAAAGTCTGTCCAAAATGAAGGTGAGCTTTCTTCACAGACAGAAGGAATGGTTCTAAATGTCAGACTGACGTTCCAAATCGCGGCGAAGGCGAATAACATGAGTGGCAAGAGGGCAAAAAGATGGATTGGCATAAAAGCTAACAGGAAACCGGCAAGTATCGGAGCAACGATCGATGAAAGGGAACTGATGCTTGAAATGAGGGAATTACCGCGCTGTAATTCGGCATCATCAAGCAGACGCGTCAATGAACTCATCAAGGTGACGGAAAGGAAGGTCGACAGAGCAGTCAAAAGGGCACTGACAATCATGTAATGAATCGTATGGACAGGAAAAAAGGTCGCGTAACTTGCAAATACGGTGAGTATGAAGGCGCTCGTTGCCTCGGTCGTGACGATGATTTTTTTCCGATTCCAGCGATCAGATAGAACACCGGCAACTGGGGATAACAGAATCCTCGGCAGCGTGCCGGCAAGTAAGACGAGTGCGAACTGAAGCCCGGACGACGTTTCCCGTAACACGGTCAGACCGGCAACAAATGTAAACAGACTGGCGGCGAATAACGAACAAAACTTACCGAACAGCAACCGTTGTAAATTTTTCGACATCATGATTCCTCCTTTTTGTTCAATTAAATTGAACTTTCCTTTATACTAGAGGAACAGGGAATGATTGTAAATACAAAAGTTAAATTTAATTTAACTTATTAGATAAGGTGAGGTGCCAACGATGCTTGGACAACGAATTAAAAGTTTCCGGAAAGCGAAAAAAATGACGCAGTCTGATGTTGCGGACGGCATCATGACGAAGTCGATGCTCAGTATGATCGAGAACGAAAAAGCGACACCGTCTTTACCGGCCTTACAATCGATCGCAAGTCGTCTGCAAGTCTCCATCGATGAATTATTGATTGATCCGCGTGCCGTCGAAATGAAACAGATGATTGAAAAAATCAATTCGGCTGCAAGCGGTTATTATGCGGAAGGACAGATTGCGACGATGCTCGAGCCGTATTTAGAGCCCGCCATCAATTCGTACTGGCAAGGACAAGTTTATTACGAGTATGGAAGTGCTTTACGTTTTTCTGATACGGAAAAAGGATTACATTACTTCGATCTGGCGGAAGACGTATTTAAACAGCTTGGATTACGGGATGAACAGATTAAAGTACAAATTTCAAAAGTCTATTTTTTATTTTTCCTGCGCCGCTATGAAGAAGCGTACCGGAAGATTGACGGGATGATGATTTTTCAGGATGTCCCGCTCGCGCATGAGACATTTCTTGATTATCAAATGTTGCAGGCAATCCGTGTCAGTGTGATTGATGATAACTGGAGTCAGTCGATTGCTTTCTTACGGGAAGGAATCCGCTACATGCGGGAAAAGGGTGTCTACAGTGATGTCAGTAACTACCACCGGTTGCTCGCCCTGTTTTTAAGTTTGGAAAAGGAGTACGAAGCGGCAGAATTTGAACTCGAAAAATTACAGCACTTCTTTTTATTCACGGAAGCGACGGCACTTGATCAAATTCTTGTCGATTTGACGAAAGGATCGATTGCTGTCCATCGCAAGGATTATGCCGGAATTCGTGGGGCACGGGAACGGCTGATCGAAGTCGAGATTGAAGCCTGTCTTCATTACATCGGATATTTCGAAGTCTATCTTTGTCTGTGGAATGATTCAAAAGAGGAACTGACCTTTGACCTGCAGAGCGCCGTTTCTAAAATTTGGAGGAATGCCCAGTTATGGCGGGCCGGTGGTGAGTACGATCACGCGATGATGTTATATGCGCTCGCGTTTGCCATGCGGGCCGGAGTTGGATTGGATCGTCAAGCAGAAGTGGAAGAATTGACGATACAACTGTCACCCGGTCATTTCAAACGGCAAATTGAGGAAATGTTAGCGGAATTGGCATAAAAAACAGGACCAATCGGGATATCACCCAGTTGGTCCTGTTGGATTAAAGTGCTTTAAAACCAAGTAATTTTTGTGTCCAGTAACGCTCAGACAGGCGACTGATCCCGAGTGACGGTGTGTTGGCATGAATGAACTGATCGTTGTTCAACATGATGCCAATGTGCGTCGGACCGGCTGCATACGTATTTTCGAAGAAAATGATGTCGCCGCGGACCGGTTGACGTAATTTCGATAATTTTTGACCGAGGTAGCCGTCATTGTTCCAGTAGCCGTTGACGTTCGTCCGGGCCACTTTGTAGCCGGCCGTATTGAGCGCATAGTTGATGAAGCCGGAGCAATCGAATCCACCGTTGACGGGACTGCTTGAACCCCAGACGTACGGCGTACCAAGGTACTGTTGACCGATTGAGATGGCTTTTTCCATGATGCCTGACGCCGGAATCGTCGTCGTTGGCGGAGTGACGGGTGGTGTCACCGGAGTAGAGACAGAGCCGGTCGTGATGTAGGTTTTAGCCACATAATAATAAGCGGTACCAATTTTAATCTGATACCAACCGGCACTTGTACCGGTCGTTTCGCCCATGACTTGAACCGTTGATCCGTGTGCAAGTTGTGTGAAGACGGTCGATGCCGTCGATGGAGCAGTCCGGACATTTAAGCCGGTCGGTGCATCGACTTTATACGTTTTCGACTGGTCGACCGGTGTGACAGAGACACCCGGTGTTGAAGGAGCGGGCGGCGGTGCATCCTTAGCCGTCGCTGAGACATAACTCGAGGCGACATACAGTGCTTTGCCGTCTAATTGAATTTGATACCACGTATCGACCGCACCTGTTACTTTCAGGACGGTTTTGTGCGCCAGCGTTTTATAGATTTTTCCTGTCGTCGAAGCGGAAAGGCGGGCATTTAGCCCTTCTTTAGCATTGACTTCGTACTGCTTGGACGAATCGACAGCTTTGACGGCCGTTGAAACAGGAGGTGTGACCGGTGTCGTGACCGGCGGTTTTGATCCTGTCGTCACGGTCGATGTTTTAGCGGTGACCAGTGTCGTATGGACATAAGCGGATTTGTTTTTGTAATTGATTTCGTACCATTCACCGGTTTTCTTTTTAACGGAAAGACTGACGTTCTTCGCCAGTTTACCGAGCGATTTAGAAGCGGTCGTTGCTTTCTCACGCACGTTGACGGACGAGGTGTTCGTTATGTAGGTCGTGGTTGTCGGTGCTTTTGCTGGAACGGTTTTGACGTATGCGGCTGTAATGAAAGCCTTTTTCGATTGGTGACGAATTTCGTACCAGGATCCGGTCTTTTTGACTGCAGTGACCGTCGTTCCTTTTTTAAGTGTGGTGATGACAGGAGCGGAAGTAGTGGCAGCAGTCCGGATGTTGACGTTGTCTGTCAAGATGAGTGTCGTTGATGCGGCTTCGACGCCAGTGGCTGAGCTGATCAGCGCAAGTGTCGTCAAAGTGAGAAAAGTCTTTTTCACGTAGTGTGGCTCCCTTCCAAAATAGTCAGTCTTGTTCGATGAGGCATCGAATCATTGTTACCATTTTGTCATAAGAAGACAGGGATTCACCTTATTTTAAAATATATTTTTTGAGAAAGAAATTCGAGTTATTTTCAAAAAAAGAAGAAAGAATTGTAAACGAGAATTATTTTCAGTAATCCTGTACACTAAAGGTAATTTGGAAGGAGGACTCGCATGTTAAAACGATTTTATCACTATTACATACCGCATAAACGACTGTTTTGGCTGGATTTTTCGTCCGCCTTGTTCGTTGGTTTGCTCGAGCTCGCTTTTCCGCTTGCTGTCAAATGGTTCATCGATTCACTGTTACCAAAAGGAGAGTTGAACTGGATCATTCTCGTCAGTGTCGGATTACTCGGCCTGTATGTCATCAGTACATTGATGCAGTTCGTCGTCAACTACTTTGGTCATAAGCTCGGAATCAACATCGAGACGGATATGCGGCGGCAATTATTCGGTCATGTCCAAAAACAGTCGTTCCGTTTTTTTGATAACACAAAAACGGGACATATCATGAGCCGGATTACAAATGACTTGTTCGACATCGGTGAACTGGCCCACCATGGTCCGGAAGATGCCTTTATTGCCGTCATGACATTAATCGGTGCATTCTCAATCATGTTGACGATCAATGTGCCGCTTGCACTGGTGACGATTATTGCCGTTCCGTTCCTGATCTGGTTGATCAGTTATGCGAACGTCCGGATGAACCGGTCGTGGGACCGGATGTACGGCAACATTGCCGAGGTTAATTCCCGGGTGGAGGACAGTGTCTCCGGCATTCGCGTTGTTCAATCGTTTACGAATGAAGCACATGAAGTGGCACGGTTCGAAAAAGACAATCGGACGTTCCGGCAGTCGAAGATCAATGCTTATAAAGTCATGAGTACGAGTCTGTCCGGTATCTATCTGACGACCCGGTTGATGACGCTTGCCGTCCTCGTTGTCGGTGCCTATCTCAGTTATCAGAATAAACTCACATACGGGGAACTGGTCGGATTCATTCTCTATATGAACATCTTATTGAAACCGATTGATAAAATTACGGCTCTCTTGGAACTGTATCCAAAAGGAATGGCCGGTTTTAAACGGTTCCTGGAAATGATTGATCATGATGAAGAACTGAAGGATGCGCCGGATGCCGTTCATGTCTCGGCATTACGTGGGGCGATCCGGTTTGATGACGTCAGCTTCGGTTACGAAGCCGAGCGGTTGATTTTAAAAGACATCAGCCTGTCTGTAGAACCGGGACAGACGATTGCCTTTGTCGGAACGTCAGGAGCCGGGAAGACAACGATTTGTTCCTTGATTCCGAGGTTTTATGACGTGACGGACGGTGCCATTACGATTGACGGCATCGATATTCGGCAGATGACGAAATCGTCGTTGCGGCAACAAATCGGAATCGTGCAACAGGATGTCTTTCTGTTCTCGGGAACGATTGCTGAAAATATTGCGTACGGCGATTTGTCGGCCGATCGTGCTGACATCGTGGAAGCGGCGGAACGGGCGCATCTCGGACAGATGATTGCCGATTTACCGGACGGATACGACACCGAGATCGGGGAACGGGGATTGAAGCTGTCAGGTGGACAAAAACAACGGTTGGCGATTGCGCGGATGTTCTTGAAAAATCCGCCGATCCTAATTCTGGATGAAGCAACGTCGGCTCTTGATACCGAAACGGAAGCAATCATCCAAGAGTCTCTGGCCGAACTGTCGAAAAACCGGACGACGCTGATCATCGCACACCGTCTGGCGACGATTCGTCAAGCGGACCGGATTCTGGTCGTGACGAAAGACGGAATCGTTGAAGACGGGACACACGAAGAACTGGTCGAAAATGGAGGGTACTTCGCACGACTCCTTGACCGCCAACGCGTCTGATAAACCGGAAGTCAACTCATCCTCAAGATGAGCATGGCTTCCGGTTTTTTTATTGAAGGAAGAAAGACGGAATGATTTTATGGGAACCGGGAACATATAAGAGAAGGGAGGACGGGGACATGTACGGTTTGTTTTGTGAAAACTATAATGAAACCTATTCGACGTTACACGGGGAATCCTCACATGATTTTCATCGCTTTTTTGCCTTGTCATATACGATTCATAATACGGTTTTCGACAAAGCGGCGTATGATCGGATGATGCAAATCGTCAAACAGAAGACGACCCGGTTTTCAGCTCTACGCAGCCGGTATACGCCGCTCTTGATTTCGCATATCCAACTCAACAGTTCCGAACCGGAGCGGTTGCTCGAACGGGTCATCGAGGCGGAACGCCATATCAAACGGCGTTTCATTAAAGAAAAGGCGGTCCGGCCGTTTTTTGCTCTCGGCGAAGTCTTGAACCGTGAACAGGGCATTGATGCCTTTCCGATTGTGGAGCAACTTCGACAGACACGCCCTGTCCTCAATCTAGCGAAACAATATGTCGTGACGTCAACGCTTATGGAAGGGGGCAACCTTCCGGAACGCTTCACCGAGACGGTCGATGAGGCCGAACGGTGGCTCGAACGATGGATGAAGCCGTCGAGCGAACGGTTGATGACCGCACAGATTTTAGCTGCATCCGGTGCGATGGACGATCAAAAATCCCGGATTCAAGCTTGGTGCGAAATGATGGAAGAGCGGGAATTGCGGATTTGGGATCGGATTTTCCCGTTGCTGTCGTTACTTGAGACAACTGAACGGGTCGATATGATTTACGTGACACGTGTCGTCGACCGGGAACGTTCCCGGAACCGCTTTTCGGATGAAGTCAATTGGTTGATTGCGTTTCATCTGTTGCTTGCGAAAAGCGGCAAAAGCCGCCTGCAGTCGGCCCTGCTGATTTTAGCAACGCTTGAACTGACAAAAAAGCCGTGAGAAAACAATCAAAAAAGATCCTCGGCGAATTCGTCGAGGATCTTTTTGATAAGTCCGATGATTAGTCAAACGTTGTAAAAGTGGCATGCTGTTCGACCGGATACAACTCTTTACCGGCGACATCATTTAAAATCAGTTGATTGCGTGAAACGGACATGCCAAGATTATCAGCTGCCGGACCGTGCGACAGTTCGAGATTCGTTGTCGCATATAAATGATGGTTCGTTGGTACGGTACGGCTGATCCGGTAGTTGGCGTCGACCTTCCAGGCCTGTTCACCTTCGAACTCGATGTCGAGCCGGTTAGTGAAGCGGGGAAGCGATGGAACGAAACCGGTCGCAGCGACGACGGCACCGGTTTTGGAAGTCCGTTGTTCATTCAGTTCGGTATGCCGCATCGTAATCGTAAAGTCCGAATCGTATGAAATCTGATCGACTTCCAAGTTGGCCCGGATTTTGACCCGTTGTTGTTCTTCCGGTGATAAATCATAGAGGTGTTCATAAATGGCTTGCAGTGTTTCGGGACTGATGCCGTTTTGGGACCGCGTGAATTTGGCGACTGCTTCCTGTCTGGTAGCAAGCGGCAGACTGTTGAAGTAGCGGACGTAACTTGGAGAAAAGATTTCTTCACCCAGTTTGCCGGTCTCAAGCGTCTCGAAAATAGTCGAGCGGGAAATCCATTCGAGTTCAAAGGTTTCCGGACGGTCGCTCGTCAGTAAATCGAGGAAAATTTCAGCCGCACTTTGACCGGAACCGACAATGCTGACTTTATCCTGTTGCAGGATGGCTTCTTTTTCCATGACGTATTGGGTGTTATGGATGACATTTTTATCAAAGCTCCCCGGAATCGAAGGTTTCGAACCGGTTCCGAGCACGACGTTTCGTGTTTCGTATGTCGTCCGTTTACCGGTCGCGACTTCTTCGACCAAGACTTCATAACTGTCACCCGTATCTTGAATATCGATGACGCGGGTCGAAAAATGTAAATCGTCGAGCTGAGTCGAGACCCATTTCAAGTAAGCATTATATTCTTGTCGCGAAATAAGTAGTTTTTCGTAAAAATAAAACGTATGCAAACGGTTGAGAGATCGTAAATAGTTCAAATACGTAAACGGGCTTGTCGGATCGGCAAGTGTGACAAGATCGGAAATGAAGCTTGTCTGCATCATCGAATCCTTGATCATCATCCCGGGATGCCAAGAGAATTGTTCGCTTTCGTCAAAAAATAGTGTCCGTAAAGGTGTCGGATGGGCCAGAGCACTTAACCCCAGATTCATCGGTCCGATTCCTACGCCAATCAAATCATACATAAAAAAAGCCTCCCAATCGATATTGTTATAAAACAATACCCGATATAGGAGGGGGTTGAAACGTATCTTGTCAGTTCTTTACAGTTGATCGGTCGTTGTTGTTTTAGTCGAGACCGTCATTTGTTTTCCGTCACGGATGATATTCAACGTGACGTTGCCGTCCGATTTAATCAACGCGGTTTTAATGTCGACAAAACTTTTGATTTCCTCATTATTGATTTTCGTGATGACATCACCGGTTTTCAATTTTGCAGAAGCGGCGGGACTGTTCGGTTCGACGGACATGACGACGACGCCTGTTTTTTGTGATTCCGGCAATTTGACTTGGTCCAGCAGGTAACCGGCAGGGAAGGCCGAGACATCCTGCAGTGCGACACCGAGTGTCGGATGTTTGACTTCACCGTTCGTTTCGAGCTGTTTTAAAATCGGCAGTGCGTCATCGATCGGAATGCTGAAACCGACGCCTTCGACGCCTGTTTCGGCAATCTTCATCGAGTTGATGCCGACCAGTTGTCCTTGTTCATTGATCAAGGCACCACCGGAGTTCCCCGGATTGATGGCGGCATCCGTTTGGATCACCGTCGTATTGAAGTCGTCCTGTCCATCCTTGTTCGTATCAACGGGAACCGTCCGGTCGTTTGAGCTGACGATACCTCGGGTGACCGAGTTTTGGAACTCACCGAGCGGGTTACCGATGGCGAGCACGGTTTGACCGGCTTTTAAGTCAGCCGATTTTCCGAGTGTGATAACGGACGGAACATCACTGGCGTTGACTTCCAGTACGGCTAAATCGTACGTTTCGTCACTGCCCAGTAATTTGGCGCTGAGTGTTTTGCCGTTGTTCAACGTGACCTCGAGTTTCGAGGCTCCGTCGACGACGTGGTGGTTCGTAATGATGTAGGCTTTACCATCTGTTTTTTTATAAATGACGCCTGAGCCGGAACCCGCTGCTGCCTCTTCCTGACTCATCGAATTCCCCGATTGATAGTTCGTGACCGTGACGACGGATTTTTGAGCCGTTGCGACAGCGTTTGTTACGGGATCGCTTGTCGTCGTCGAAATTTGTTTTGGCATGCCGTTTGAGAGTGGTGTATCGGCGACTTGCTGTTCTTGATCCATCAAAATCGGAAAGGCGACTGTTGCGGTAAGTACAGCACCGATGATGCCTCCAGTAAGTCCGGGTAAGAGTTGTCTTGTTTTTCCTGCCATCGAAATCCATCCCTTCATGTAGTGTTTTTTCTAAGATTAATGTATCAAATTTAATCGGCCGGAATGAAATTACGGTGGTTTTTCCAAAATGCCTCATCATTCCCCATAATTCGACAACAATCTCAAACAGTTGAGTCGCGTCGGCCAGTTCGGTACACTGAGTGTGTTTCGTACTTAAGTAACCGACTTAGTCACAAAGGGAGAGATTCAGATGAAGTATGTACTGCGTGTTTTGTACGGTGCCGGCCTGTTGTTTGCCGGAATCGGTCATTTTCGAAATGAAAAGGGGTTCGTTAAGATTATGCCCGCTTTCATCCCGTTCAAACGTTTTTTCGTCCAGGTGACGGGTGTGATCGAAATCCTGTACGGCTTGATGCTGCTGTCCGGACGTGGTGTTGACCTCGTCCGGAAGACATTACCGGCATTTTTATATGCCGTCTTACCGGCAAATATCAATATGGCGGTCAATCCGAAACCGGTTAACGGGAAAACATTGCCGGCTTGGGGACTATGGGGCCGTTTGCCGTTGCAGTGGGTCTTGATTGCGTTTGCTAAACGTTTGAAATAAGGACTGCATTAAATTGTCAGGACAAAACAAAAGGGTGACCGGAAAGCAATCAGTTGCTTTTCCGGTTACCCTTTTCATTATTCAATTAAAAACGTTTTTCGACGGCGAGGATGGCTGCGTTGGCAATGTCTTCGTATGTCGAATCGTTCGGATGGAACTGGTCGCTTGAAAGATCACGTTTGACGTCACGGACGAGATTAAACGTATCGATGATTTCGATATCGTATTTCAGACCGAGTGTCCGTGATTTCGCATTCCATTCCTGGACGATGGCGTCAAACGCCTGTCCATTTTCACTGGCGCGGAACGGATTGTAGAGTCCGACGTAAAAGATGACGGCATCCGGATTTTCTTTACGCAGGATCTTGAATGTCTTGGCGAGGTTGGTTTGAGCCGTTGCAATCGTGGCGGCTGTCTTCTTCGCATTGAAGTTTGCGACACCTTCACCGCGGTTGAATAAATCGTTTCCGCCAATCGTCACCGAGATGACTTTTGCTTGGGACAACGTGCGGCGGACTTCCTTTTGCTTCAATTGTTTTAAGAGATCTTCCGTCCGGGCACCGCTGACGGCGAGATTTTGGAAACGTTCAACGCGGTCCTTTTTGACAAGCTCGCGACCGATGATGGCGGCGTAACTGTTTCCGTTCGAGGCACCGACGCCGCGTGTCAGGGAATCACCGAGCGCGACATAAGTTCCGCCTTTTTTGACCGGTTCTTCCTTGGTCGGCGTCAAGACGGCCCGTTTCGGGGGATTGACGACATCGTTATAGGCACTGGCAAAGCCGTACCCGAAGACTGCCGTTAAAATAAGAGAAACTATTAAAAAAAGTGGCCAAAGATATCGTTTCATGAACCGTTCCTCCTTTTGCTGTTACTATGATTGTAGCAAACCTTTTTGGAATGTGCGGTTTTGAAGTGTTCCAATAAGGTAAATCATTCATTATTCCGCTAGAATGGATACTAAGAGGTGAGAGACGTGAAACCAACCGTAAAACTAGAGTCAGTCACAAAAGTCATTGGAAAGAAAACGATCATCGATAATATTTCATTTGAAATCTTCCCCGGTGAAGTGTTCGGATTCCTCGGACCCAATGGTGCCGGAAAGACGACGACGATCCGTATGCTCGTCGGATTAATCAAACCGACATCCGGTAAAATCACGGTCTGCGACTTTGATGTCCGGAAACAGTTTGTTCAAGCGATGCAACGAATCGGCTCGATCGTTGAAAATCCCGAACTGTATAAATATCTGACGGGGCGTGAAAATTTACAAGTCTTCTCACGGATGCTGCCGAATGTCGACGATGCCCGGATCCAGGAAGTCATTGACCTGGTCGATTTGACGGCACGCGTTGACGATCAAGTCCGGACCTATTCGCTCGGGATGCGTCAGCGTCTCGGGATTGCCCAAGCGTTGCTCGGACGGCCCGATGTCCTGATTCTTGATGAACCGACGAACGGACTCGATCCGATGGGAATCCGTGATTTACGTCAATTCATCCGGAAACTGGTCGATGAGACCGGTTTGTCGGTCCTCGTGTCGAGTCATATCCTGGCGGAAATCGAGATGCTGGCGGATCGTGTCGCCATCATGAGTTACGGAAAAATCGTGCAGGTCGGAACGGTCAAGGAACTGATCGAATCGCTTGCACCGGGAGTCGACTGGCGTGTCGATGACGCGTTTAAAGCAAACGAGATCCTGTCCGCGTCGCCTGACGTCCAGGTCTCGGAAATCGTGGATGCCAATACGGTCCATACCCTGATGGATGCAAGCAAGACACCATCCTTGAATAAACAGCTGTTCGAAGCGGGTGTCGAAGTATGGACGATCGAACGGAAAGTCCAGACGCTCGAAGATCTCTTCATTACATTGACAGGAGGGGATCATATTGCGTAATCCGAACATGCTCGGTTTGATTCAAAACGAAGTCATGAAGATTGCTTCGAAAAAACGTTTTGCCGTCGTTGCCATCATCTTAGTGGTCCTCGTCTCGATGTTCACGTATGCGCAGTACCGTGACATCCAGGAACAGATCAAGAAACAGGGAACGCTCGATTGGCGGGTCGAGTTGCAACAGGATATCGTCGATACTCAAAACCGTCTGGCTTCGAGCAGTATCCAGGACGAATTTCGCCAGTTTTTAGAATTTGATTTAAAGCAAAATCAATATTATCTCGATAACGACATCAATCCGAATTATCCGGGGGCGCCGACCTTCATCCGGATCTTCTTCTCTCAAGGATTGACGTTAATCCTGCCGCTCTTCATCATCGTCATCATGGCGGATATCGTCAGCGGGGAGCAGAATGACGGAACAATCAAGACGTTGCTGTCCCGTCCTGTAAGGCGCTGGAAGATCCTGATGGCGAAATGGTTGACGGTCCTGCTCTATACGTCGATGCTGATGGCGTTGACTGCCGCCGTCTGTTATGCGATTTCCGGTATCGTCCTCGGATATGACGGCTGGACCGCACCAATCCTAACCGGGTTCCAGGCGTCGCCGAGCGGAACGTTCTCGACCGAATTCGTGCATACGATACCGATGTGGGAGTATCTGTTGATGGCGGTCGGTCTCGCCTGGATCGTCACGGCCGTCGTCGCGACGATTGCCTTAATGGTGTCCGTGCTTGTCAAAAACACGGCAACCGGTATCGGCATCATGATGGCTGTCCTGATTTCCGGAACTTTGTTGACGACGCTTGGTTCAAGCTGGACGAGTTCGAAATATCTCGTCAACGTCAACTTCGGTTTGATTAACTATCTCGACGGACAAGCTCCGCCGATCGAAGGGATGACGTTACCGTTCTCGCTCACCGTTCTGCTCTGCTGGACGATCGGCGCGTTGGTTGTCGCATTCTGGAATTTCACGCAAAAAGATATGTACTGATACGTACAGTTTAAACAAAAAAAGTCCCTTCTCCGTAATGGAAAAGGGACTTTTTGCAGATGTCGGGCATCTGCATGGAATCAAGAGGGGAATCCCTCTGAAAAGAAGCCGATGCAGGTCGGCTTCTGCGCTACGTAACAATCGTACTTTTATCATAGCGATTCCAGTAATTGGTGTCAAACCTGCTTGAAAGGGTTTACGAAGTCCCGGTTTTGTCAAAAGGTATCTAAAGACAACGAGGAGGTGCCAAAATGGCTGATTGGGGAATTATGATGACAGGTTTAGTCATTTGTGGATGGTGTGTATTTAGTGCGGTATACGATGACTTCATCCGCCGTGTGTAACAGAACTCATTGAACCGTCTTCTTTTATTGAGAAGACGGTTTTTTTGTCGTGTCTGCGACTTGTCCGGATATGATACACTGACTACAAAAATGTATGAGCTAGGAATGGTGATGTCATTGAGTAAACAGCCCGTCATTGTCATCGTTGGACCGACCGCAGTCGGAAAAACGAAGACAGGTATTGAATTAGCAAAACGATTAAACGGTGAAATCATTTCCGGTGATTCCGTTCAGGTCTATAAACAGATGGATATCGGGTCAGCCAAGGTGACGCAGGAAGAAATGGAAGGGATTCCGCACCATCTGCTTGATCTCGTCGATCCGGATGACGAGATGAGCGTCGCGCGTTTTCAAACGCTGGCCCGGACGGCAATCGATGAGATTGCCGCCAAAGGCAAGCTGCCGATCATCGTCGGCGGAACCGGACTCTATATCCGGGCGATTCTGTATGATTATCAATTTACCGTCCAGGCGGAAAATAAAGTCTTGCGCCAGGAACTGGAACAGTTCGCCCAAGCGGAAGGAGCAACGGCTCTGCATGACCGTCTGCGCCAGCTGGATGCCAAACGGGCGGACGAAATTCACCCGAACAACATTCAACGGGTCGTCCGGGCGATTGAAGTCGCCATGAGCGGACAGACGCAAGTCTCCGGCAGTGAACCGAGTTTGTATGACAGTCTGTTGTTCGTCTTACATATGGAAGACCGGGAACAGCTGTACGACCGGATTGATCAGCGGGTCGACTTAATGATTGAACAGGGATTGGTTGCGGAAGTCGATCGATTGGTTGCAGCCGGCTATCGGGACACGAAAGCGATGCAGGCAATCGGCTATAAGGAAATCGTTCCGGTTCTCGAAGGGGTACCGCTCGAACCGGCTGTCGAGCAGCTGAAACGGAACACCCGTCGTTTCGCCAAACGGCAACTGACGTGGTTCCGCCATCAATTTGACGGAAATTGGATTGAAATGGGAAGGCTTTCATTTGAAGAAAACTTCAAAATTATCTATGATAGAACAGTAGGGTTTCTGAAAGCGGTTAAATCGGAGTAGCCTGAAAGAAAAACAGATAAAAATAGAGGGGGCACGGGGGCTTATGAAGGCAACGTACAACATTCAAGACTATTTCTTAAATCAATTACGAAAAGATTCGGTTCCGACGACAGTGTTTTTAATCAGCGGGTATCAGTTACGGGGATTGATCAAGTCGTTTGACAACTTCACCGTCATTTTAGAATCGGAAGGCAAACAGCAATTGATTTACAAACACGCCATCTCGACGTTCGCACCGGCACGTAATGTGACGTTGTATGAACAGGAAACGGAAACGGAAGAAGTCACGCGTTAAAAAAAGACGGCCGGGGGGCCGCCTACTTGTTGGAGCAACGCCATGGCGTTGCTCCTTTTTTGTTATAACAAACCCTTCAGTTCGTCGAACGCTTCCGCATAACGCCGGAGTGAAACCTCTTTATAAAGACACGTCTTCGTCAGCCGTTCCTCTTTCGTCAGTTCTTCGAGATACGTACCGAGAATGAAACTGTTCCGCAGCATCGACGGCGTAATGATCCGTTTATTGTCCGACCGTTCGTTTAACTGACGCATCATCTTCGTGATCATGACGATCGACAATTGTTTCGGAGCATTTTTACTGTACACCCAGCGGAACGTCATCCGCGAGAAATCAAAGGCGACAAAAAACGGATCGGTCGAGTGGTACCGCGGACGGACCGGTTCCGGGATCGTCTTTAAATAACCAAGCATCAAATCCTGGTCGTCCCGTTCGAGGTGGAGCAGGTAGGCATTCCCAAGCCGGTCGTGAACCGTCATCTCGCGTTGCGCAAAATTCAAATCCTGCATCTTCAGACCGATGATGTGGTGGACGCGGAGACCGTAGCGGTAAAAGAGCCGTAAAATCAGTTCGTTCCGGTCGATCAGATACGGCCGCGCAACGAGCTGGTGGTCCGTCAAGCCCCGGTCGGACCGGTTCGTCCGGATCAGTTGCTCGTATTCGGCCAGTGACGCGATATGCTGCGGCGTCAGTTCGTGGGTCGGTTGGGCATATTCGATCAGCTTCGATTTCGTCTGCCGGATCTGGTAATTGATTTGGTTGAGGACAGTGACAATTCGGGCGACCGTTGCCTGTTGATACAATTTTTCTTCGATCAAATACTCATTAATGAACGTTTTCCAGGTTTCGAGCGGAATCGCTTTGAAATCCTCGATCGTCTCGAGCGGCTGATCCACTTCGGTCATATAACGGTGAATTTCAATCAGATCGTACCGGTAACGCCGGATCGTCGAGTCCTGTCTGCCGCTTGCGCTGAGGAAAAACAGATACCGTTCGATGAATTCCGGCAAAGTGTAGTCAAGCCGTTCGCGTGCCATAACAGACCTCCTGTTTGAAGTACTTTTCTCTATCATAAACCGAACGGATGTTTCCTGTCCAAAAATGTTCAGACAAGAGGTCCATGTGGTATGATTAGGGGCGCAGAAGGTTTGTTATTTTGAAAGGAATGATTATATGTCAGAACGCGTCATCGTCGTCGGTTGTCAGCTCCCCGGTGTACCGGATCATATTTATGAAGAATCGGTCGCGGAGCTTGAAGCACTCGTTACGACCGCGCACGCCGTCGTCGTGGGACGACTCGATCAAAAGCGTCAATCGATCGACCGCCGTACGTTTATCGGAAAAGGAAAGGTCGAGGAACTGGTCGCATTAGCACAGGAACTCGAACCGGATTTGATTATTTTTAATGCCGAAGTCACGCCGGGTCAGATGAAGAATATCCGGATTGCCCTCGAAGATCCGGAATCGATTAAACTGATTGACCGGACACAATTGATTCTCGACATCTTTGCCGGCCGTGCCCAGTCCCGGGAAGGGAAGTTGCAAGTTGAACTTGCCCAAATGAGTTACCTGTTGCCGCGCCTGAGCGGGCAGGGAACCCAATTGTCACGTCTTGGAGGCGGAATCGGGACACGTGGTCCCGGGGAATCGAAACTTGAGACCGACCGCCGGCACATCCGCCGCCGTGTCGACGAAATCAAGAAACAGCTCGAAACATCCGTTGCCCACCGTGCCCGCTACCGGGAACGCCGGAAAGAAAACCAGACGTTTCAAATTGCGCTCGTCGGATACACGAATGCCGGGAAATCAACGATTTTTAACCGGTTGACCAATGCCGACACGTATGAAAAAAACGAATTATTTGCGACGCTCGATCCGTTGACGCGTCAGCTCGACCTGCCGGAAGGCGGACAGATTCTGTTGACGGATACCGTCGGATTCATTCAGGATCTGCCGACGAAATTGATTGCGGCGTTCCGGTCGACACTCGAAGAAGTGCTCGAGGCGGATCTGATTCTTCACGTCATCGATGCCTCAAGCGAACATTATCTGAATCAGATGCAGACGACGAATGATGTCCTCGATGAACTCGGTGCCGGAGACATCCCGCAACTCGAGGTCTTCAATAAAAAAGACCAGTTAACGCATTTATTCAGCGGTGGAAAACTGTTGATTTCGGCTCTTGATCCGGCAGACATCGATCGTTTGACCGTCGAAATCGAAAAAGCGATCAGTGACATTCTCGAGTATCTCGAGATCCGGATTCCGGTCCATGCGTTTGCGCATTACAATCCGGCGAAGGAAGTCATGATGAATTTAACAGAACAATATGAAGAGGACGGATCCGTGACCTTAAAAGGCTATTTGCGTAAGGATACGCGGCTGTACTCGACATTGAAACAATACGAGGTGTAAGCATGTTTACAGAGTTAACGCATTATGAAACGATCCGTCCGTTCGTCGAGCAGGCGGAAGAAAAAATCGCGCCGGGAATCCGTAAGGCGCAACAAATTGCGGAACAGAATCAGTTTCGTGTCCTGAACGCTTTCCGGGAACATAAAGTGAGTGACTTTCACTTCATGCCATCGACCGGTTACGGTTACAACGATGAAGGGCGCGATAATCTCGAACGGATTTACGCAGCGGTCTTCGGTGCAGAAGCCGGACTGTGCCGGGCACAGATCATCAGCGGGACGCATGCAATCGGGATTGCGTTGTTCGGTTTATTGCTGCCGGGCGATGAATTGCTGTATATCACCGGTAAACCGTACGATACGTTAGAGGAAATCGTCGGCATCCGCGGTGACGGACGCGGCTCCCTGAAAGAGCTTGGTGTCACCTATGACGTCGTCGAGATGAAACAGGCTGAAACGATTGATCTTGAAGCGGTCCTCGCCCGGATCACGGACAAGACAAAAGTCGTCGGTATTCAGCGTTCGAAAGGCTATGCGACCCGCCGGAGCTTACCGGTTACTGAGATCGGCGAAGCGATTGCCGCGATCAAAGAACAACATCCGCACGTGATTGTGTTCGTCGACAACTGTTACGGGGAATTCGTCGAAACGATCGAACCGACTCATGTTGGAGCGGATCTGATGGCCGGATCACTGATTAAAAATCCGGGCGGCGGTCTTGCGAAAACAGGCGGGTATCTCGTCGGACGCCGCGATTTGATTGAACGGGCATCGTTCCGGATGACGACACCTGGAATCGGTGCCGAGGCCGGTCCGTCACTTTATTCGCTGCAGGACATGTACCAGGGGTTCTTCATGGCTCCGCATACGGTCAGTCAGGCGCTGATGGGGGCGATGTTTACTTCAAGCATGATGGAACAGTTCGGATTCGATACGGCACCGCATTATGCGGCGGAACGGACGGACTTGATTCAATCGGTCTCCTTCCATGCCCCGGAACCGATGATTGCTTTTTGTCAGGCGATTCAAGCGGCGTCTCCGGTCAATGCGCAAGCCTTGCCGATTCCTGACTATATGCCGGGATACGCCGATGATGTCATCATGGCTGCCGGAACGTTCATTCAAGGATCGTCGATCGAGTTATCAGCAGATGGTCCGATCCGGGCACCGTATACAGCGTACGTTCAAGGCGGATTGACCTACAGTCACGTCAAAATCGCGATTGTTTCGGCTGTCAATCAACTGATGGAACGACAATTGATTCAACCACAACAGGTTTAAAAAAATAGCTTGATGTGAAAAGACCTCTGTTACGCAGGACGTCTGACTTGTAAGAAAGTCATGTTAACTTTCCTTACATCTCTTGACAACTTGCCTTACAGAGGTTTATTCTCATGAAGTAAGGAAAAAGGAGGAACGAAATGGCAGACTTATCACGACAGTCCAAGCCACTATTCCCCATCGGAGTCGTTCAAGAGTTGACCGCGTTATCTGCCCGACAAATCCGATATTACGAAGAACAAGGATTGATCAAGCCGGAGCGGACAGAGACGAAACGTCGCCTCTATTCGTTCAACGATGTCGATCGCTTGTTGTCGATCAAGGAATATCTGGACCAGGGATTAAATATCGCAGGGATCAAAATGATTTTTGATAATGATCTTGTCAAACGGGAACGAGTTGCGGAGAAGGTCGTTACGGCCCGTCCGGAATTATCGGATGGCGAATTGTATAAACTCCTGAAAAACGAATTGCAGGAAGCAGGGCGACATGGAAAAACGTCACTCATTCAAGGTGAACTCGGACGATTTTTCAAGTAAGCACCTGTTACCATATAAAAAAGAGCCGGAGAGGGGATTTGTCACATGACACGTCGCAACATTACACGAGAAGACATTATGAAAATCGCTAAAGCTGAGGATGTACGTTTTATTCGTTTACAGTTCACAGATATCCTCGGTACGATCAAGAACGTTGAAATTCCAGTCAGCCAATTGGAAAAAGCACTTGATAACAAAATGATGTTCGATGGTTCGTCAATCGAAGGATTCGTCCGCATTGAAGAATCAGATATGTATCTCTTCCCAGACCTCAACACATGGGTCGTATTCCCATGGACAGAAGACGGAACGGGTAAAGTCGCACGTCTCATCTGTGACATCTACAATCCGGATGGCACACCGTTTGCTGGAGATCCGCGTGGTCAACTCAAACGTGTACTTAAAGAAATGGAAGAACTTGGCTTCACTTCATTCAACGTCGGTCCAGAACCGGAATTCTTCTTGTTCAAGAAGGATGCGAACGGCCGTCCGACACTTGAACTGAATGATCAAGGTGGTTACTTCGACCTCGCACCAGTCGATCTCGGTGAAAACTGCCGTAAGGAAATCGTCATCGAGCTTGAAAACATGGGCTTTGAAATCGAAGCATCTCACCACGAAGTCGCACCGGGACAACACGAAATCGACTTCAAATACGCTGATGCGATCACAACGGCGGATAACATCCAAACGTTTAAGCTCGTTGTTAAGACGATTGCAGCAAAACATAACTTACACGCGACATTCATGCCAAAACCACTTTACGGTGTCAACGGTTCAGGAATGCACGCTAACATGTCGCTCTTTAAAGGCAACGAAAACGTCTTCTTCGACGAAGAGAATAGCAACATGCAGCTTTCAGACGATGCCCGCGCCTTCACGGCAGGTATCCTGAAACATGCACGTGCGTTTACAGCTGTCTGTAACCCGACAGTCAACTCGTACAAACGTCTTGTACCTGGTTATGAAGCACCTTGCTACGTTGCATGGTCAGCTCGTAACCGTTCACCACTCGTTCGTGTACCGGCAGCTCGTGGTCTTTCGACACGGATCGAAGTCCGCTCAGTCGATCCGGCAGCCAACCCGTACTTGGCACTTGCGACATTGCTCGCTTCAGGTCTTGACGGAATCAAAAACAATCTCCAAGCACCGGCTCCAATCGACCGTAACATCTACGTGATGGACAAACCGGAACGTGTGGCAAACGGCATTGACGATCTTCCGTCAACACTCAGCCACGCACTCGAAGTCCTGAAAGCGGATGACGTCGTCATGCACGCACTCGGCGAGCACATCGCAGAGCACTTCGTTGAACTGAAAGAAATCGAATGGGATATGTTCCGGACGCAAGTCACGGAATGGGAACGCGATCAGTACATGGTCTTGTTCTAATCTCTTGAAACGTCCGAACTTGGTTCGGGCGTTTTTTTGTGTGAAGGAATTCGAAACAATGACAGCGAACTCTCTATCTAAGGAGGCGTTTCAAATGAAAAAGGCATACGAAGGGAAAGAAATCACTGTTTATTTTGATGCCGAAGTCTGTATTCATTCCGGTCATTGTGTCAAGAGTCTGCCGACCGTCTTTGATGTTAAAAAGCGACCCTGGATCGAAGCAGACGGTGCACCGGTTGAAGATGTCATGCGGGTCGTCGACGGCTGTCCGAGCGGCGCCTTATCATATGAACGGAGGGAAGCCTGATGGAATTGAAACGAGCGAATCAAAAGATTGAAGCGTATCAGGAGGGGCAAGCTGTCGGGAAGATCACGTACAGTGATACAAAGGGCGGCAAATGGATCATTGATCACACGTATGTTGATCCGAATCATCGGAACCAACAGATCGACGAACAACTGGTCAAAGCAGTGGTCGAGTGGGCACGGGAAGAAAATGTCAAACTTTTGCCGCTCTGTCCGTTCGCAAAACGCGAGTTTGAACAGACGCCGGACTATGCGGACGTATCGGCGTAATAGAGAAAGAATGTAATGAACAGAAGGCGAGAAAAAGCGGAAACGACATCCGTTTTTTCTCGTCTTTTTTTAGAGAGAGGTGCGCAATCCTCATTGGAAAAATCGGAGCAACGCCATCGACAGGACACCGGTAATGACGGTGTAGGAAAGACTTTTACTGCTGACGGCGACGAGGACTGTCGGTATGGCTGCTGCGAGATGCAGCAAGGAAAGTGTCGGGAACTCCCCGCTTCGTACAATCAATAAATTTTGAAAGAAAAGTGCGCTCAGCAGGCAAATCGGAATAAAGGATAACCAATCGGTCAATAAACGCGGCAAGGTCAGTCCGTGCATAAGCAGAAACGGTAAAATCCGCGGAATCAATGTGACAAGACCACAAGCGGCAAACAAGACAAACAGTTCTAGACGGATTTCCATCGTGAGATCACTACTCCTATACTGGCGGCTATCATCGTCGCAAATAAAACGGCGAGTTCCGGGGACAGATAGCGCATCGATATGTACAACAACAAAAAGACAAAGACGAGTAATAGACCGTTCAAAGCTATGCGGGACCGTTCGCTTTCAAATTGCAGGTACAACAAACCGATGAACATAGCTGTTAAAGCAAAGTCGAGACCGAACCGTTCCGGATCCGGGAACCAGCTGCCGACGAGTGCTCCGAGCACGGTGGAACCAATCCAGCTCAAGTAAGCGGTCAGGTTTAGACCGTGCATGAAGTTCGCATCAATCCGCTGTTTTAGCGAGGTATTCATGGCGACGGCGAATGACTCATCCGTTAAGAGAGCGCCGATTCCAAACCGGTCTAAATGATGCCGGCTTTTAACACGCGGTGCGAGCGTCATACTCATCAGTAAATGACGGGAGTTGACGATGAATGTCGTCAAGATGATGGCAGAGAACGGACTGTTTAACAGCAACAGACTGGTGATGATGAATTGGGCCGCTCCGGCATAAATCAAAAGTGACATCAAGCCGATCTCGAGTGGGCTGAGACCCGCTGCCCGACCGACGATGCCGGCAGAAAAGCCAATGCCAAGATAACCGAGGACGGTCGGAAGGCAGGCTTTGATTCCTGCTTGAAACGAAGCGTTCATAGACGGTGACTCCTCTCATGATGATGTGTTTTCAGCATAGCATCCTCCAAACAGATTGGAAACGAACTGGTCAATATTTTCATATGTTTCCTTGACATAAGTCGTCCCGATTTGTGGTAAAGACTAAGTGGTACGGCAAAATTCGTTAGACAAGGGAGCTTTCAAGATGGATAAATTAATGCAAGATGCAAACCGGTTTGTCTCAGATATGGTGGAAGGTCTCGTTTTAGCACATCCCGATCTTTATGCAAAAGTCGACGGAGTCAATGTCATCAAACGGAAAGAACCGCTGAATGGGAAAGTCGCTCTCGTATCCGGAGGGGGAAGCGGGCACGAACCGGCGCATGCCGGGTTTATCGGGGACGGTATGCTTGCTGCTGCTGTTTGCGGCGAAGTCTTCACTTCTCCGACACCGGACATGGTGCTCGAAGGAATCAAAGCAGCTGACGGAGGAAAAGGGGTATTGCTCGTCGTCAAAAACTATTCCGGTGATGTCATGAATTTCGATATGGCTAAAGAACTGGCGGAACTCGAAGATATCGAAGTCGAGACGGTCATCGTCCGGGATGATATCGCCATTAAAAAAGAAGAAGACCGACGCGGCGTCGCGGGGACAATTTTCGTTCATAAAATCGCAGGGGCTGCGGCAGCGGAAGGTAAGTCACTCGCTGAAGTCAAAGCCGTTGCCGAGAAGGTCATTGCGGGCGTCCGTTCCATCGGGATGGCGTTGTCACCGTGTTATATGCCGGAAAGCGGAAAACCCGGATTCGATCTGTATGAGGATGAGATGGAAATCGGTATCGGGATTCACGGGGAAAAGGGTCTGGAGCGCAAACCGATTGCATCCGTTGATGCGATTGTAACGGAATTACTCGACCGACTGACAGCCGAAGTGACGGATAAAAAAGTGGCAGTCATGGTCAACGGGATGGGTGGAACACCGGAATCAGAACTCTACATCACATATAAATATGTAGCGGAACAATTACAGGCTAAAGGATATGAGATTGTTCGTCCGTTCGTCGGCAACTATATGACATCGCTTGAAATGCACGGATTTTCGATTACCTTGCTTCCGGTGGATGATGAACTCGTCGGCTATCTGGATGCCAAAACAAACGCGATTGGATTCTAACTAAAAGAGGGTGCAGACAGATGAAGTTAACAACCGAAAAATTGCGTGAAGCACTGCTGAAAGCAGCAACCGAACTGGAACAACATAAGGATGAATTGACGGACCTTGACCGGGAGATTGGTGACGGGGATCACGGTATCAATATGTCCCGCGGCTTCCAAGCCGTTCAAAAAGAACTTGAAGCGCAAGAGGAGTACGAAGATCTGGGTGTCTTATCGAAACAAGTCGGAATGACCTTAATTAAAACGGTAGGTGGTGCGTCCGGTCCCCTTTACGGAACAGCATTCGTTAAATTTGCCGGAGCGTTCAAAGGGAAAACAGAAGTCGAAGGGCAGGAACTCGCAGCGGCCTTTAAAGAAGCGGCAGAGGGAATCAAAATGCGCGGGAAGTCGGAGTTCGGGCAAAAAACGATGGTCGATATTTGGACACCGTTTTACGAAGCGCTGGAAAGCGAAAGTGATCTGAACGCAGCACTCGATCAAGCATTGGAAGACACAAAAGAACGTGAGGCGACAAAAGGACGGGCTTCTTATTTTGGGGATGCAACAGTTGGTGTCCAGGATCCCGGCGCATTATCAAGTTCACTGTTATTACGTTCGATTGTGGAGGTCTTGTCATGATTAATTTGATTTTAGTCTCCCATAGTGAAAAGCTTGCGACCGGACTAAAGGAACTATTGGCTGAAATGGCTCCGGATACACCGATTTTACTTGCCGCAGGGCTGGCGGACGGCAGTATCGGGACCGATGCGTCCCGAATTGAAGAGACGATGAATGAGTTGAACGATGACGGCTTAATTTTGACGGATATCGGATCGGCGACGATGAACGCGGAACTGGCCTTAGAATTATACAGTGGGGACCGGAACGTTCAGTTCGTCGAAGCACCGCTGGTAGAGGGCGCTTTTTTGGCAGCGGTCTTAAGTGGTCAATCAAAATCGCTGGATGATATCGTAACAGGCATCAAAGCAGAATTTTCGTAAGACAAGTGGTCCGATCTAACAGGTTCGTTTCCGAAGAGGAAGCGAACCTGTTTTTTTAGGGAAAACAAAAAAACTGGTATTCCACGAAGGAATACCAGTAAAGAAATCAGGCGTTGACTTCTTTTTTGTTTGGTTTAAACGCCATGGTTGCTTCGACCGCTTTTTGCCATCCGGCATAACGCTGTTCGCGATCGTCTTCTTTCATTTCTGGTTTAAACTGATGGTTCAGTTTCCATTGTTGTTTGATTTCTGCTTTGTCTTTCCAGTAACCGACTGCGAGACCGGCGAGATAGGCAGCACCGAGAGCTGTTGTCTCATTGATTTCCGGACGGTCAACCGGTACACCTAAGATATCCGACTGGAACTGCATCAAGAAGTCGTTTGAAACCGCACCACCGTCAACGCGCAACGTTTTCAATTCGATTCCTGAATCTTTTTCCATCGCCGTCAAGACATCACGTGTCTGGTAAGCAAGGGATTCAAGAGTCGCACGGACGAAATGTTCTTTCTCCGTTCCGCGTGTTAAGCCGAAGATTGCGCCGCGAACGTCACTATCCCAGTACGGGGCACCGAGTCCGACGAATGCAGGAACGACGTAAACGCCTTCTGTTGAATCAACTTTTAAGGCATAACCTTCCGAGTCCTTCGCATTTTTCAACATCCGTAAGCCGTCACGTAACCATTGGATGGCAGAACCGGCAACGAAAATCGATCCTTCGAGCGCGTATTCGACTTTGCCGTCGACGCCCCATGCGATGGTTGTTAACAGACCGTGGTCTGAAGAAACAGCTTTTTCACCAGTATTCATGAGCATAAAGCAACCTGTACCGTATGTGTTCTTTCCTTCACCCGGCTCGAAGCAAGTTTGTCCGAAGAGAGCCGCTTGTTGGTCACCGGCGATTCCGGCAATCGGAACTTCAAAACCGAAGAAATGATACGGGACGGTATTATCGTAGACTTCGCTTGATTGACGGACTTCCGGCAGCATTGATTTTGGAACTGTCAGGATTTCAAGCAACTCGTCATCCCACTTTTGTTCGTAGATGTTGTACATCAACGTCCGGGAAGCGTTTGTATAGTCTGTGATATGTGTTTTACCGCCAGACAACTTCCAGACGAGCCAAGTGTCGATTGTTCCGAAGAGAAGTTCACCATTTTCCGCTTGTTCCCGTGCGCCTTCGACGTTATCCAAAATCCATTTCACTTTCGTGCCTGAGAAGTAGGCATCAATCAGGAGACCTGTTTTATCGCGGAATGTTTGATTGAGTCCCTGCGCATTCAGTTCATCACAGATACCGGATGTTTGACGGGATTGCCAGACGAGAGCATGATAAACCGGTTTGCCGGTTTCTTTATTCCACACGACTGTTGTCTCACGTTGGTTCGTAATTCCGATACTTGCAATTTGGCTTGGTTTGATATCAGCCGTTCCAAGTGCATCCGCCATAACGGCGAGGATAGAGCCCCAGATTTCATTGGCATCATGTTCGACCCAGCCCGGTTGCGGGAAGTATTGTTTGAATTCACGTTGCGCCGAGTTCACGATTTGACCATCATGGTCAAAAATGATGGCACGCGAGCTTGTTGTTCCTTGGTCAAGTGCTAAGATGTACTTGTTTTCCATTCTAAAATCCCCCTTGAGATGTAGGTGTCAAACAAAATTAGTTTTGTAGCAGTTGATACAGCAAGACGGCTACTCCACCGCCGATGATCGGGCCGACGATTGGAATCCACGAGTAACTCCAGTCAGATGAACCTTTTCCTTTGATCGGCAGGATAGCGTGGGCAATCCGCGGACCGAGGTCACGGGCCGGGTTGATGGCATACCCTGTTGTACCACCTAGCGAGAGACCGATGACGACGACAAGAAGACCGACGATGAATGGTTTCAGTCCGTCACCAAATGTTGTCAGACCAAATGACAGGATTCCGAATACCAGGACAAATGTCCCGATGATTTCTGAAATCAGGTTTGACGGTGTATGACGAATCGCTGGACCTGTCGCGAATACACCCAGTTTTGCTGCTTGATCATCAGTCGCTTCAAAGTGTTTCATATAATGAAGCCAAACGAGTACTGCACCAATGAATGCTCCGATTAATTGACCGGCAATGTAGACAGGTACGTCTGCCCACGGTAAATCGGAATTCATGGCAAGCGCCAATGTCAATGCAGGGTTGAGGTGGGCACCACTTGAAGCAGCGATATATGCTGCTGTCATAACGGCGAGACCCCAAGCGAATGTAATGACGATCCAACCGCCGTTCTCAGATTTTGTCTTTCTTAAGACAACCCCTGCAACGACTCCGTCCCCGAGCAAAATCAGAATCATTGTTCCAATCAGCTCACTTGTAAAGTTACTCATGCAAAAACCCTCCCTTTGGATTAAAGCAAATAATGGTCTTTCCATTTAAACCTACATCTAATTGAGAACGTTTTCAATACAAATACTTCAAAACTTCAAATTAAAATTTCCTTAATTTATGTTTAAAAAAATGAGAAATGGATATTAAAAAAATCCTTTGTTCATTTTTCAATGAACAAAGGATTTTTAACGACGCTTTTTCCGTTTCTTTTTTGTGCGGAAGAAGCTACTGGAGTGATCAAGAACGATATGTATCGTACTGGCGATCATAACACCGATGATAAAAGCCGGCATGGCCGCAAACCAGGAATCCACTGTGCTTGATTCAACAAGTTTCAGATACAGCGCCAAAAACAGAAGTGGAATCACGAAAGCGGCGCTGTACAACAGGCGGATCAGGTCACCGATGATCAATCCGTGTGACCAGATGGACCGGTGGGGCATGATTTTGACATAAGGCATCCAAAGGACACGTAAAGGACCGTGCCGATAGTAAGGTTCAGACTTCAAATCGAGGTCTGGTGAAAGCCAAAGGGTGCCGACGGCGATGCCGACAGCGGTTGGAAGCCAATCCGTCTGCTGCGTTGCGACCGAATACGCAACGTAGCCGGTTAGAGCGACGGTATTGACTGTATCATGTACATTTCCAGAAGGCATGAAAAAAGACCAGCTACGCTGGTCCCTCGCTTAGTGGATCGTCCGATATACGCCGATGACCTTGCCAAGAATCGAGACGTTATCGAAATACATCGGGTCCATCGAGTCATTTTCTGGTTGGAGACGTACTTGTTGATCTTCTAAGAAGAACCGTTTGACTGTCGCTTCGCTATCTTCGGTCATAGCCACGACGATTTCACCATTCTCTGCTGTGTTTTGCTGACGAACGATGACCCGGTCACCGTCTAGAATACCTGCATTGATCATGGACTCACCGTCAATCGTCAACATGAAGACATTTTCGTTCCCGACATAATGTGCAGGAAGCGGGAAATGTTCTTCGATATTTTCGATGGCTGTGATAGGAAAACCGGCCGTTACTTTCCCGATGACAGGAATGTGTACGATGGCTTCATGATTTTCTTCAGGTTTATCAAGCAATATCTCAATCGCACGTGGTTTTGTTGGGTCACGGCGAATCAGTCCGCGTTTTTCTAGACGATCCAAATGACCGTGTACCGTTGAGCTTGAAGCAAGACCAACAGCTTCACCGATTTCACGAACTGAAGGTGGATACCCTTTCAGTTTCACTTGAGCAACGATGTAGTCAAGGATTTCTTGTTGTCGTTTCGACATTTTCCGCATATGAATTGCCACCTCTTTCCGGATTGGTTTTTGAAGGTTATAGGAATACATGTTTCTAAAATTACTATAACATAGAACAAATGAGCGTACAAACAATTGTTCGACATTTTATGTTGACCGAACACCGGTTCCTGGTTTAAGATGAGTTATGCGAACAATTGTTCCGCGAACGTTTATTCTAAATCATTTTAATTTGGAGGGATTCATCATGATGCATTCAATCCGTACCCATGCCTTTTCCATTGTTTTTTATACGCTCAGCCTTGCCTTCATTCTTTTTCTCTTAACGCCTCGCCCAGATGAAAAGGTCGAACAGCTGTTAACGACTTCCGTTACAGTAGACCAGAACGCGACCGTCGAACAGGTAGCGGAAGTATACAACGACGGTTCAATGACGGACCAAGAATATGTCGAATGGTTGATTGAGAATAATGAGTTAAAGACAACACATGTCATTTCGAAAAACAAAATCGTTGTACCAATCGCGCAACAATGACAAACTGTAAAAGTTGTCAATGAACGAACAGGGGTGTGAAGTACGATGAAAGTAGTAATCTACTGTCGCGTCTCGACGGAAAAAGAAGCACAGGACAGCTCGCTTGAGCGGCAAAGATCAGAACTGTCGGGACTCGCTGCAACAAAAGGATTTGAAGTCGTGGATATCATCACGGAAAAAGAAAGTGGTTACGACGTTGACCGGGAAGGGATGTTATCCGTTCTTGATTACGTCACACGTCAAGCGGTGGATGCCGTTCTCGTAACGGATGATACGCGGATCGGACGCGGGAATGCCAAAATCGCCATTTTACATACGTTCCAAAAACATCAGGTTCAACTGATGACGATGGAATCGGATGGCGAGTATAAACTGGCGGACGCTGAAGCGATGGTGCTTGAGATCGTATCGCTCGTCGAAGAGTATCAACGGAAACTGCATAATGCGAAGATTGCCCGCGGGATGCGGCGAGCTGTTGAAAACGGCTTCCGTCCCGAACAAAATCTCAATCGGCAAGGCGAGAACGCCGGACGGAGCCGAAAAGAAGTGCCAATCGAAGAAATCGTCCGCTTACGTGAGTTAGGGCTGACATTTGCGGACATCGCCGTGACGCTGAGAGGCATGGGACACGACATTTCGAAAGCGACCGTCAACCGGCGTTATCTGGAATATAAAGAAGTCATCAGTACGTATGAATAAGGAAGCAGGTTTGGTGCGTCAGCGGCGCATCAAACTTGCTTTTTTTTAGTGGGTCTTTTACAGTAGGATTACGATTTAAAACTCATATTTGAGTCAACAGAAAGAGGGATATCATGTTATCACAAGAACAATTAGACCGGATTAATGAACTGGCCAATAAATCAAAAGTCGAACCGCTAACAGATGCGGAAACGGCGGAACAAAAAGAATTACGGACAGCGTATCTCGAAGCATTCCGCGGTTCATTCAAAAATCAGATGATGGGCATTAAAATCGTCGATGAAGAAGGAACGGACGTAACACCTGAAAAATTGAAGCAGGCACAAGAAGAAGAACGCAATAAACAATAACGAAAAAGCTATGTCACTCAATGGGATGAGTGACATAGCTTTTTTTGATAAAAAGTTCGTAATGTGTATCATGAAAGTAGTAAGAAAACGGCAATAGATAGCGCATTCATTTTAATGTGACATACTATTTAGAAAAGTTGTATCACATTTGCGGGTATGCTAAAATGAGAAGGAATTTGTGAAAAAGAGAGAGGATGATTGTTTTGACGAACATGACAACAGTAGAATTATTAGCAGTAAATACGATTCGTACCTTATCAATTGATGCAGTACAAAAAGCGAACTCGGGTCACCCGGGAATGCCGATGGGTGCAGCACCGATGGCATTTACATTATGGGCGGATCATATGAACCACAACCCTAAAAATCCAGAATGGTTCAACCGTGACCGTTTTGTACTTTCAGCAGGACACGGTTCAATGCTTCTCTACTCACTCCTCCATTTATCAGGATACGATCTTGCGATGGATGACTTGAAGTCATTCCGTCAATGGAACTCAAAAACACCGGGTCACCCGGAATACCGTCACACAGCAGGTGTCGATGCGACGACTGGTCCACTCGGACAAGGCATCGCGATGGCTGTCGGTATGGCGATGGCAGAGCGTCACCTCGAAGCGAAATACAACCGTGACGATTTAAACGTCGTGGATCATTTCACATACGGGATTTGCGGAGACGGTGATTTAATGGAAGGTGTTTCAGCAGAAGCGGCTTCACTCGCAGGACATTTAGGTCTTGGTAAACTCGTGGTTCTGTATGATTCAAACGATATCTCGCTTGACGGTGACCTTGATAAATCGTTCTCGGAAAACGTCCAGCAACGTTTTGAAGCGTATAACTGGCAAGTCATCCGTGTCGAAGACGGAACGGATCTCGATTCGATTTCAAAAGCAATCGAAGCAGCGAAAGCTGAAACAACAAAACCGACATTGATCGAAGTCAAAACGGTCATCGGATTCGGTTCACCGAACAAATCAGGGAAATCGGCTTCACACGGTGCACCACTCGGTGACGCGGAAATCAAGTTGACGAAAGCAAGCTACGTTTGGGATCACGAAGAATTCTATGTGCCGGAAGAAGTCAAAGACTTGTTCGAAGAGCGCATCGAAAAACGTGGTGCTGATACAGAAGCAGCATGGACAGAAAAAATGGAACAATACAAAGCAGCACATCCGGAATTGCACGCTGAGCTTGTTCAAGCGATCAACAACGAATTGCCGAGCAACTGGGAAGCAGACCTTCCGACATACGATCTGACATCGAAAAAAGCAACACGTCAGACAAGTGGTGAAGTGTTAAACGCTCTCGCAAAAAACATCCCGTCCATTTTCGGTGGATCAGCTGACTTAGCAGGATCAAACAACACGATGCTCAAAGGGGAAGCAGACTTCGACATCGATCCGAGCGGACGTAACATCTGGTTTGGTGTCCGTGAGTTCGCGATGGCAGCAGCTGTCAACGGTATGGCGTTACACGGTGGTGTCATTCCTTACGGTGCGACATTCTTCGTCTTCTCGGATTACCTCCGCCCGGCAGTCCGCTTAGCAGCATTGATGGGTATCCAGTCGATCTTCGTCCTGACACATGACTCAATTGCAGTCGGTGAAGATGGTCCGACACACGAGCCGGTTGAACACTTGATGAGCTTCCGTGCGATGCCGAACCTGACAGTTTACCGTCCGGCAGACGGAAAAGAAACGATTGCCGCATGGAAAACAGCAGTTCAATCGAAAAACAAACCGACACTTCTCGTCATGACACGTCAAGGATTGCCTGAACTCGAAGGTACGACAGTCGAAGGCGCTGAAAAAGGCGGATATGTCATCGCGGGTGACATTGAAAAAGCGGATACAATCTTAATGGGAACAGGTTCTGAAGTGCACTTGCTCGTTGAAGCACAAAAAGAACTCGGCGAAACGGCAGCTGTCGTCTCACTTCCATCATGGGAATTGTTTGAAGCACAATCAGCTGAATATAAAGAATCGGTCTTGCCAAAACGCATCACGAAGCGTCTTGCAATCGAAGCCGGAGCTTCGCTCGGTTGGTATAAATATGTAGGAACAGAAGGTCAAGTCATCGGAATCGATCGCTTTGGTGCTTCTGCTCCTGGAGATCTTCTGTTAAAAGAGTACGGCATGTCTGTCGAAAATGTTCTAAATACAGTTAAGCAACTCGGTTAATGAAGAAAGGTGCGCAAACGCGCGCACCTTTTTTTTGCATTATCTATGCAAAGGCTTTAAATTATAGTATAGTAAAAAGCGACGTTTGAAGTTAGAGGAGGAAGCAACTTGGCTACATGGATTTGGATTTTAATTGCCCTTCTTTGCTTGGTAGCTGGTGTCGCCCTTGGTTTCTATATCGCTCGCCGATACATGATGAACTATTTGGAGCAAAACCCACCAATCAACGAAGATATGATTAAGACATTGATGATGCAAATGGGTCAAAAGCCATCACAAAAGAAAGTCAACCAAGTGATGCGTTCAATGAGTGGTTCAATGAAATCACCGAAAAAATAATGACTTGTAAAAGGAGACCAATTTGGTCTCCTTTTGTTTGCTATTTTTTAGGAAGATGGCTAATCTAAAATGTGAGACTATTAGAAATACTCAATCGATTTAAAAAGGGGGGACTTGTATGGGAGTCTTCAGGAAATTGAGTTGGTTTTTCCGACTCGAATGGAAATCTTACAGCTTGGGGATTGTTGCTTTAATTTTTGTTGCCGGACTGGAACTGATTCCGCCGAAAGTAATCGGTTCGACGGTCAACGGTCTGAGTGAAGGCAGCTTGACGAAAAATGATTTATGGAAATTGGTCGGCACATTGGTCTTAATCGGGGTATCGACTTATGTGATTCGTTATTTTTGGCGGTTCTTCATCTTCGGTGCATCAATCCGGCTCGGGCGGTTGTTACGAAGTCAGTTATACGGTCATTTTTCAGACTTGGATCAATCGTTTTATAAAAAGTACCGCAGCGGGGATTTAATGGCTCATGCGACAAATGATGTGCAAGCGGTTTCGATGACGGCTGGAGCCGGTATTTTGACACTCGTCGATTCTGTGACGATGGGGAGTTTTGTCATCATCACGATGATTACGACAATCAGTTGGAAACTGACACTTGTTTCCCTGTTACCGATGCCGTTGATGGTGTATTTGACATCACGTTACGGCAAGATGCTGCACTCGCGGTTTCATGATGCACAGGAAGCCTTTTCCGATTTAAATGATAAAGTCGCAGAGAGCGTCAGCGGGGTCCGGGTCTTAAAAGCAACCGGGGAAGTCGAGTCGGATGTCGGTACGTTTACATCGCTGTCAGACGATGTCGTACAAAAAAACCGCCGGGTCGCAAAAATCGATGCTTTATTTGATCCGACGATTTTCGGTTTGGTCGGCTTGTCTTATATCATTGCCGTCGGATACGGTGCCTATTTATTGCAGCAAGGCGAAATTCGGATCGGGGACATCGTGTCTTTCACTACATACTTAGGATTATTGACATGGCCGATGCTCGCGTTCGGCTGGTTGTTTAATATCGTTGAACGGGGACGTGCCTCGTACGATCGAATCGAACGGATGCTTGCAATCGAGCCGGAAATCAAGGATGCCAAAGAAGCAGCGACGACCGTCGCATCTGCTGATTTACAGGTCGCGGTCGATCGTTTTGTTTATGATACACAACCTGTACTCGAAAATATCCACGTGACGTTGACACCGGGACGGACACTTGGAGTCGTTGGGCGGACCGGTGCCGGGAAATCGACGTTCGTCCGTCTGTTATCACGCGAATACGATGTCAAATATGGATCAATTGCCATTGGTGGACAAGACGTCAAACAATTGACGCGGGAAACGGTCCGCAAACAGGTCGCCATCGTACCGCAGGACCATTTCCTGTTCTCTGCTTCAATTGCCGATAATATTGCCTTTGCAAAACCGGATGCTTCGATGGAAGAAATCATGGAAGCCGCACGGATTGCTGCCGTACATGAGGATATTCTCGGTTTTACGGAAGGGTACGCGACGATGGTCGGGGAGCGCGGCGTCACGTTATCCGGCGGTCAAAAGCAACGGATTTCGATTGCCCGGGCATTGCTTGCAGATTGTCCGATTCTGGTACTCGATGATGCGTTGTCAGCGGTTGACGCGAAGACGGAAGAAGCGATCATCGAACATTTCCGGACAGCTGATAATGAGCAGTCGCAAATCATCGTTGCCCACCGTCTGTCAGCCGTTTCGCATACGGATGAAATCATCGTTCTCGATGCGGGAAAAATCATTGAACGGGGAACACACGACGAATTGCTTGCAAAGAACGGTTGGTATAAAGAAACCTACGACCGTCAGCAACTGGAATCACTCGTCGAACAGGGAGGTGGAACGCTTGAATCATGATATTAATGAAAAAGCGGTCTTGCGACGATTGCTTGGCTTCGTCAAACCGTTTAAAAAACAGGTTTTAGTCGCCTTCTTACTGTTGCTCGTGACGACCGGAGCAAAGCTCGGAGGACCTTATCTCGTCAAAATCTTCATCGATAATTATGTGGCCGTCGGGAACTATCCGGTCCAGGAAGTCGCGTTATTATTCGGTGTTTACTTGCTGTTGCATACGACCGGTATCGTCGTCGATTATTTACAGGCGTTTGAGTTCCAAAAAATTGCCTTAAAAGTCATTCAACGGCTCCGGATTGATGTGTTCCGTCACGTCATGCATCTTCGGCTCGGTTACTTCGACCGGACACCGGCCGGCGTGCTCGTTTCACGGATTACGAATGATACAGAAGCAATCAAAGAGCTGTACATCGGCGTTTTGTCGACATTCGTCCAAAGCGGGGTCCAACTGATTGGAACGTATATCTTCCTGTATCTGCTTGAACCGCGCCTGGCGACGATTGCGTTAGTCTTATTGCCGCTGTTTTATTTCATCATCTGGATTTACCGTCGTTACTCGACGAAATATTATGCGGAAGTCCGGGATTTATTATCGAAGATTAACGGACAATTAAATGAGTCGATCAACGGAATGGCCATCATCCAACAGTTTCGGCAGGAAAAGCGGCTGATGGCAGAGTTCGAAGAAACGAACATCGCCCATCAAAACGGCCGTTACAAGAACCTGAAACTTGACAGCTGGCTGTTACGTCCGATCATTGAACTGCTGCTTGCACTGACGATTGCGTCCCTGATTACGTACTTCGGTGTCCTGTCATTTTCACAAACGGTTCAAGTCGGAGTCGTCTATGCTTTTATCAGTTATATGGAACGGATTTTTCAACCGGTCCAGCAAATCATGCAACGCCTGTCTGAATTCCAACAGGCAATCGTCTCGGCGGACCGGGTCTTTAAAGTGCTCGATACGGATGAGCCGGAACCTGCGAAGACGATTGCAGGGGACGCGGATATTACAGAAGGACATATTGTCTTTGACAATGTCCGCTTTAGTTATGACGGAGAGAAGGAAGTCTTGAAAGGGATTTCGTTTGAAGCGAAAAAAGGACAGACTGTCGCTCTGGTCGGTCAGACCGGCAGTGGGAAAAGTTCGATTATTAATATTCTGATGCGTTTTTATTCCTATCAGTCAGGCCGGATCCTGATCGACGGACAGCCGCTCGAACAATTGCCGGAAGACGAACTGCGGCGTCATGTTGGTCTGGTCTTACAGGATTCATTCCTGTTTACAGGCAGTGTCGCCGATAACATCCGGTTGTTTGATCCGTCCATTCCATTCAAAAAAGTGGAGGAAGCAGCCCGCTTTGTTCAAGCAGACGGGTTCATCAATCAGCTCGACGAACAATATGACAGTCCGGTTGCGGAGCGGGGAGCTACCTTCTCTGCCGGAGAACGTCAACTCGTTTCGTTTGCCCGGACGATGGCACGTGACCCGAAAGTCTTGATTCTCGACGAAGCGACAAGTTCGATCGATACGGAAACGGAAGAAAAAGTGCAGGTCGCTTTAAAACGGATGCGGCAGGGACGAACAACGATTGCGATTGCCCACCGGTTGTCGACAATCCAGGATGCGGATCTGATTTTAGTCCTGCATCAAGGGGAAGTCATCGAACAAGGGAACCATCAGACACTGATTGAAAAGAATGGATTATATAAAAAGATGTATGAACTGCAATCCGGTCACGTTTCGTCGGTATCATAAGACACAAAAAAGCCTGCCAGGCGATCTCGCCTGGCAGGTTGTTTGTGTTTAAAATTAGTAGACAGTAACTGTGACGTTTTGACGTCCCCAGTTGAGTGCTTCTTGTTGTGAACCAACGAGAAGGTCAAGTTTGTTACCTTGGATTGCGCCGCCACGGTCAAGTACGATTGCTTCACCGATACCTGAGATGTGCATGCGTGTACCAATTGGGTATTGAGCTGATGCTGCAACGATACGCATACCATTGTACGTGATCGTATTTGTGACATCGTAACCGCTAGCAGTCAATGCGCGGCCATTGTAAAGGCGGCTACCATTGTTTGATGGATCAGTTGTGTACGCAGAAACATTCATTGTTACTTTCGTACCTGATTTAGCTGCTGTAGTTTGTTTTGTTGCTGCAGCTGGTTGAGCTGCTGCTTTTGGAGCTGGTTTTGCAACTGGTGCTGCCGGTTTAGCTACTGGAGCTTTGACCGCTGGTGCTTTTGTTGCTGAACCCGCTAAAGTTGTATAAGCGCTGTGTACGTAACGAGTTTTTCCGTCGATTGTTGTTTTGATCCAAGCACCGACTTTGTTTTCTACGTTAACGGACTGGCCTTTATACAAGTTGCCAACGTCTTTAGAGTTTGTAGTAGGTTGCGTGCGAACGTTTAATACTGCCGTAGTGACTGTAGCTTTTTTAAAGTCGAATGAAGAACCGGCTGAAGTGTATGCGCCGTGTACATAACGTTTTTGGCCATTGATGTTTGTTTGAATCCATGCGCCAGAACGTCCTTCGACATTTAATTTTTGACCTTTATATACGTTACCTACATCCGCTGATGCCGTTGTAGGTGCTGTGCGTACATTTAATACCGCTGTATTTACTGTTACCGTCTCTGAGGCAGCCTCTGTCTCTTGGGCGAATCCTACTGATAGAGCCGTTGCTGCAAGACCTGCAGCGAAAACTGCTTTTTTCATTATTGATGTCCTCCTGACATATGCTGTGTTTACTGTTCCTACTTTACACGGCAATTCCGGTTTGTGCGTTTACAGGTCAGAGTCATTCAAGTTACAAACGGAGCTAGTATGACAAACAGATTGCAAAAATGCATGTTTTGTCATGCCTAGGTCATAATGCTTGGTAAAATAAAGAAAAAGTAGGACTTTAGACGTACTTTAGAAGAAATATTCTAACTATTCACCTAACTAAAGACTCAAAAAAAGAAGTAAAGAGACAAAGTAAAGATTTTCTTAAAGAGTTAAAAATAAAAAACGCATTATATAGAAGAAACGCAAAAAACCGCTGACGGTTATCACTCGTCAGCGGTTTTTTCATAAATATATATAGGAGTCGATTATCGTCTTGCCCAAACGACAAATTGTATATTATCCTAAGACGGATTCGTTCGCGCAGGAATGGTACGTATACTTTTGAACGAAACGAGAATACTCCAGTAATAATAAATCGAGTTCATGACTCAGCTTTAAAACATGCGGGGAGGTGAAACTAGACCGATCCGCTTGATGATATAGTTCACTTCGTTTTGCTTCGATCGCTAAAGTCAATAGATGATGGCTTGTCATAGAATCCTCCCTTACATTGGTGTCATATCCATATTCTAGCAAGTGGTTTCTGGCAGTGCAACGACATTTCATCTGTTTTGAGGAAATGTAATTTTTTTGTAATTTCAATTGTCACGAATCTTTTTTATCTTTCGGAAGATAATAGGTGCTAAATGTCGATTAGTTTGGCAAAATAGAGAAGGAACTTCTTCTTATTAGAAAGGAGCTGCTGAAATGGAGCTCTCGCTTTGGTTAGCGTTTGGTGCAGGGTTGTTGTCATTTGTCTCACCTTGTACGCTTCCGTTATATCCGGTATTCCTCTCTTATATTACCGGTGTTTCTGTAACGGACTTGAAAGAAAAAGGGGTCAGAGAAAAACGGTCACTGTTGCATACCATAGCCTTTTTGGTTGGATTTGCGATGGTGTTTGCTGTTCTTGGCCTATCGACTTCCTTACTGGCGGACGTCTTCATTACCTACCGTGACACATTACGGATGGTCGGTGCGCTCGTGATTTTCGTATTTGGTGTGGTGTTGCTTGGCTTGTGGCAACCGACATTCTTGATGCGTGAGAAAAAACTCAATTTAGGTGAACGAAAGGGCGGGTACATCGGTACCATCCTTGTCGGAATTGGTTTTGCTGCCGGATGGACACCCTGTACGGGTCCGATTTTGGCAGGTGTCATCGGACTGGCAGCGACGAACCCGAGTCAAGGTATGTTGTATATGCTGTTTTATGTGCTCGGATTCTCGATTCCATTTTTATTGATGGCCTTTTTCGTCGGTCGTTCGAGATTATTCGTTCAATACAGTTTAAAGATGACAAAATTCGGTGGAGCATTGATGATGTTGTTCGGAATCGTCCTGTATTTTGACGGACTCAGTGCATTCGCTGCATGGATGAGTGATATCGTAGGATTCACTGGATTTTAACAAGGAAGTGATGGGATGATTTGGGTATCAACAGGGGTTGCGCTCGTCATGGGTTTACTGATCAGCTTCATTCGTGTCAAAGCTTCGGCTAAACCGACGAACGCTAAAAAAATCTTAATTCCGCCCTTCGCCATGTCGACCGGGATGCTGCAGTTTTTATATCCGGCATCACGTCTGACCTGGACGGAAGTGGCAGAAGCGTTATTGATCGGGATGATCTTCAGTATTTTTTTGATCAAGACGTCTAATTTTTACGAAGCCGAAGGACAAATTTATTTGCAACGATCGAAAGCCTTTTTCATCGTCCTGTTCGGGATTCTGATTGTCCGGACCGTCGCGAAGTTTGTCATCGGCGGGCAAATTGATATTTTTGAGACGGGCGGAATTTTTTATCTCGTCGCCTTTGGGATGATTGTGCCTTGGCGGATTGCGATGTACCTGAAGTATAAGCAGGTCAAGTCGGGAATCGTTCCGGTCAAACATTTACCGCAAAACTAAAAGGAAGGATTCTCGCGAGAGAGTCCTTCCTTTTAGTTTTGGAAATACAGTTCGTAATCCCGCCAATCGATGGCGTGTTCGCGTAAGGCTTTTTTCAAGAATTTATGATCCCGTTTCGGTGTCGCAGAAATATAGCCTTTGACGACCAACTCGGACGTCATCTCGGTTGCCCGTTCTTCCAGTGCAAACTGCCCGATCCGTCCCGCGATTTTCCGACGTGCGACATCCCGAAAAGCAGCCGGGACAGGCATGACGAGTGCATTTAATAAATCAAGTGTTTCATCCGTCCATAAATGGCGGGTCTGGTCGATGTATTCATCTTCCCAGTCCATCATCGATTTGCCGTCTTCTTTCGGAAGTTTCTTAAGGAACTTCCGGAACATGAAGAAACCGCCAATTGCCATCAATGTGATCATGATAAAGCCCCAGAGCAAAATTCCGTTCATGAACCATGCCATCCGTGACTCATCCCCCTTTCAACATCACTTATACATTAGCATAATTTTTTTTGTCATGCTATGATAAATGACGGAGAAAGTGAGGCGGAACGATGTTACAACCTTATGTACAACTCGACGAGTCCGGACGGCCTCAAAAAGGGCTCTTGCCGGAGACGGCGGACGGACGTGTCGTCGAATTTTATTATGATACGAACGGAGCGGACATCACGGTTGTCTTCGTGACGATTCCTGCTCAGGACGCAAGCCGCAAGCGGGCGTTCACGGTCGGAAAAACGTTTAAGACGATTTCGACGCTCGAAGACTTCACGTTGGTACGATACGATTTGACCGATCATAAAATCCTTGCGACACTCGAGATGTTCGCAGATGGATCGAAGCGTCAAATTGATGCTTCGAGATTGCTCGACTATTAAAAAAGAAGGAGACGCGGATCGCCGCGACTCCTTCTTTTTAATGTTGGATGGAAATTCTGTCATCCTCGATCGAGGCGGTCCCGCCAATCGGGAAAGTGAACAGCGGCATCGTATGGCCGAAGTCCGCGCCGGAGACGACCGGAATCGACGCGAGGGCAGGGTACAGGCTGATCAGATAACGCAGGTGTTCATCTGTCATCTGAGTTGCGAGCTGAAAGCGGCCAAAGACGATTCCCCGAATTTGATCTGCTCCAGGCTGTGCCATCAGGGAGGCGAAGTCACGGGCAAAAGTTGCCGGATGGACCTCGTAATCATCTTCAAGGAACAGAATACTGTCGCGTAAGTCCGGGAAGTATGTTGTCCCTTGCAGAAGGTTCAACGTACAAAGATTCCCGCCGAGCAGACGTCCGCTGCCGGAGCCTTTTGAGAGAATGACGGGTCCGGGGTTCGGAAGTGTCATGTCTTTTCCTTCATGCTGATCATGCCAATTGACACTCGGCTGGACCTGCATCGTTCCGCTGTCGAACAACACCTGTTCGAATGACTGTAACGTATAGGCATCGCGGGAGGCGAGGGCACGTAACATCGGTCCCGAGTAGGTGACGAGTCCGCTTTTCGTCAAAAGGGCATGACTGAGCGCTGTAATATCGGAAAAACCGCAGAGGATCTTCGGATTGTTCCGGATTAAATCGTAGTCCAGTCCGTCAAGCAATTCGTTGGAACTGAAGCCGCCGCGGACACATAAAATCGCATCAATCGACGGGTCGGCGAATGCGGTATGGAGATCGTCCAGGCGGCATGCCGGATCACTCGAACCGAACGGATTCAATGCCCGGGCATGCTGACTAATCGAGACCCGTAAGCCAAACGATTCCAAAACCGTGATCGCCTGATCGAGAATCCTTGACTCGACCGTCGCAAGACTTGACGCCGGTGCAAGCAGACGAACATGCGAACCGTTCGCCAGACGCTTCGGCACAATGACGGGAATTTGCTGTTCGATGCATTCAATCCGATTGCCGAACGGATCATTTGTGAAAAACCGGCGGCGTGGTGCGAGACGATCATCAAACTGAGCGGTATACCCGGCCACTTGCAACCGGTTCGCCAAGTCGTCCAGGTGCGCAAATGTCAGACCCGGATGTGCTTTTGCCGCCGGTTGAAACGGCTCCTCGATTCCGAGGTGGAGGGCAGTGCCATCCGATTCAAACCAGACACCGCCGCTTGCTTTGACACCCGGCGGTTTTTCAACTTCTTTCATATGTAAAAGCCCGGCATAAAAAGCCCGAGCCTGTTCTTCCGAGTTTCTTGGGGAAGCTAACTGTATGTGATCTAACATTCTGACACGTCCTCTCAAGAAAATTAAACGATGAATTCGGTCACCCGTTTAAGTTCGCGTTCGACGAAGTTCAAGTAAAAGTGTCCGTCGATCCGTCGATCCAGTTCCTGGGCGACTTCATAAATATTGGAGCGCAGGACTCCGAGATAGGCCACTTCGGCATGCCGGGCAGCCCGGTAAGACGCTGCATAGTGAGCCAGTAAGAACTGCAGGTAACCACGGTCCGTCAACAACGGAATCAACTGTTTTTTCTCTTCCATCGACCAGACGTACTTGTCGTCGTAATACATCGCGGCATAGAGGTGATACGGTTCATCGCCGCCTGTGAAGAGCGGTTTGACGCGTTTGACTTCTTGAATCAACTGTTCCGTCCAGTCGAACCGGTCTTTTTTCCGGCTGATGAACAACGGAAGAATGAACGGATGGGCCTGGTCGGGCATCCGCGAACAACCGCGTTCGTGACGGATGGCAGCGTACAGTAACAAGGCCCGGTCTTCGTAACCGCGTTCGATGGCATACGTCATCCGGCTGAAGCCTTCGCAAGACGGGCAGTCACTTAATTCGTCGGACGGAGCGTCGACCCATTTGGAAAGGTAATGATCGGCCTGTTCTTCGTCACCGAGCTTGCTGTAAATCATGAAGCCGATGTAGTCGCGTGTCCGGGCAAAGCCATGGGCGTCACAAAAATCAACGAACCGGTCGAAATCTTCTTCGAGTAAAGCAACAGGCATATCTTCCTGTTCGGCTGCATAAATTAAATAGGATTTATAATTCCAGTACAGATCGAGTTCTTGTTTAGGCGTTAAAGTCAATTCATCTTTCCGGACCCAATCCATTAATAAAGAAAAGGAAACTAAAAAAGAGCGGAAGTGACCCAAATCAAATTGGTTTTGAGAAAATGTCCACAAGGCAAGGGGACGGAGTGTCGCGTCGGTCGTATCCTCAAAGATGGTCCAAAGTGATTCACCACGTTCGAGTGACGGATCTGCCTCTTTTAAGCGGAGATATAAACTGTTGAGTTCTTCGTGAGGGTTCATCTGTACCCCTCCTTTCTTATATAAGTATACCACGCACGGATTCAGAAGGCGTCCCGGATGTCGCTGAACAAAAAAATGATTCCGCCCACGATTAGTCGCGGCTCGGAATCATTTCAAGGATTTGTCGATGGGTGGAACTTGTTGGATGAAGCAAATCATTTATCGTGTAACTGTTCAAGACTTGATGAAACGCAGCAATCGCGTCATCAAAGGCTTCGCGTGCAGGGTCTAAAGAAGGGAGTTCAGATGTCCCTTCGAGTGGATCTAGAAAATGGGTTGTTGGTTCAAACAGTTGCACTACGTCACCGATATAAATTTCATCCGGCGGGCTTGCCAAACGGAATCCGCCACCTCGACCTCGAACAGAATGAATCAATCCATTTTGTCCTAAACGATAGACGACTTTCATCAGATGATTTTTAGAAATGTCGTAACAGTCCGCTACTTCCTGGATTCGGACTAATCGATCAGAGTGTGCCCCGGCAAATAACAGGGATCTGATTGCATAATCCGTATAACGTGTCATGCGCATTTTCATCACCTACTTAACTACACATGTTAGAGAAGATTAATAGGAAGTACAAGTTTGAATGTGCATATCTAAAGATGCATTTTGGAGATTGAATTTAGGGAAAGATTTTGCCATAATAAGCGGGGAAGGTAGGTCATGTCATGCATTTTGATCAGGCATTATATCTGTTGCAAACAGTTGAGTGGGAGATGGAACAGAAGAGTTTTCGGATTGCGAGTCGTTTTTATAAACAATTGGAAGATAAGTATAGCGTATTATTAGAAGAAATAGAAAGTCAAACGACTACAGAACAAACGTTAGAGTTACGGATTCTTCGACTCGGACAACTGTTAAAACACGTGACGAAGCAACAAGAGTCAAGTGAGTTGTTCAAATTGATTTTATTAAACGAAATCAATCAGTCAAAATCCTTTCTTATGACGTATCCGGAAATCGTCAGCGAAGAATTGCTCGATGCTATCCGGTCGGAACTCGGGCTCGAAGCAACCGCTCCGGTCATGGTTGCCTGGGAAATCGTCCATCATCAACTTGTTGAGACGTGCCGTCATTTTTATAAGTACAAAAGTCACGGCGACTGGGCACGGCTGGATGTCTTGTTGATTGCCGAACAACATCATTTAGGGGCAATCATCGACGAAGCCCGTTATGCGTTAATGAGCGGTCGTCAAACAACAATTTTGCATGTCAGAAACCAAAAACCGTCGGCCGAAAAATTGATGACGACGTTAAATGATCTAACGAAACAAGGACTGGTTTTCCACAGCATGCAGACGGAAGAGTGGGACGAGCAACTCGAACAGTTCCTGAAACTGATTTCGATGGGGGATCCAATCACCTTTGCGAGCGGGTCAAGTCGCTTTATAGCAGACGTCCAACGAACGCTTGAACCGTTGCCGGTCATATTCAGTCCGTTCATCGCGGACGGTGTCCTTCCGTCCTGACTTGAATTTGATAGTGAAATGGCTTCAGAGAAATCCTGAAGTCATTTTTGGTGTCTTCTTTTATGGAATGGTAAAATAAAGAAAAAATATGAAAAGAGGGTCATAGATGCCGACTATTTATCTGACGCGTCGCGGTGAGACGGAATGGAATCTCGAGGACAGGCTGCAAGGGTGGCGAGATTCCCCGTTGACCGCCAAAGGACGTTCTCACGCAGAAAAATTGGGACGGCGTCTGCAAGACATCCCGTTTCAAGCTGTCTATTCCAGTCCGAGCGAACGTGCCTACCAAACGGCCCAATTGATTTGTGACGGATGGTCAACACCGATTGAGACAGATGACCGATTAAAGGAAATACATATGGGCGAATGGGAAGGGCAGACGCGGGAAACGATTGAACAACATGATTTAGAAGGCTATTCCTCGTTTTGGAAAACACCTCATCTGTATAGATCGAAAACAGGAGAAAACTTTGGTGTGCTGAAAAATCGGCTGCTGGCGTGTTTTAACGACATGCAACTGAAGCATCAAGAAGAAACGGTTTTAATCGTGACGCACGGTATTGCGATCAACGTGCTGTTAGCTCATTTTAAGGGGAATGGACTGGAACAGTTGTGGATGTCTTCTCCGTTCATTCACGGAACGAGCCTGACAATCATCGAATCGACGGAACAGGGATATTCCATCGTACTTGAAGGAGATATGAAGCACATCGACCGAGAATCGGTATTGTAACGACTACATAAAAACACTCTGAACCAGGCACTGATTAAACAGTGTCCGGTTCAGGGTGTTTTGGTCATTTAAATGACGTTCATCAGGCCGACTGTGATAACCGTTTCGCGCGCTGGATCGAGCGGTCAAGGGCAAGATAGACGAGGCCGGACAAACAACAGGCGACACCGACACCGGCAAGCGCGTATTGTCCGTTTCCGGAGTCGAGGAACAAGGAACCGAGTAACGGCGCTGTAACTCCGCCGATCAGCCACTGGATACTGGCGGCACCGTTATACGTTCCGCGCAGATGTTCCGGGGCAATCAGGGCAATGAATGTCATCTGTACCGGCGACATGATCATCTCACCGAGCGTATACAGCGCGTAGATGACGAGTAAAATCGTCACGAGCACGATATAGCCGGTTCCGAGCGAGAACAGATATGACGGGATGAAGGCGAGTAAAATCATCCCCAGTCCGAAAATAGATGCCCCGAGCAACATGACTTTGCCGAATGCTTTACCGGACAAGCGGGCGGCGACCGGGAACTGGAACAAGACGACCATGAAACCGTTTAATCCCATCAGGTACGGGAATGGATTTTTATCGTTCGGCAATCCCGGCAAGGCTTCCTTCAGGAAAACCGGCAACATGCTTTCAACCAGGGCGAAGCCCATCGAGATGAAGACACCGGCGGCAATGAACACCAGGAAGACATGATCTTTGCGCAGGATAGTGAAAGCCGACAGCTTTGGTTCGTCGTGCGTGTGTTCGATCTGATCCGGTTTGGTTTCTTGGATGAACAGCAGTAAAACCAGAGCATACAGGAAAAAGACAGCGGCAGCAGCGTAAAAAATCAGCGACCGGTCGATGAACAGGACCGCACTTCCGATCAACGGTCCGAACGCGGCTCCGACATTATGTCCCATCCGGAGCAACCCGAAGGATTCATTAAGCCGTTCCGGTGGTGTGACATCGGCGACCATCGCGCTTGCGGCCGGGTGGAACAAGGAATTCGTCAGACCGAGCAAGGCATTCATCAATAATAACGGCCAGAATGAATCAGCGAATGAAAAGCCGATTAAAGCAATGACATCCCCGACGATCGAGATGACCATTAACGGTTTGCGACCGTACAGATCGGCCAGGTGTCCGCCGAGGAACGAGCCGAACAGTGACATGATCGGACCGGTCGCCATGATCAGACCGACCAAAAAGTACGAATCGAGCTGTTCCGAATAATAGAGAACAAGAAATGGTGCAATCATGAACATCATGACTCCGGTAATCGTTTCCCCGACGAACCGGATCCAGATGTTACGGTCAAGCTGTTTTAATGCAGTAAACATAAACAAAACCCCTTATATTTCCGTTTTTAGACCATAAAAAAGACGGATACGCACAAATATGGGCATACCCGTCCTGATATAAGAGGGCAGCATGTACGTATACGCATACGTACACCCTGCTTAATTGAAAATTAAACGATTGGGTGACGTACAGTTGTAGCCAATACGCGAATCGGTTGTTGCTGATCAAATGATTGTGACATTGTACGTCTCCTCCTTCTTGTAATAGTGACTTCCTCGTCATCGTATAGAAGAAAGAGCGGGGTTGTCAAGATAAATTCTGAAAATTGGGTCAACAAAGTGAAATGGACGAGACTGCGAAAATTCGGTATGATAGACTAGTTGCGAAAAAGTATCTGTATCGAGGTTGAATATATAGGTGAAAGGAATTAATATACATGACAAAACTACTTCAAACCGAAGTCGAGAAACGCCGGATCTTCGGCATCATCTCCCACCCGGATGCCGGGAAAACGACATTAACTGAAAAATTCTTGCTCCACGGTGGAGCAATCCGCGAAGCCGGATCCGTCAAGGCACGGAAAAACTCGAAATTTGCGAAATCCGACTGGATGGAGATCGAAAAACAACGGGGAATCTCCGTTACTTCTTCCGTCATGCAGTTCGAATACGATAAAAAAATCGTCTCGATCATGGATACACCGGGTCACTCTGATTTCGGGGAAGATACGTACCGGATCCTGACAGCCGTCGACTCGGCGATCATGGTCATCGATGCCGCGAAAGGGATTGAGTCCCAAACGAAAAAACTGTTCCAGGTCTGCCGGATGCGCGGAATTCCAATCTTTACGTTTATTAACAAGATGGACCGTCAAGCACGTGACCCGCTTGAGTTAATGGAAGAGCTTGAAGAAGTTCTCGGCATTCCGTCGGTTGCTGTCACATGGCCTGCGGGATCCGGACAACAGTTCGAAGGTGTCTACGACCGTGTCAACGAGAAGTTCCACTGCTTCAAAAATGATCGTCTGACGATTGATCTCGGCGAAGAAGGACTCGCAAACGATCAGTTAGCCTCAACGATCAACAATGAAATGTACGACACGTTAGTCGACGAAGTTGATTTACTCGACGGAGCCGGCAATGAATACAATGAAGAATTGATTGCGAAAGGTGAATTGACTCCGGTCTTCTTCGGTTCTGCCTTAGTCGACTTCGGGATCACACCGTTGCTTGAGCATTATCTCAACTTGTCACCGTCACCGACTCCGCGTGAGTCGAACAAAGGACAAATCGAGCCGGCACAAGATTTCTTCAGCGGTTTTGTCTTCAAAATCCAAGCAAACATGAACCCGAATCACCGTGACCGGATCGCGTTCGTCCGGATTTGTACCGGTAAGTTCGACCGTGGGATGGAAGTCGTCCTGACGCGGACCGGCAAAAAGATGAAGCTGTCGCAATCGACACAGTTCATGGCAGATGAGCGGGAAACGGTCAACGAAGCGTTTGCTGGCGATGTCATCGGTCTGTACGATTCCGGCAACTACCAAATCGGCGATACAATCACGAACGGTGATCCGAGCCTGCAGTACGAGGCCTTGCCGACGTTCGCACCGGAATTGTTCCTGAAAGTCTTCACGAAAAATGCCCTAAAATCAAAACAGTTCCAAAAAGGCGTCGAACAGCTTGCACAAGAGGGAGCGATTCAAGTCTACAAGACGGAATATAACGAGATCATCCTCGGCGCAATCGGACAACTTCAATTCGAAGTCTTCGAACACCGTCTCAAAGGGGAATACGGCGTTGATATCTTAAAAGATGCGGCAAACTTCCAGGTCGCGAAGTGGGTCAAAGTGACAGAAATCAGTGAAGTCAAGAAATTGACTGATTCACGGACTGTCCTCGTCTACGACCGCTGGGAAAACCCGGTTCTCTTGTTTGCAAATGATTTCGTCTACGAACGATTCGTTCAGAAAAACGACGGTGTCATCACACTCGTTGATTCACCACAATTACTCAAAGACTAATCTGTTAAAACGTATCTTCCGGTTCACTGGAAGATACGTTTTTTTCGTTTTGAGATCCGAAAAGAAGGGTAAAAATTGGAGTCTGTAAATTCATATCTCTGTGAGAGGAATGGTGTTGACGATGGCGAAAAAATTTATCGGAATTTTTCATGATGAATCGAGTTTACATCAAAAAATGCAAGCACTAAAACAGCAAGGACATAAAGATTCTGATTTTTCAGTAGTGGGACGGGATGATGCAACAGATGAAACATCGGGTGCGTCCTGGATTGACCAAATCAAATCAAAGTTCAGTCATGAGCCGCCGCTTCGGGAAACACTAAAGCGGGTCGGTCATTCCGATCATGAAGCGGAACGCCATTACCAGGAAGTCGAGCGGGGAGGAATCGCATTGTTCGCAAAAGACCGGCACGATGAACATGACCATACACATGATCACAATCACGACCATGATCACGACCATTTACATGATCATTCTAACGATGAGAATGACCGTCACGGCGGAAAAGTCGCAAATCCGGGCATCAATGATTATGAATCAGAGCATTCGGATGATCACGACAAGAGCGACCGTTCAAAATGGAAAGCCGATGATGTAGATTAATAAACCGGGACGCCAAGCTGAGCTTTTCAGTTTGGCGTCTTTTTTTGAGAAGTGAAGTTTGTTCATTACCGCTTTAAAAATCGCCGGTGCTATACTGAACGTATCAAAGAGGTGAAGAAAAATGAAAAAAACAGTCGCAACACTAACCGGACTCGGCGTCCTCGGAGCGGTCTTCATGACCCGTTATCCGCTATTCGGCCGCCGACCATCGAAGACAGATCAACAGCGTTATGCCCGTTCGGCTCAGTTTTCGAACGGAAAGTTTCAAAATGAACTGCCATTCCAATTAAAGATGGAATGGGACACAATGAAAAGTATCTTAAAAGATTACGGACGGGAGCTGCCGTCGTTAAAACCGGTCAAACCGTTGCCGGTTGTTCCGTTTGAACAACGGACGGACGGAACGGAACCGCGCGTAACCTGGTTCGGTCACTCAGCGTTCCTGCTTGAACTCGATCAGCAGACGATTTTCTTTGATCCGATGCTCGGACGTGCCCCGTCACCGTTCCCGAAACTCGGGGGCGGACGGTTCCAGACGACGTCACAGGTCGATCTTGACGCCTTACCGCCGATTGATCTCGTCATCTATTCACATGACCATTATGATCACTTGGATTATCATTCGGTCCTGGCGTTAAAAGATCGTGTCGGTCAATTCATCGTCCCGCTTGGTGTCGCGAGTCGTCTGAAAGGCTGGGGTGTCGATCCGGCCCGGATTACGGAACTCGATTGGCATGAATCGGTTGAGACGAACGGTCTCCGCCTGACGGCAACACCGGCCCGGCACTACTCGGGTCGCAACGGGCTCGATCAATTTTCGACGCTTTGGGCGTCATGGGTGATTGAGGGCTCGAAAAAAATCTTCTTCAGCGGCGACAGCGGGTATGGTCCTCACTTCAAAGCCATTGGGGAACAATATGGTCCGTTTGATTTAACGATCATGGAATGCGGACAATACGACACCCGTTGGTCGAGTTCGCATATGTTGCCGGAACAGACGCTCGCCGCGCATCTCGATGTCAAAGGGGACGTGATGATTCCCGTCCACTGGTCGGCGTTTACGCTGGCGTTTCATCCGTGGTTCGAACCGGTTGAACGCGTCCTGAAGGAAGCAGCGAAACACGACGTACCGGTCGTGACCCCGATGATTGGTGAAAGTGTCACCGAGGCCAGTCAGACGCGTAAATGGTGGCGCGAGGTACGGTGAAGTTAAGTTAAGTTAAGTTAAGTGAAAATCGTACTCTTTTAACGTACTTTTCTCAGGCGAGACACAAGCCGCGGCTCCTATTCCTTTCGGACGAGGAGCCGGGTCTCGTTTGTCTCTGACAGCGCGAAAAGCACGCGCTTTTTCCTGAAGGAGTTACGGGAAGAAACCGAGTTTAACGAAAAGTTTGTAAGACGAGAATGATTTTTAATCGTTCTCGTCTTTTTGTTAAATGTACTCATCTTTTTGAAAGGGGAGATTAATTTTGAAAGAACAATTGAGTTTGTTGGATGATTTGTCTCAATATAGAAATGCTGAGGAAATGTCGACCTATTACAAGTTTGTAATTGATCAAGCTAAAAAAGATTCTTCAGTTTTGAAACTGTTAAGATTAAAGAAAGGGCATTTTAAAGAATTTTGCGAAGAGTTTACACCGGCATATATTTTCTCGATGTCGCCTTTCTTTTCAAAAGGAGCACAAATAAAAGTTGTTTTAGGAAACCAAGGATACGATTTTTTGATGAAAAAGACTGATGGAGCAGTTGAGAAATTTGAAGTGAGTTCTTACATAGACGGGCAAGAAGATACAAAAATCTCACAAAAATTAAATGAAGTTGGAAGATGGCAATCACGGTTAAGCAGTCTAGAGTCTCTTGAGGAGAAAAGAAATATCTTTCTTGAAAAGACAAAGCAGAATATCATCAAAAAATCTCAAAAAAATTATGACGATGTGACATTGATTTTTTCTACGACGATATTTACATTAGAACACTTTCCTGAAGATCACGAGTACTTGCTTCAGGAAAAAATCATCGAATATATAAAAGAAACAACCTTTTATGCTAAAGGAGTTTACTTGATAACAGATGATGGACATTCAATTGAACACAGTGCTGCACATATGCTTAAGATTAAATAGATTATGGTTAAAGCTTTAAATTACTGTGCTTGAATTAATTTGATACAAAAAACATCCCCGTCCTTTCGCTTATCGCGAGAGTACGGGGATGTTGTGTTTTCGGAAAGATTAACTTGCAAGCCGTTCTGATTTAGCATCACGTCGTGAACGCAAACGTTCGATGACTTCAAACCCGAGGACAAGCATCGTCCCGATCAGTAGGCCGTTACTGAAGAACGGACGTAACGTCAGCGGCAAGATTTCCGCAAGAACCGTCGATTGCAGGAGGATGCTGATCCCGATGACGGCGCAAATCGCAAAGGCATGTTTACGACGGCTCGTCGTCATGCTGCTTTCAGCCGACTGCCAGGCAATCAGGAACATGTGCGGTAACGTCGCAAGCAAAGCGGCACTGGCGACACTGCGTGGTAATGTGGCGATGATGCCGATGATGCTCGGGAAAAAGCCGACCAGGGCAATGACAAGTGAGGCAATCAAAAACGGCCGGCGTTCCTTACTTCCCGTCTGAGCAATGAAACCACTCGTAATCGGTAACGGAACCGGAACGAGCGTCGAGAACGTCGCTGCAATCAAGTGAATGATTCCTTCGATCGTCAGTCCTTGATTCAAGGCCCCTTTTTTCTGAATCGTCGCTTCGACGGCGCTTAACGCAGCAATCAGATTGACGATTAAAAGAATCGCAAACGGAATCGCGACGAGAAACGCACTGCCGTCAAATTGCGGCATCCCGAACGGTAAAGCGGTCGGAAAGGCGAAGACACCGGACGCTTCCGGCAGCGACGGACGGCTGACCAGCCAGCCGACGACAATACCGATCATCAAAGCGAATGGCCGTAAACGCGTCGGACCGAATTGACTGAGTCCGAGCACAAGCAGGAATGTCAGAATGCCGGCGAGTCGTGTCGCTTCAACGGCAAGCACTGCTCCGAGCATGACGCCGGTCAGTTGAATACATAATAAAAGCAAAAACGTTCCGCTGACGAGCGGCGTAAAGACCGGTAATAAGAAGCGCGTCCAACCCGTCAATCCGAGGAAAATCAGGACAACGCCGGCGATGACGACAGCGGCCATCGCAATCGTGAAGGCCGTCTTTGAATCGACCGGCAACGCGGCGATGACAACAAAAATACTGACCCATGAACCGGCCGGACCGGACACGATTGGTAAGCGGTGACCGAAGACACCATGGAGAAAACAGGCAATCCCGCCGACGAAGAAGGACCGTTGCACAAGTGCGGCCGTCTCAACACTTGAGAGGTCGAACAGGCTGGCAACGACGATGGGCAAGGCAATCGTATTGGCTAATAAGAAAATGATCCACTGGATCGTGGACGTCGTACGTTTCACAAAAATCGTCTCCTTTAAAAATCGCTGATTTCAGCATCATATCATATGATTTATGTTATGATTCATACATATTTATGACTGAAAACATATGAAAGAGATGATGAAGATGGATTTACGCCAATATCGTTATTTTTGCGCGGTCGTCGAAGAACAATCTGTCACGCGGGCGGCGGAAAGACTGCGGATGGCACAGCCTGCTTTGACCCAACAAATTCGAAAGATGGAAGAGTTGCTTGGTGTACGGCTGATTGAACGGGCGGGACGCGGCATCCGAATCACGGCCAGCGGTGAGCGGTTGTATGAACGGGCCGTCTCCTTGTTGCGATACGAAGCGGAAACGCGGATTGAAGTCAGTGACATCAAGGAAGGGCGGACCGGCATCTTACGGATCGGGGTCAATACGTTGTCCGCCGGTCGATTGACGGGATGGGTACAAGAGATGAAACGACGCCATCCCCGGATCACGCTGCAAATTCATCAGGGCGAGTCCGCGGCCTTGATTGATCGTTTGAAGGATCATGCAATCGACGTGGCATTCGTCCGGCTGCCGATTGAGGCACAAGGTGTCACGATCGAATGGATGGAAGAGGAACCGTTTTACCGAGTCCATCATCCCGATTTCCCGGATGCTGATGTCATCATTCCGAGTCAGGAAGGACTTGGTGTCTTTCAAACGCTCAGCCAGCAGTTTGGGGTCGTCTCACAGGAAACCTGTTCCGACGTCTTGACTTTGATTGGACTTGTCCGCAGTGGACAGGCGGTGACACTGTTACCGGAAAGTACGCTCCGCGAGCTCGACATGACGGGACTGGTGCGGAAACGGTTACCGGACGCGACGAGTACGACGGCTCTTGTCTGGTTGACGGAAGACGGTCAATCGGCGCTGACCCAACAATGGGTCTCGATTGTCCACGAGTAAGAACGAATTGTTAAAAAAGGGATTTTATAGGATACTAGAACAAGAGACAGGAAGGTAAGGGGGAGGATGAAATGAAGACGATTCGCGGAAAGTACGGCGAAGCGAAGATTTTTACACACAATGTCGATGACATGACGATTGAGCAGGTGACGGGAATGCTGAACGAAAACATTGCTGTCGGCGGCAATGTCCGCATCATGCCCGATTGTCACGCCGGCAAGGGCTCGGTCATCGGCACGACGATGCGGATTCACGATAAAGTGGTTCCGAATCTCGTTGGTGTCGACATTGGCTGCGGCATGTTATGTACACAAATCAACCGTGAAGGAACAGCCGGCGTCGATTATGAGAAGTTGGATGCTGCGATTCAGGCACTGGTTCCGAGCGGCATGTCCGTCCGTAATCAGCCGCACCGGTTATCGGAACAGATTCCGTTTGATCAAGTATTGGCACCGTTTAACGAAACACGCGCCCGATTGTCGATCGGCACGTTAGGCGGCGGGAATCATTTCATCGAGCTGAATACAGACGAGGAAGACAATCTCTACCTCGTGATTCATTCCGGCAGCCGAAATCTCGGAAAAACGATTGCCGAGCATTATCAAAAGTTGGCGGAAGCGTCACAATTCACCGTCGATACCAAGGCGATCGTCGCCTCGCTGAAAGAACAGGGACGGGAGCAGGACATCCAATCGACTCTGGTCGAGCTGAAGAGTCAATTCAATGAAACCAATAAAGAATTAGCGTACGTGTCCGGTTCCGATATGGACAACTACCTGCATGACTTAAAGATCGCCCAACGCTACGCGGCACTGAACCGTCAAGCGATGACGGAGGTCATTGTTGAAGCGATGGGCTGGTCGGTCACGGAACAGTTCGATACGATCCATAACTACATCGATCTCGAGCAGATGATTCTCCGGAAAGGCGCGATTTCGGCGCAAGCCGGTGAAGTCGCCATCATTCCGATGAACATGCGCGACGGTTCACTGATCGTCAAAGGAAAAGGCAATCCGGACTGGAACTATTCGGCACCACACGGGGCAGGACGGATCATGTCCCGTTCGAAAGCCTTTAAATCCGTTGATCTGAAAGAGTTTGAAGCGACGATGCAGGACGTCTGGTCGAGTTCGGTCGTCGAATCGACACGTGATGAGTCACCATTCGTCTATAAGCCGATGGAGGAAATCATCCGGAACACAATGGATACGGTCGAATTACTCAAAGTCATCAAGCCGCTCTATAACTTTAAGGCGAAGTAAAACGATAACTCTTGAAGGTAATTGAAAGAAAGTATATTTTTTACTTTAAAAGGTTAATAATAGCTTTTTTTGTTACGATAAAAGATATTGATAAGCAGGGAGTGAATTAAATGAAAAAATTTTTTATCGTTTTTGTGTCGATGTTCATTTTAGGAATGTCATACACGCACACGAGTGCGAAATCTTCTTCTAAAAATATTCCGATTTGTATCGACCCAGGACATCAAAGTAAGCAGAACTTAGAAAAAGAACCTGTTGCTCCGAATTCCAAAGTAATGAAAGCTAAGGTCACATCTGGAACGATCGGAGTTAAAACAAAACTACCGGAATATAAGTTGAATTTAGAAGTTGCATTAAAATTAAAGAAGGAATTACTTAAGAAAAATTATAAAGTATATATGACTAGAGAATCGCATAACGTGAACATAAGTAACGCGGAACGCGCAAAATACTGTAATTCAAAAAAAGTCAAATTGACTGTCAGAATTCATGCTGATGGTAGTACTGATCGTAAAGTAGAGGGGATTTCTGTTCTCTATCCAAATAGTAAGTCAACAGTTTCAATTAATTCTCAAAGTAAAAAAAGTGCATCACTCATGTTAAAAAGTTTAATTGATACGACGAAAGCTAAAAAAAGTTATGGAACTGGATTAGTTCCAAGAACAGATTTGACTGGATTCAATTGGTCCACTACTCCGGTTATTTTAGTAGAAATGGGATTCATGTCTAATGTCTCCGAGGATCAAAAATTATCATCAAGTAGTTATCAAAAAAAATTAGTAGATGGAATGATAAAAGGAATTGATAGTTCATTAAAGTGAACAAATGACACGTTTAGGTTTTTATATATGTACACCAAAGTAATTTGATGCATCAAGCTACTTTGGTGATTTTTTTATGGAGAATATCTACTTTTAAGACTATCTGAAAATAAACTGATGACTGTCTTGATCGCAAATACCTGTCGTGAATCCGGCTTTTAGAAGCACGGATTGCGAGGCGTGATTTTCAAGCTCGGTATAGGCGCAAACCTGTGAGACCTTCATGTCCTGGAGTCCGAACCGGGTAACTGTTTTAACGGCTTCTGTCATATAGCCGTAACCCCGAAAATCCGGTTTTAATACATACCCAATTTCGGCGATGTTATGTTGATAGCCTCTGCAAAAACAGCAGTTGCCGATGAATTCGCCGGTCGACTTTAAATACAGTCCCCACGTAATGCCGTCCCCGTTGAGGTAATCGAGGGCAATCTGACTCAAAATCCGGATGACATCCCGGCTGTTCTGTGCCTGGTGACCATCATAGACCGTAATCTCAATCATGTGGTTCGCTTCACTTAACCGGATTTCTCTTAAGAGGAGCCGTTCGCTCGTCAGTTCAGGAAAGACGTCAAAGTAATATTTTTCTTTCACGGGGCATGCCTCCTTGAATTTGCTTCTTACCTCAAGTGTACGTTATCCAATCCGAATCAGAAGCAAAACATCATCAAAACTAAAAATCCGTTCATTAATTCAGGAGGAGTTTACATGCAAAAGAAAGCCTTAGTCGTCATTGATATTCAAAATGACATGACAAAAAACTACAAAGAAGTTATCGGTACGATCAATCAGTCAATCGATTGGGCGGTCGAACAGGACATGCATGTGGTCTACATCCGGCACGAGAATTTATCGGCCGGAACCAGAACGTTTAAAACCGGGACGCGTGGTGCCGAGTTAGCACCTGATTTAAACATCGTTTCAGATCATGTATTCACAAAATATAAGGGGAATGCCTTAACAAGTGAAGCGTTCACAGCATTCATTGAGCAAAACGACATCACCGACTTTTATCTGACCGGCGGAGACGCGACGGCTTGTGTCAAATCGACCTGTTTTAACTTACGTAAACTGGATTACGGTGTGACGGTGATCACGGACGGCATAACGAGTTACGATAAAAAGAAACTTCCGGAAATGATTGAATACTATGCGAAAAAGGGCAGTCACATTGTTCAATTCAATGATTTACTTTCGGTTGATTAACGTTGTTGAAGGAGGGTGTTAACATGAAAAACGTCATCAAGTCACTCGTTGTTTTATCCGTTTCATTAGGTCTGATGTTGACAAGTTATTCACCAAATGAAACCGTGGCAAAAACGAAAAAAGAAACGCAACACGACATCTTTAATAAGCTGAAATTGAACGCATCGATGACCAGTGTTGCGGAAGTCATGTATGGCAAAAGCTACAAAAAACACCTGTGTGACCGCCCGGAAGATGAGGTAAAAGTGAATCTTTTGTGCAGTGGTGAATTGAACGATTCCAACACATACGATAAAAGTGGAAAGCTGAAATATTTGAAGTATGAGTTCTATCTGTACCCAGATGCAAAGGTATCGAATGAATCGGACAATCCGGATGAAGTGACGTTCCAAACCGTCCGCATGTTGCTCGTATTTAAATCAAAAGAACACAGTAAGCAGTTAAAACTCGTCGAAAAACATTGGTTTGACTCATCTGCTTTCAATTCCAAACGTGTCTATAACGATCAAAAGATTAAAAAAGGGATGACGAAAAAACAGTTGGATGGCGTGCTGACGGGAACAGGGATTGGGAAACATGAGAGAGTCGCGTATATCGACTATTCAAAAGTCGGAAAGCAAGCCGTTGAACTACCTCCACCTACGCTTCGCTAAGAGGTGGAGGATTCCTGAGTTATTCAACCTAGCGGTCAAAAATTTATCAGGCTAACCCCGTCGTCCCGACGGTTGAACGTTGATCTTGTCCGTTTCTTTTATGCGGATTCCTACTCTGCTTGGTTTTCGCTACTTCGGTCATCCGCAAGGTGAACGTTGAAGATTTTACGTGACAGACGAACTTCCTGTCACAACCCTATATCTTCAGTTTTCAAAGAACATGACTCTTTTTTTATTCCTGATTTTAATTGCTTTCAAACCAGGAGTGTCGGGCAATTAACGTGTCGCAAGACACGCCTTCCCCGAAGACGATTCATCTCCCACTTGCACTAGGGCTTCGCCCTGAAAGTTTAGAAGTGGGAGTATTCTCGACTGATTTTGGTAAAAAACAGCCTGTTTTTCCAAAAGCGTACAAGACGTATTCTTATTCTGTCTTGAACCAGAAAGAGAATGTCCTCTATTATTTCGAAACGAAGTACAGTCGAACGAAAAAAGAGTACGTGGTTTCGTATGTCGATACGTGGACGGAAGACAATAAATGAAAAATGAGAGAACTCCCAAAGATAAGGAATTCTCTCATTTTTTTGTCTCTATTCAAACATTCTTCAACATCAATAACGCGATTGAATAATCAACGAATCGTTTTTAAAGCGCCAGCCCAAGGGATGACTTGATCAAGCATTTGATTAACGGAATCTGCTTGAACCGGTGCCGCTTTTAATACAGCTCCATTCTCAAAGTCAGTGAACAGCGAGAGGGCAGGGTGGACCCGGACGTCTGCGATCAATAATTCGCCTAAAATACCGCGTAAATGTTCTGCTGCGCGTGCGCCGCCGACTGAACCGTAGGAGACGATACCGGCTGCTTTGTTGTTCCACTCGACACGGAGATAATCGAGGGCATTTTTCAAGGAAGCGGCAATCGAGTGGTTGTATTCCTGTGTGATGAACACAAATCCATCTTGAGCGGCAATCGCTTCAGACCATGCAGCTGCACCGGATGCATCGCCGTCCTTTTCGCCGAGCAGCGGCAATTTGTAGTCGGCGATGTCAATGATCGTATAGTTGGCGTCTCCGCGGTTGTCCGCCAGCTCTTTCACCCAGTTCCCGACCTGTGGGCTTAAGCGGCCTTCACGTGTTGATCCCAAGATAATCCCAATGTTTAATTTTGTCATGTTCGTTTCCTCCTCTTGTTGTGATGTTTCCTTTGAACCAAATAATTTATTGAAGATATTCAAGTTAATTCCTCCGGATTAAAGATATTCTTTTTCGATTGTTCGCGTGCTTCGGACGGTATCAATCGGACGGACCATTTGTTCGATTTGTTGACGTTGCGATTCGAGGAACGGTGGTAACGATAATTTCTCTCCGACTGTTTCATACGGCTCATCACCCAAGAAACCGGGACCATCTGTTGCCCATTCGAACAGGACGCCGCGTGCGACACGTGCATACAACGATTCGAAGAAGAAACGATCGACGTAGCCGGATGTGTTGAATTGTAAGTTGTGCATCCGTTCGATCCATTCATTTAAAGCGGCTGTATCTTCGACCCGGAACGCCACGTGATGGACGGTTCCGAATCCTTGGCGTCCGCTCGGAAGGAGGAGGTTATGTTCGACGACGACCTGTGCTCCGTTACCGCCTTGACCCATTTCAAACAAATGCAGTGATCCTGCTTGATCAATTTCTCGCATCAGCATCGCTTTTTCTAAGACTTCTTTTAACCGGTCAAATTCGGCAATCCGGATGTGGATTGGACCTAAACCGGTGATGGCGAATTCTAATGGAACCGGACCGTTTTGCCACGGAGTTCCGGAGGCAATGCCTTCGTTATGCTCGTCTGAAATCAGCATATACTGCTGGTCATCGAAATCGACGAACGAGAGGGTCTTCTTACCGAACTGTTCTTTAATGCCACGATGCTTCACATCGTATTTATCAAATCGTTTGATCCAGTAGTGGAGTGCTTCGTCCGTCGGCACGCGGAAAGCGGTTTTAAAGATTTCATTTGTTCCGTGTGTTCCTTTTGGAATGCCCGGGAAGTCGAAGAACGTCATATCGGTACCGGCTGATCCTTTATCGTCAGCGAAGAATAAATGATAGGTCTGAATATCGTCCTGGTTAACAGTTTTCTTGACCAAACGCATGCCTAAGACGTTTGTGAAGAACTCATAGTTTTTCTCGGCACTGCTTGTGATGGCCGTGACGTGGTGGATTCCTTTTAATTCATTCATCTAAATCGCTCCCTTAATCGTTATTATCTCGAATTCGAGATATATAGGTAAAAAAATTTAATTATTTTGGGCTTGGTAGCCTATTTTTTTAGCAGTCTTAATGAACAATTCAATTTCCGCCTGGTCAATCCCTTGGAAAACCTGATTAATGGCTTGTTCATGTTCCGGAAAAATCGTATCCATTAACGTTTGACCTTCTGTGGTGAGTTCCGCAAATGTCACGCGCCGATCCTCCGGACAGGCTTGGCGGACGACGTAGTTCTTTTTTTCGAGCTTATCGATGACATAGGTGATGCTGCCGCTGGTAATCAATACTTTTTTCCCAATCAGCTGAATCGGTTGCCTTCCTTTGTGATACAACAACTCGAGTACGGAAAAATCAGTCGGATTTAGTCCGGACTTCGCAACATCCTGTTTGATGACTTCATGAAGCGCGTCGACTGCGCGAACCATGACTGTCAGTGCTTTTAAGTTCGGATTCGGCTGTTCCATTTCGTTCACCTCTTTTTATCTTCAATTCATATATCTTTAATTCGAGATAAATATACCATCTGTTTTTTATGGCGTCAATTGTTTTGATTGGTTTCTGATTACAAGAGCCTAGATTCATACAGCAGCATGAAAAAAGGCAGCCCGTATCGTACGGGTTGCCTTTAGGATGGGGGAATACTTCACCATTTCAGTTCATTTAAAAAAGTAAGAATGTCTTGGTTGATTTCGTTCATGTCTTTCCCTAACGTCATTAAATGTTTCGAATGCGCAAATCCTTTAATCGTTTTTTGATCCGAAGTTACGCTTTGGAAAATCTTCTCGGCACTCGTCTTGTACGAGGGGTCATCCATTTCCCCGTACAGGACATGAACAGGCGAGGTAATACGTGCCAACTGATCTCTCGTCTGATTAATGAGGTGTTCGAAGTGGGTCAGCGATTCAAAAGGGAGGTGATCCAGTTCAGCCATTTCAGATGCAATCTGCTGGTCCTCTTTTCCTTCGAGTTGTTTATAGCGTTTGGCGTAATAAACAATTCGTTCCTTTAGGACGCCTGCTTCCTTATACATGGGTACGGACATGGTGACTACACCGTTGATCTGCAACTCCTGTGCTGTTTTTAAAGCAAGAACACCACCCAGTGAGAGACCGACGACTGCTATATGTTCAAATCCTTTGTCTTTCAGTAGCTGGTAACCGTCAAGAACATCCTGCCACCAGTCGGCTGGTCCGTAGTTCAGAAGTTCTTCTGCCGGCAGACCATGTCCACTGAGTGTCGGGGCGTAGCAGGAGTACTGATTTTGCTGCAAATAGCTTCCAAGCTTTTTCATATCATTCGGATTACTGGTGAAGGAATGTAAGAGCAGAACAGCTTTTTTTCCACCTTCATAATAAAAGGGTTTTGGAGGTAATAATTTCATAGAAAGGAATTCCTCATTTCATCATAGTTCTTATTTTTATATATGTACGTTAGTTCGCCTTCACTTTATAGTCAGTTAAGATGGTATTACCGATAGTAGTAAGCATCTCGGAGTTAACAAGAGAGTTTACTAGAAAAAGTAAGTTGTCTTTGCTGAAGACGGGATTAATCAGTAATGCTTTTTGTTCAAAAGCAAAGCGGTTTTGATCATAATTAATTATTAAGTCTTTTAACTTTCGTAAATCATTTTTTGAGAGATCGAACAGGATGACTGCTTCATGTATCGTCGTATCTTCCATTGCATTCGGATGTAAATTTCCGAGTAAAGTCAATAACGTACGATTGTGAAATTTCAGATTTTCGATTTCCTCTATCAAATAGGTATAATTTTCATCTGACATATCTGAGCTCATTCTCCTTTGAGTACATATGATAATATTGTATCAATTTACCAATGGTTATCGTAGATGATGTTGAATTTTCATTAACAGAAATGAGTTGGAGGTGTCGATAAAATGCAATTACCTACACGACTTGGCACCGATGAGGCCGGCTATATTATTAATCAAACGAGTAGAATGCGTATACAAGTGATGTATCGTCCTGTCATTGACGAAGTGATAGGCTTGTTGAAAAAACAGTTTGGCGAAGTACTTCACAGCGTATACGTATATGGCAGTATCGGTCGCGGCACAGCCGTTGCAGGAAAATCGGATTTAGATTTGACGGTTATTGTAAAAGAGACTGTTCACATTGACGCTTTAAGAGAAGAAACAGAAGACTTGTTGGAGCGGCATCCTGAAATTATTAAAGTTGATTACGACATAGGCATCCTTGATACAGTGCTCAGTCCTGAGAATCTGTACGAATGGGGCTTTTGGATACGTCATGTTTGTTCCTGTATAGATGGTTTCGACTTATCTGATCAATTTCCAGATATGAAACCGGACGTGCGGATTAGTCGTGCTTTGAATCGGGATTTGTCCGTTCAGCTACGAATGGCTCATGAAAAACTAGAGGCCGGCGAGATGACTCGGATAGGAAAAAGATCCCTTGTAAAACGGATGATTCGTGGCGCTTACTTGCACGTTAATGTAAAAGATCAAAGTTTTGCGTCCACCATTGAGGACAGCCTATCTATACTGCGTCTGTATTTTCCTGAGAACATACTGATCGAGGATTTAGCGAAGTCCACTGACAAGATGGAGCTTTCAGATGAATGGTTACGTGAGTTGTTGCATCGATATGCGTTAACTTTTGTTTAACGGTTATCTGCCACGCGAGAGATTTCTTGTTCTGTTAAAAAAAGACGTAAAAAAGGAGATTCTATATGAAAACCAATACATTTTTAGACTGGGAAGTCAGTTTAAGTGAAGAACTCCATGCTGTCATTGATGAGAAAGCTAAGAAAATGGTAGAAATGGGTGGCTTTATAGAATTAAATGCTGTGCTTTGGGTGGATGAAGAAGGAGTCCTTCAATTGAAACCAACATGGGATTGCGTCATTTCAATCAATGCCGTAGAAAAAAAGATAACCATTCGACCGGCAGAATCATTCGGTGAAATCTAAGGTGTTTTACAATAAGAACACGAATTTTTAGGAACAATGATATTTGACTGCCAGTAAGAATCACTAATGACTCGTGTTAAATTTGGTGGAACACAAAAACGCCCCCCAAACAACAGGGGACGAAGCAACAATATTTTTTAATTAAACCGTCTCATCCGTAAACGTTTCACCGGTCCGGCGCACGGTTGCTCCGAGTTCCGCCGCAATCGCGTTGATCGCTTCCGAATCCTCGTTGACCTCACTGATGATGATGACGCCGTAGTGGTCGGGATTGATCTGGTTGAGTGTCCGGTTAAACAGATCAAACGAATCGCGTTCGTTTTTTTCGTCACGGTTCGCCCCGATCAGGTATCCGGCGACGGAACCGACGAGCATGCCGAAAGGTCCACCGACAACGCCGACGGCCATCCCAATCAACGAACCTTTAAACGATTGATCCTGTTGCGTGAAGTCGATCGCATCGATGAAGGAGAAGCCGTCCGTCTCATTGCGTTCGGCGAGAACCATCTGTTCCATTTCAATCTCTTTGATCGCTTCGAGGTCCTTGATCATTTCAAATCCGGTTTTTGCTTTTTCCAAATCGTTGAAAATAATCGTCGTGACGACGTGAGTTGCATCATTTTTATATTGTGCCATAATTTCCGCCTCCAGAAAGTTCTGATGTCGTTCTACAATTTACTTGTACCCGTAACAGAACCATTAAAAACTAGAAACGGTGTGCCGTTGTAAGCATATGATTGATATAGCTTCTCAATTAGGAGATAAGTAAAACTTATTGAAGGTCTTTTGTTCTTTCAAATTGTAACGGGGCTCATATTATACTATGATAGAGCTGTACAAGTAAGCGGTATCAGGGGCTTGATGTCGTCAACACTTAAAGGGGGAATCAGCATGAAGCAAACGCAACCATCGCAAGACGTGTTTGGTGCACGCCGTTCGTTTGAAGCAAACGGTAAAAATTACAACTATTACAGCATTGAAAAATTGGAAGAACTCGGTCTGACGGAAGTCAAACGTCTTCCGTATTCAATCCGTGTGCTGCTTGAATCCGTCCTTCGTCAACAAGACGGTCGTTCGATTACACAAGAGCATGTCGAAAACTTGGCGAAATGGGGAACTGCCCAAGTATCGAATGATATCGATGTGCCGTTCAAGCCGTCACGCGTCATCTTACAGGATTTCACGGGCGTTCCGACGGTCGTCGATCTCGCGTCACTCCGTAAAGCGATGCAGGACCTCGGTGGAGATCCATCAGTCATCAACCCGGAAGTTCCGGTTGATCTCGTCGTTGACCACTCGGTTCAAGTCGATTCTTACGGATTTGCCGGTGCACTCGCTGAAAACATGGATCTTGAGTTCGAACGGAACGAAGAACGTTACAAATTGTTACGCTGGGCAACAACAGCATTCGATAACTACCGTGCTGTACCGCCTGCAACAGGAATCGTCCACCAAGTTAACCTCGAGTACTTGGCATCTGTCGTTCTTGAAAAAGAAACAGCAGACGGTTCGGTTGATGTCTACCCGGATACACTCGTCGGAACGGATTCTCACACAACGATGATCAATGGACTTGGTGTCCTTGGTTGGGGTGTCGGTGGAATCGAAGCGGAAGCAGGAATGCTCGGACAACCGTCATTCTTCCCGGTTCCTGAAGTTATCGGTGTCCGCATCACAGGTGAAATGCACCCTGGAACAACAGCGACAGACGTTGCTCTTCGCGTGACGGAAATGTTGCGTCAACAAAACGTTGTCGGTAAATTCGTTGAGTTCTTCGGACCATCCCTTCACTTGATGTCATTGTCTGACCGCGCGACAATCGCCAACATGGCACCTGAGTACGGCGCAACTTGCGGATTTTTCCCGGTGGATACGGAAACATTGACGTACCTCCGTCTGACAGGCCGTGACGAAGACTTGATCGAAAAAGTCGAGAACTACTCAAAAGCAAACGGCTTGTTCTACACGCCGCAAAACGAAGATCCAACATTCACGAAGACGGTTGAACTTGATCTGTCGACAATCGTTCCTGCACTTGCCGGACCAAAACGTCCACAAGACCGGATCGATTTGACGGACGTGCACACGTCGTTCCAAAAAGCGTTGACAGCACCACAAGGAAACGCCGGTTTTGGTCTTGCGGAAGAAGAAGCAAACAAAGTCGCGGTCGTTCAATTCGAAGACGAAGCGGTTGAGATGCGTACGGGAGACCTCGCGATCGCAGCCATCACGAGCTGTACGAACACATCAAACCCATACGTCATGATTGGTGCCGGACTCGTCGCGAAAAAAGCGATCGAGCTCGGATTGACGGTTCCGAAATACGTCAAGACATCACTTGCTCCTGGATCAAAAGTCGTTACGGATTACCTTGAGAAATCAGGACTTCAACCGTACCTCGATCAACTCGGCTTCAACACAGTCGGTTACGGGTGTACGACATGTATCGGAAACTCGGGTCCACTTGACCTTGCCGTCGAAAACGCGATCCTCGGATCAGACCTGCTTGTCTCGTCTGTCCTCTCAGGAAACCGGAACTTCGAAGGACGGGTTCACCCGCTCGTGAAAGCCAACTACTTGGCATCACCACCACTCGTCGTCGCGTACGCGATTGCCGGAACGGTTGACGTGGACATCATGAACGCGTCACTCGGAACAGGCAAAGACGGACAAGAAGTCTTCTTCGCGGACATCTGGCCGTCACGTGACGAGATTCAAACGATCATCAACACGGTCGTCACACCGGAAAGCTTCCGTGCCGAGTATGACTCGGTCTTCACAGGAAACGAACGCTGGAACAACCTTGATGTGCCGACAGGCGATCAGTATGACTTCGACGAAGAGTCGACATATATCCAAAACCCGCCGTTCTTCGAGAACTTGGCGAAAGAAGCCGGTCACGTCGAAGCATTAAACGATCTCCGTGTCTTCGGTAAGTTTGCGGATTCTGTCACGACAGACCACATCTCACCAGCCGGTTCATTCTCGAAAACGACACCAGCCGGACAATACCTTGTCAGCAAAGGTGTCGCACCAAAAGACTTCAACTCATACGGTTCACGCCGTGGTAACCACGAGATCATGATGCGCGGAACATTCGCGAACATCCGGATCCGTAACCAGGTCGCTCCGGGTACAGAAGGCGGCTTCACGACGTACTGGCCGACAGGCGAAACGATGGCGATGTACGACGCTGCGATGAAGTACAAAGAAGATGGTACAGGTCTTGTCATCCTCGCCGGTAAAGATTACGGGATGGGTTCATCACGTGACTGGGCAGCGAAAGGGACAAACCTTCTTGGTGTCAAAGCCGTCATCGCAGAGAGCTTTGAGCGGATTCACCGTTCCAACCTCGTCATGATGGGTGTCCTGCCGCTTCAATACGCAGCCGGCACATCAGCTGAATCGCTTGGCTTAACAGGCGAAGAATCAATCAGTATCGCGATCGACGAGTCGGTTCGTCCGCGTGACGTCGTCGAAGTTACAGCGACAGCTGCAGACGGAAAAGTCACGAAGTTCGAAGCAATCGCTCGTTTTGATTCGGAAGTCGATATCGATTACTACCGTCACGGCGGAATCTTACCAATGGTTCTCCGCGAACGCTTGCAAAACTAAACCGTTTACATTAACGTTTGAGGTGGGGGAAACCCCACCTTTTTTGATGCAGAAAGGGGCGAGACCGTGAACCGATTCAAGAAATGGTTTCAAGCAAAAGAAGAACTCGAGCTGCCGGTTCGCGACGTCACGCTCGATGAAGTCAAACGGGCGACGCACGATTTTGAACTGGCGTTGCCGAAAGGGACGAACCGGACGATTCTGCTCGATGAAGAACAACGGATTGATTTAACGCAACTTGCGCCCTATCTCGGTGCCCGCTCGACGCAGGTCTTCTATATGTCACGGGAAACGTTTACGATCATGGAAGCGAAAGATCATTTGACGGTCTATGAAATGGATCATGTCCAGATTGCAGTCGACCGGTATTTCGAAAAAGAACGGAAATTACCGCTCAAACCGCACTCGAAGACATTCCAGGTCGATTGTGCAAAGCTGTTTGAGCAAGGCTATTTACGGGAGTTGCCGAAACATCTCTATTACCTGGTCGATGAATCGATGATCGTCTCGCTCGAACCGAAAACCGATTAACGCAGCCGGATTGCTCTGAACGGGCAGTCCGGTTTTTTGATGAACCGGCTGCTTTTCTAAAAAACAGAATCAATTGTTCAAAAGTCTGACGTATTTCTTCGGAAATGCAGGAATCTTGGACAAACCCTTTGTATTCTAAGCCTAAAACCGATACCATTAACATGAAACGAGACAAATCTAGGATGGTGTACATGGCATGACGAAACGAACGAGCACATGGATTGCAGTCGCAATCGTGGCAATGGCGATACTCCTTGCCTATAATTTTTACCTTTTGAATAAGACACAGACCGCTAATGAAGATAAAGCTGCTCCGGTCAAACCGTTTTACACGATGTCGCGGATTCAGTACGTCGAAAAGAAACTGTCGACGACGGAAGACGCTCTCGAGACGCGGACATATGAAGTCGTTTTTGATGACAAAGGCCACTTCCGGACAGAAGTCATCGACGGACCATCGAAAGGAACGATGGCGATTTGGGACGGGAAGATGTTCCGCGAATACGATGCTGACGGAAAATTGTTGAACGAAACGAAAGCATCCAAGAGTGTCAGCGCACCGCGTCCGTTCTTGTCACGCGGCTTTAACGAACAAATCATCAAGTTCATCGAAAATGGTGACTTTGGTCAAGTCGAAGGCGAAGCCGATATCGCCGGAAATGCGGCTGACGTTTACGTCAAAAAAGAGCCGGCAAGCACAGTCCCGAAAGAATGGATCAAACAGTATCCATCGTTCTTCGATAAGGACGACAATGCGGAAGAAGCGACCTACTATGTCGCGTCCGACCGGTCGAAAGTACTTGGAGCCGAGTCACGTAACAATGGAAAACTTTTTTATTCGGTCAAGATGAAAAAAATCGAGACACTGGATACATTCGATCCAAACTGGTTAAAAGCTAAATGAGGACAGACCGACTGGAGTGTCACACCGTGACGACCACAGTCGGTTTTTTCGAGAAGCGGGAGGAATCAAGATAACATGGAGACGTTCTCAAAAGAGGAGATGTTCAAACAAATTACGGCTTGGGAAAACGGGGCGAAGGTCGAAGAAGTTCTCGCCTTACGTTATGCCCAAAGCAGCCGCCTATTACAGGAAACAGAAGCATTAGTCCGGATTTTAGCTTTACTCGTCGAACACCGTTACATCATGACGGGACGGATCGATGCCCTGGCCGAAAGCTGGATGCAGGAAATCCGCCAGCACGACCGGCTGCCGGAACGGCTTGAACAGTTGCTGATTGAACAGCAGCTCCAGAGCAGTTATCAGTTACTGGTCGCGAATACCTTCCCGACGATCCGCGAGACAGACAATGCCAATGCCAAACGGTCCGCGACAAAGGAATTGATCCAACAAGCGGGTCAAATCCTGCATGAGACGGAACAGGTCGTCGAACAGACGGAACGCTTGCGCCGGATGGATACGGCGCGTTGGTCGGAACTGTTTGAAGCCGGTAAAGCATTGCTGTTGTCGAGCGCGTCGCTCGAACAGATTGCGACGGAATTTCTCGACAGTCTGCAGGAACGGTTTTATTCCCGTGACGCTTTTCGGGAGATGACGGAACTGAAAGCGACGGCATTGCAGGATCTGCGCCGGGTCGTCGCCTTGTTGCCGGCAGAAATCAAACAGGTTGAACGGTCGGCGCTTGAGGAACTCGACGCGATGATTGGTCTCGATGATATCAAACTGCGTGTGCATCAGATGTACCGTTTCTTGAAATATCAGCAAAAACGGACATCAGACGGCTACCGCTCGAGTGATCAGCCGTCACTCCACATGATTTTCATGGGAAATCCGGGAACCGGTAAGACGACGCTTGCCCGGCTGATGGCAAAAATCTATCACGAACTCGGTCTGCTCGAACGGCCGGAAGTCGTCGAGACGGATCGCTCGTCGCTCGTCGGTGCGTTCGTCGGTCAGACGGAAGAACAGGTCATGAGTAAAGTCCGGGAAGCGGTTGGCGGTGTCTTGTTCATCGATGAAGCCTACGCCTTAAAACGGGCCGGACAAAGCGGCAACGATTACGGGCAGGCAGCCATTGATACGCTGGTTGCCGCGATGACGAGCGGGGAATACGCCGGCCGGTTTGCCGTCGTTCTGGCCGGGTATCCGGAAGAAATGCGCGATTTCCTGAAAGCGAACCCTGGTCTGCGGAGCCGTTTCCCGGAATCGAATCATTATCTGCTCGCGGATTATACCGATACGGAACTGCTTGAAATCGGACGTTCCATTGCAACGGTCAACGATTATGTCCTGACGGAGCAGGCCGAGCGGGCGTTATTGTCCCGGCTCGAACGCGAACGGGTCGACGCCAGTTTCGGTAACGGACGCGCTGTCCGAAATATCGTCCTCGATGCGATCTTTAAAAAAGGGGCCAGTCTCGGGGAAAGTGCCAGTCATGAAGATTTTGCTTTGCTCGAACAAGCTGATTTTGAACTTGTTGCCTCAGATGATCATACCGTTGAGGAACGACTCGAACAATTGGTCGGATTACAGCCGCTGAAAGCGGAAATCAAACAGATCCAAGCCCTGTTGTCGATGCAGAAGCGCCGCCAGGAAGCCGGATTTAAAGTGTTGCCGGTCGAACTGCATGCGGTCTTCAGCGGCAACAGCGGAACCGGGAAAACGACCGTCGCGGCTTTGTATGCCGATGTCCTCCGCCAGTGTGGTTACTTGAAGCGGGGCCACTTGAAAGTCGTCAGCCGGGCCGATCTTGTCTCGGGCTACGTCGGTCAGACCGCGCAACAAACGCGGGACGTCATCCGTGATGCGCTCGGCGGTGTTCTGTTCATCGATGAAGCGTACGCGTTAAACGGGGGTGCCAACGATTTCGGCAAGGAAGCGATCGATACGCTGGTCGACGAGATGACGAAACATGCCGATAATCTGGTTGTCGTCCTCGCGGGTTACGAGCAGCCGATGCAGGCGTTGCTCGCCAGCAATCCGGGTCTGAAATCCCGGTTTAAACGCGAATTCCATTTCCCGAACTACGCGAAAGACGAGCTGATCGAAATCATCGTTAATTACGCCGCCCAGTATGGGTATCAGTTGACGGAGGAAGCGAAAGATACGCTTGAGGGTATGATCGAAACCGTCCCGAACGGAAATGCCCGTGCCGCGATTACGATCGTCGAACGGGCCATTGCGAAGCAATCCGTCCGATTAATTGACAAACTTAGCTTAACCGGTTCAGAATGGTCCTATCTTGAAAAAGAGGATTTTTAAGGGGGAAGCTACATGTACACGATTGAAATACCAGTCCGTTACGCTGAAACCGATATGATGGGCATCGTCTATCATTCGAATTATCTCGTTTATTTTGAGATTGCACGGACGGAACTGATCAAGTCACTCGGACTTGATTACAAGGAAATGGAAGAAGCCGGATATGTCTCGCCGGTCACGAACGTGAATCTCGATTACAAACGGTCATTGACGTACGGTGACGTAGCACAGGTGTCCGTCTGGGTTGATCATTATGACGGTCTGCGGACGATTTACGGCTATGAAGTCAAGAATGCCGACGGTCAACTGGCGGTCGCAGGAAAAACGTCGCATGTCGTCGTCAAAAAAGAAAACTTCCGTCCGATCCGTTTACCAAAAGTCTTTCCGAACTGGCACGCGATTTACGAACAAATGCGTACCGAGGATGCTGCACTCATCTCAAATTAAGCCTCCGCCCTCAGCAGGATTTCTTGCGTGAGGGCTTTTCTAATCAGTCGATTAGAGGTAACATAGAATAGCACCAAGGAAGCGGGGAATTAAAAATGAAAAAAATCGTAGCAGTCAGCACATTGGCGCTCCTCCTTGCAGGATGTAACCCTGGGGATCAGGAAGCGCAAGACAACTCAAAAACCGAACAGGCGAATAAAAGCGCAGACGAAAAGGCCACTTCAGATTCTGAAAAAAGTGATGCCGAAGTAGCGAAAGAAAAAGAAGCAAAAGAAGCGGCAGAAGCGAAAAAAGAAGCCGACGCGAAAGCGGAAGCTGAGAAAAAAGCAGAAGAACAGGCAGCGGCCGATCAAAAAGCAGCTGAAGAGAAAGCGGCCGATAAAAAAGACGATGGGAAAACCGATTCCGCTCAGGATCCGGAACCGGCCAAACCGTCGAAACCGGAGTCCGAAACACCGGACGTCGATAAATCGAATACAAAAGCCGATCTGTCACTGGGTGAGTTAGTCGTCGTCAACAAAAAGTACAGCTTGCCGATCGATTACAAACCGTCGGATTTAGTCGTGCCAAATGTCAGCTTCTCGTATTCAGGCGTTCTCGAACAAAGTTACATGCGGGCACCGGCAGCGAAGCAAATGGAAAAAATGTTTGCTGATGCGAAAGCCGATGGTGTGACACTGAACGCTGTCAGCGGATTCCGTTCAGGTTCACGTCAGACGGTTCTCTACAACAACTACGTCGCCCGTGACGGAAAAGCGGCAGCCGATCAATATTCGGCCCGTCCTGGTCACAGTGAGCACCAGACCGGACTTGTGTTCGATATCTCGGCACCAAGTGTCGGGAATGGATTGACGGCAGAACTCGGAGATACAAAAGAAGGAAAATGGATTGCGAACAACGCAGCGAAGTATGGATTCATCGTCCGGTACGACCGTGGGTTCCAGTCGCGGACTGGGTACACGTATGAGCCATGGCACATCCGGTATGTTGGTGTCGGTCCAGCCACACAAATTAAAAATAATGGGCAGACTCTCGAAGAATATATGAAGGTCGGTCACTAATACGTTGGAGGTTGACCATGATTGAAATCATCGGGATTTTAATTTTAGGCTATTTACTCGGCTCGATTCCGTTTGCTCTGCTTGTCGGAAAATGGGGACACGGCATTGATATTCGGCAGCACGGCAGCGGGAATCTCGGGACGACGAACACGTTCCGGGTCCTAGGAAAAAAAGCGGGGATCATCGTCTTGATTGGTGATCTCGGCAAAGGGGCAGTCGCCAGTCTTGTGCCGATTCTGCTTGCTTCCGAACTGCATCCGCTGTTTGCGGGTCTAGCGGCCGTCGTCGGACACATTTATCCGGTCTTTGCCAGGTTCAAAGGCGGAAAGGCCGTCGCGACGTCCGGCGGGATGCTGCTCGTGACGAGCCCGATTCTGTTCCTGGTGCTGTTGATTTCCTTTTTGACGACGTTACGACTGAGCCGGATGGTTTCACTCAGCTCAATCGTCTCAGCAAGCATCGGTATCGTGGCTGCCATCACGATCGGTATCGTCGAGCAGGACTGGATCGTCCCGACGTTCTTTACGATTCTTGCGCTGTTCGTCATCTTTAAACACCGTGAAAATATCAGCCGGATCCGTCAAGGGACGGAATCAAAGATTGGTATGTTTGCGAAAGATAAAAAAGACACCGATTGATTTCAACCGGATGCTGTTGTTCTTCTGTAAAGGAAGGACAGGAGGATCCGTTTTTTTTTGTGAATATCTTGTTAATCTGAAAAATAAACGAATTCAACAACATTTCATAGGAATTACACGTTTTTTTACACCGGATTTACAAGACCTTTACAGACGTTCGCTACACTAGAAGTAGTACTTGTCTGTGAAGGGAGTAGTTCATGTGTCGTTATTAGGAGAGGAACGAAAATCACAAATCATGCAATGGCTCGAAGAAGAAGGAAAAGTCATGACGAAGGATTTGATTGACCGTCTGGATGTCTCCGGGGAGACTGTCCGGCGTTATCTCGAGGAACTCGAGCGGGAACGACAACTGAAGCGGGTTTACGGGGGAGCAATCTACCAAGGCGGCAAACAAGAATCGCCGATTTCAAGACGGACCGATCAATTGTCCCGTCGGCTGGCGCGTTATGCGAAAGGTTGGCTGGCGGACTACTCCTGCATCTTTTTAGGCAAAGGGGAGCCGGTCGAACATCTGTTACCGTACTTGAGCGGCAGCGCAACGATTGTCACGAACTCGTTGTCGATTGCCAGTCATCTCGAACAGTGCCGGGAAACGGGACCGTTCCACGGCGAAATACGATTACTCGGCGGAACCGTCGATTCATATGGACAGACGGTTGGGGTCGAAGTCTTGCAGGCGCTTGATGCCTATGCGTTTGACGCGTCTTTTTTGACGTTCGACGGAGCCGAGATCGAGCGGGGATTCGTCAGTGATGACATCGAGTCGTCGTTGATTCAAAAAGCCATCATCGGTCGGACAAAGGATGTCTATGCCTTTTTGGCGTGTGACGAATTCGAGGGCAACCGGAAATATAAGGTCGCGGAATTCCGCCGCGCTAAAATCGTTCTCAGTCCCTCGACCTATCCGCCGTCTTGGGAGATGAAGCTGTTTAATGAACGGGTGAATTGGACCGTCGTCTCATGATACACTAGGGCGGGAGGGATGTATCATGTTAGAAATCATTGCAGCAACAGTAGAAGAAGCAACAGCCGCCGAGCGGGCGGGAGCCGACCGGCTGGAACTCGTCTCGGCCTTATCAGAAGGCGGATTGACGCCGAGTTACGGATTGATCCGGCAGGTCTTGTCTTCGGTCGAGATTCCGGTCCACGTCCTCGTGCGACCGCACAGTAAATCGTTTGTCTATTCGAAAGCCGATCAGGAAACGATCATCACGGACATTGATTTGATTCGGGAACTCGGAGCAGCCGGAATCGTCGTCGGTTCATTGACGGCAGACGGACGTGTTGATGAAGGATTCCTCGGACGGATTATTAAACATAAAGGCGACTTGTCGCTAACGTTCCACAGGGCGATCGACAGCAGTCGGGACATCCTGGAAGCTGCGGAAGTCCTGGCTGATTTTCCGGAAGTCGACCGGATTTTGACGTCCGGGGCACAACCGACGGCACTGGAAGGTCAGGCTGTCATCGCCGAACTAATCGAACAGCACCCTGACCTGATTGTCTTGCCGGGTTCCGGTATCACAGTCGAGCGGGCGGAAGAATTACTTAATGCAACGAACGCAACCGAGTTACATGTCGGATCCGCTGTCCTCGTCGACGGTCAAGTCGATCCGGAGAAGGTCAAAGCGTTAAAACAATTGCTGGCACGTTAATCAAAGTTATTCGTTGGCGTAACAGTTAACCTTATGAGAAAAGAGGGCAGATTTGAATCTGAACTGCTCCCCGTCAAGTAGACAGGATAAATAATAAAAATCTTTTAAACGGCTTGAGCTCTGTATTCTAATGGAGCCAAGCCGTTTA
>NZ_JACSMV010000020.1:0-55779 GCF_018618835.1 Exiguobacterium sp. s145 | reverse complement strand
TCCTGGTAATACGAGTGCTGCTGCCATGGCTGTTGCTGCGAATTTTTTCGTGTTTTTCATCTTGTCTCATCCTCTCAAATTTGGGTGTTTATTTTAACCAATCTGGTAATTCATTTCCTCATCGTTCTGAACAGCATACGCACCCGGTTTTGAATTGGATTTAAAAAAGATTAAAAAATATGAAAAAAATTCAAAATCATTTAACTCACTTGCAAAGAAACTAAGTGTTTTCTTATTATATGTACGAAATTATTGTGTGGAATTTAACGAAGCAACTACTTAATTAACACGCAGAGATATCACCGGATTGGCAAAAAATCGCCATAGTGTCAGCGGTCCGCAAATTGTGTAACCGCTTATACTTAATAAGCGTTCACCAGCTGGACATATTTTTCACGGATGTACGGAAAACTGAACTCACTGAAGGGGTGGGGAGAGAAAAGAACACGTAGAATAAGACAGCAGACTCGTGACAACACGTGTGCCATCATAACTCATCTTACATATTGTCATGAGAACATCTACTTAACGAAGAAGCGGGGATTGAACATGAATCAACTCGAGACGAGGGGAACAGAACAGAAAACGGAAAACCGTTCCGCATCATCATTTTACCGGACGGTTTGGCGCTGGCACTTTTATGCCGGACTGATTTTTGCACCATTTCTTGTCATGCTTGCCGTGACGGGATCGATTTACTTATTCAAACCACAAATCGAGAATGTGTTATATCAGAAGTATTATGAAGTGACACCGCAAGAAAACCGGATTTCAGCGACGGCACAAATCAATGCTGTCAAAGCAAACTATCCGGACGCAAGTATTACGAAGTACCGCCCCGGAGAAACCGATGCACGGTCGAGTGAAGTGAAGATTGCGACGGCAGAGGCCTCGTCGACGGTCTTCATCAATCCGTACACCGGAAAAATTATCGGCGAACTGGCGGATGATGACCGGATCATGAATAAAGTCGAAGAAATCCACGGCGAATTGATGGCCGGGACAATCGGAGACCGGATCGTTGAACTTGTTGCCTGTTGGGCGATTGTCTTAATCGTAACAGGATTATTTTTATGGTTCCCGCGTAAAAAAGCAGCCGGTTGGAGTGGTGTCTTGATTCCGCGTCTGCGCCAGGGGAAAAAAATCTTCCGACGTGATTTGCACGCGGTGCCGGCCTTTTGGATTACGGCCGGGATGTTATTCCTGATTTTGACGGGATTGCCGTGGTCCGGTTTTTGGGGCGCCAATTTCCAATCAGTTGCAACCAATCAAGGACTTGGTTATCCACCATCGATTTGGGGAGGAGATGCGCCGGTATCAGCCGTTCAAACGAAAGATGTGGCAGAAGTCCCGTGGGCAGCGGAGACGCTTGACGTGCCGAAATCAAACGTCGAAGGACTTGTTCCGGCATCAATCGATGACATTGTATCAATCGCCAAACAACAGGGGATGGATCCAAGCTTCGCGATCAGCATTCCGAGTGATCCGGCAGGTGTCTACACACTGTCGGCCTACCCGGCGAAAGCGGAAAATGAAGCGACGATTCATCTCGATCAATATTCTGGTGCTGTTTTAGCGGATTACCGGTTTGCTAACTATGGGCTTGTCGGTAAAATCGTTGCACTCGGTATCACGCTGCACAAAGGAACGGAATTCGGTCTGATCAATCAATTGATCAGTTTAGCCATTTGTCTTGGAATCATCTTGGTAGCGGTCAGTGGATTCTATCTATGGTTGAAACGGAAACCGGGCAAAGGGATGGGGGCACCGAAAGGACCGCCGGCGAAATCCATCAAATGGTTTATTCTCGTGCTGATTATCCTCGGTGTCTTGTTCCCGCTGGTTGGTCTGTCGTTAATTGTGGTCTGGCTGGTGGATTTCATCATCATCCGGCGAATTGCGGTTCTAAGGAGGTTTTTGAATGCGTAAGTCCATCCAAGGTCTTTTAGTAAGTGGACTGATTGTCACCAGTACCGGTCTTGCAGGATGTAGTGTTACGTCTGACGCGGCAGAACATTACGCAGTCTCAGCACCGCTGTCTGTAAAGTTTGAAATTCCGAAAGTACTGAAAGCTGATCAGGAAAAACAGTACCGATTCGGAGCGACACTGTGGCAGGATCAAAAAGCAATTAAAGAAGCGGAATATGTCCATTTTGAAATCTGGAAAGCAGATGGAACACTTCGGTACAGTATGGAACCGGCAGATGAAACGAAACCGGGAGTTTACTCGATTGAGAAGAAATTGCCGAAGGAAGGTCTGTATTACATCAAGGTCCATGCCAGCAGTAACGGGGCGATGATTATGCCGACCAGACAGTTTATTGTCGGTCAACTGTCCGCCAACGACTTAAAAATCTTGCAAGGCGGTGCGAAACCGGCTGGTGGAAGCAGCGGGCATCATCATTAAAAAAATAGAACAGTCAAACAGGGTAATGGATTTGAATCCATCATCCTGTTTTTTTTTATGGAAATCTGAAGTTAAAAGTATTTGTTTTTCGAATAAAAATATTTAGAATAAAAAAATTAAAAACATAAAACTATTTGTGAACTCCTTACGTTATCTGTGTGTAGTTTAAAAAAACAAAGGGGTGTTCATAAGATGAAGATGAAAAAGTCGTATCTCGCCGTCCCACTCAGTGCCGCATTATTGATTCCGGCAGCAGGCGTCAGTGCCCATGGTCATGAAGATCATAGCAAGATGTCCCACAGTTCAGGCAAAGTATCTCTAGATGTCTCGTCTCCCGCATCGGATTTGCGAGCGACGCTCGATCAGCTTCTATCTGAACATGCGTATCTCGCTGTTGTCGCCATGCAAAAAGGCATTGACGGCAAAAAAGATTTTGATCAGGCAGCTGCAGCGCTGAATCAAAATACGGATGACTTATCGGCCGCTGTCGGATCCGTCTACGGGGATGAAGCCGGCGAAGCGTTCAAAAAGATTTGGTCGAGCCATATCGGCTACTTCGTGGATTATGTGAAAGCAACAGGCGCTAAAGATGAAGACGCGAAACAAAAAGCGTTGAAGGAACTCGATGAATACCGCGTCGAACAGGCCGCTTTCCTCGATAAAGCGACGGAAGGCCGCTTGAAAGCAGCAGATCTAGAAGGTGGATTAAAAGTCCATATCACGCAATTGTTGACTTCATTCGACAGCTACGTCGCCGGTGATTATGACGCTGCCTACAGCAACATGCGAAAAGCGATCGAGCATATGTACATGGTCGGAGAAGGATTATCGGGCGCCATCGTTACGCAGTATCCGGATAAATTCAAAAATACAAAAGTCGATACACCGGCTGCCGACCTCCGTGCCGGACTGAACCGGAACTTCTCGGAACATGCGGCACTCGCTGTCCTCGCGATGCAAAAAGGAATCGACGGAGCGAAGGACTTTGATGCGGCAGCAGGAGCACTTGGTGAAAACACAGACGATCTGACAGCCTCAATCGGCTCTGTCTACGGCAGTGAAGCCGCGCAACAATTCAAGAAAATCTGGTCGAGTCACATCGGTTACTTTGTGGATTACGTGAAAGCAACAGGTGCGAAAGACGATCAAGCCCGCGACATGGCCGTCAAAGAACTGGATGATTACAGTGTGGAACAGGCCGCCTTCCTGGATGCTTCTACAGAAGGTCGTCTGAAATCAAAAGATCTCGAAGAGGGATTAAAGGTCCACATCGATCAATTGTTACTCGCCTTCAACAGCTACAATGAAAAAGACTACGACAAAACGTACCCGGCGATCCGTGAAGCATACGGTCACATGTACGGAGTCGGTGAAGGAACGGCGACAGCTATCGTCGATCAGTTCCCGGATAAATTCAAAGGTGCGCCGGCCGGTATGCCGAATACTGGTCTTGGTGGAACAGCGGAATCGCAATCTTCAAACGGTATCCTCTGGTCATTACTTGGAATCGCAGCTGCTTCAATCCTCGGATTCTTTGGACTCCGCGGACGTCGCTCACAACACTAATCGGACAACCGAACCCGCTGGAAACAGCGGGTCTTTTTCTACACATTTTCGGTCAAAGGAGGAGTTTACGATGAAAATCAAATGGTTTGTGCTGTTTATTCTGGTTTTATTCGTCGTTCAGCCGTTTTCGGTCTCGGCTCACACGAGTCTAAAGAATTCAAATCCTGCAGAAGGGGAAGTCATCAAAGGAGACTTAACAAAAATCCGTTTGAATTTCGATACGGCGATTGAAAAAACCAGTACGGTCGAACTGAAAACAGCTCAAGGTGACGTGATTTCACTTGAGAAACCCCTGATCATCGGTAATGAATGGAGTGCAGCCGTTCAACAAAAACTCGAAAGCGGAACGTATCTCATACGCTGGAAATTGATTTCGGAAGATGGACATCCGGTCGGAGGCACCATTCGTTTTGACGTAAAAGCAGCTGTTGCGTCAAGCGATGCGACGGACGATCAAGTGGAAGCAACAAAACCAGAACCGCAACAATCAAGCATCGTTCCAACCGAATCAACAGAAACCGTCGAACCGGGACTGTTCCCGACGTTCTTACCTTGGCTCGTGGCTGTTTTGGTTTTGGCAATCATCATCACGTTCTTCCTGCTCCGTCGTCAAAAACGATCATGAGTGGCATCATCAGTGAACTGCTCATCTATATTGGTGGGGCACTTTGGGCAGGTCGGCTCCTGCTTCTGTTTGTGGCAGAAGATAAAAAACCGACAATCGGTTCATTAGACGGTCTTGCGTGTGCCGCTCTCATCAGCATTGTAATTGGATCCGTCCTTCCGTTGTGGCGTGTATATTCTTATTTTCAGCAGGAAATGGACTTATCCTTCCGTGAAGCGTTACGGGCAAGCTTATTTGATGTCCGGATCGGTACGTATTTTTTGATGGTGTATTTTTCAGCACTCGTGGCACTCATCATCGTGTTCATGAAACGAATCCGGCTCATCAAACGGTGGTTGCTGCTCGGTGTGACAATCCCGCTGTTTCTGGGAATTTCCGGAACCAGTCACGCCGCAGCGAAGCATGGCCTGCCGGGGCTTGTGTTACAGACCAGTCATTTTAGCCTGATGGCGTTGTGGGTTGGAGTCGTATTCGTCATCGGTTGGTGTGCCCGGGACTCTAACCACTGGTTGTCGTTTTTACGCTGGTTCAGTCCGTTCGCCCAATTGACGTTTTTAGGGGTCATCGTGACCGGCTTCTTCGTGATGCGTCAAAGTGTTCCGTTAAGCGAGTACAGCAATGCCTGGAACGTTCCGTACGGACAGGCATTGCTGTGGAAACACTTGTTGCTGATTCCTTTGCTCGGTTATGCGTTTATCAACGGGACACTCGTCAAAAGGCGGTTACAGAAGGAACCGGATGTTGATCCGCGGCACGGTCTACGCTTTGAGAGTCTGATCCTCTGTTGTGTGTTTCTTGCGACAGCGACCCTCAGTAATCTAGAACCGCCGGATTTGAACACGCTTGGAGCAGTCAAGCCGATTCTTTGGTCGAACCGTGTCCTGCTCTTATCGGGTTGCGTCAGTATCGGATTGTTGCTGTTGACCTATCAAAAACGCCTGCCGTTTCTGCTCGGCAGTCTGTTCTGTCTCCTTGGTGTCAGCCTGCTCTACATCGGACTCGTGTATACGCTCTAAAACAGCCACCTTCTCAACGATCGGAGAATGGTGGCTGTGTTCTGTCATTTTGTGGTGGTCGCGCACCCTGTCGCTTTGGCAAGCAGCTTCGAGTAGGCCCGGGCACCTTTGATGTTCAAGTGGACACCGTCCTGTTCAAAGTACGACGGATGCTTGACGGCGACGGCATGCCAGTCAATGAGTGATACTCGTTTGCGTTCGGCTGCTTGTTTCAGCATCGTGTTGACCTCCTGTTCCCAGGGACGCGGCACCCGCGTCGTCACGAGGTACACCTGATCGGCATGTGCGAACCGGTCGAGCAGCTCCTCTAATTGCTCGGGACGGAAACTGCCGTTTGTCCCGAGGTGCAGGATGACTTGATGGTCGGTTTGATTGTACGCCGCATACTTCGTGCTGAGCGGAATGGCTTCCCGGAGCTGACGTCCGAGCTTGGCATCGACTGTCACGTGTTGAAGTGTACTGCCGAGATAATCTTCGACCCCGAGCAGCACCGAATCGCCGATCGCAAGGGTCGGGCGGCACATCGAGCGTGTGCGTTTCTCAGGCACCGGATTCGTCGGTTTTTTGATAAGCGATGCCGGTTTTTTATGCGGCGCCGCGACTGTCGGAATCGATTGTTGAGCCGGTTCGTCCGATACGGCAAGAATCGATAAATTCCCGATGAAGCTGAGGAGAAGCAGACTGGCGATGGAAACAGAGACCCACTTCGTCCGGGAAAACTGCCGGAAGGTCCGCGGGTGAATCTGAAATTGTCGGATGTATCCAAGCAGACCAAGCCGGCGGACCGGACGTTCGACGAACTGATAGGACAGTTCCGTCACGACGATCAGGATGACGAGAATCCCGAGACTTCGGAGCCAGGAAAATGTTCCGGTTTGTTCAACTGGCGTCATCAAGGTGATCAGCGGGAAATGCCATAAATACAGACCGTATGACCGTTTACCGATGGCGATCAGCCACTGGGCGGCGAACAACCGGCTCCAAAAAGACGCCGGATGAGCAACAACGGCGATCAGTAACGCCGCAAGAACAGCGACAAATACAAACCCGCCATAATACAGAAAACGACCGTACTCACTTGTCACGAGCATCAGCAAAACAAGCACCGGGACAATCACGGCACCGGTCACGTTCAATAACCGGACACCCCGTGACGGAATCTCTTTCTTGAACCGTTCCGGTCGCCAAGCAAAGGCAAGCAGACTGCCGATCAACAAGGCAAACAACCGGGTATCGGTCCCGTAGTAAACACGGCTTGGATCCGCACCCGGCGTAAACAGAATCGCCATCAGGAGTGCGGACAGCAGGGCAAGGAGTCCGATTCCCCGGAGCAACAGCCGTTTTGATCCGAGTCCAAAACTGAGCACGATCGGAAATATCAAGTAAAACTGTTCCTCGATCGCAAGCGACCACAGGTTTTGAATCGGCGACGGTTTGCCGAACGATTCGAAATAAGAGACGTCATGGACGATATACCACCAGTTCGTCGTATACAACAGAGCCGCCACGCTGTCCTGGCGAAGCGAATGCAACAAGTCCCGTTCAAACAACGTGACATAACTGAGGACAAGCACAAGCAGGACGAACAGAGGCGGGAACAACCGGCGGAACCGGTGCACCCAAAACCGTTTTAAATCGATGCGACCGGTCTGTTGCCACTCACTGAGCAACAAGCCGGTAATCAAGTAACCCGACAGGACAAAAAACACATCCACGCCGAGAAACCCGCCGGTCAGCATCGGTACTGACAGATGGTACAAAATGACAGCGATGACAGCGAACGCACACAGACCATCGAGTCCGGGCATATATGTGGTCGAACGGTTGAATGATTTCATAAGTAAGGAGCTCCTTCATGGCTGTGCCTAAAGAATGACATTCTCTAGTGTATCGAATTCCATTTCCGAAGGAGTGTCGAACCAGTAACAACAAAAAAAGATGAGCTCAATTTTTTTGAGTTCATCCTGTACCGTCATCCCTCTTTATAAGCATCCGGCAAGACAACCGAGACGATAAACCGGTTTTGTTCCGACGTTAGTTGCATCGTCCCGTTGTGCCGGGCAACGATTTGTTCGATGATCGACAGACCGATGCCGGATCCACCATTGGACCGTGACATGTCGGACGTGACGAAAGGGGTTGCCAGTTCCGTCAGTTGATGCGGCGTTAAGGTCTCCGGGATAGCATTGGAGCAACGGAAGGTCAAGTGACCGCTTTCTTGGAGCACTTCGAACGACAAATCACCTGTTCCGTGAAGTGTCGCATTACGTACAAGATTTTCGATCAAGCGCCGCAACAGGTTCGGGGCAGCTTGAACGCTCAAATGAGCCGGTCCTGCGTACCGATAAGTCGTTTCCGGGTGACGCGCGCGCAATAGGGCTTGGGTAATCGCCCCGTCACCGGCGCCGACTTCGATGATGACGTCCGGATGATCGGCGACTGCCCGCTGTGCCATCATTTGTGCTAAACGGGGACTGCTTGGGGCAATCGCGCCAATCGTTTTGGGTGATTGGATGGCTTCCTTTAAAAAATCAAACATATGAAACCTACTTTCTTCTTAAGTATATCACCGATGATACAGGTCATATCTTTCACAAACAGGAGAGAATTCTTAAGTTTGTCTTAAGAAAACATCCGTGCCTGATTTTCGGCGACATGACTAACGGCAAACTCGGTATACTGAGGAAAAGAAGGGGAGGGACACGTGATGAATACCTTACCGGAAACGGATTATTATGAAGCGCTCGTCCGTCGTGATGGTTCGTACGAGGGGACATTTTTTGTCGGGGTCAAGACGACGGGGATTTTTTGCCGGCCGACCTGTCCGGCACGGAAACCGAAGCAGGAGAATTGTGAGTTTTTTGAGACGGCGAAAGAGGCGTTACTGGCTTCGTACCGGCCGTGTTTACGCTGTAAACCGCTCGCTTACCCGGGGGACAGTGAGGTCATCACCCGCTTGATTGCAGCGGTCGAAGCAAATCCCGAAAAACGCTTCAAAGACGCCGACTTTCGTGAACTGGGACTCGATGCCTCGACCGCACGACGGCAGTTCAAAAAAAGATTCGGGATGACGTTCGTCGAATATGCTCGGTCACGCCGGATGGGACTGGCGATGAAGGAAATCCGGAAGGGGCAACCGGTCATCGAGGCCCAACTGGCAAGCGGTTATGAATCGAGCAGCGGTTTCCGCGATGCCTTTGCCCGCATTTTGGGCGAGACACCGAAACGTTGGAGTGGAGCCTATCTGCAGGCGAAGTGGCTCGATACGCCGCTCGGACCGATGCTGGCGATTGCCGATGAAGGAGGACTGCATTTACTCGAGTTCGTCGATCGACGCGGACTGGAACGGGAAGTGGAACGGTTGCGGCTGACAGCCCGGGCTGTGATCATTCCCGGCGACGCCCCGGTGTTTGAACAGGTGACGGTTCAACTGGAAGAATACTTTGCCGGAACGCGCGACCGATTTGATCTTCCGCTCGTTCTCTACGGGACGCCGTTTCAACGGCAGGTCTGGGAGCAATTGTGTTTAATTCCGGCGGGCGAGACAATTTCGTATCAGGAACTGGCCGTCCGTGTCGGAAATCCGGCAGCCGTCCGCGCCGTCGCCCGGGCGAACGGCGCCAATCAGCTGGCGATTCTCATTCCCTGTCACCGGGTCATCCGGCTGACCGGAGATCTTGGCGGGTACGCCGGCGGCTTGGCACGAAAAGCGGCTTTATTAAAATTAGAACGGACGAAGAGAGGATTGAATCATAGATGAGTTTGATTAAAGATGTCTTTACGGACGAGTGGCTCGACCGGTTGGGCAAGGCGTTAAACGCTACCGATTTCAGAAAAACGGTGCAACAGGAGGACTGGGAGGAACTGGCGTTTAAACAACGGGTCCGTCGGATTGCGACCCGACTGGAACATCATGTACCGGCTGAATTTGAACAGGCGGCGACCCGGCTCGAGACGATTGCTCCGGACTTTCCGGGATTACCTGGAATTGTGTTTCCGGATTATATTGAAATTCAGGCGAAACACGGCGACTGGGACCGGGCTATATTGGCGCTCGAACGATTAACACCGCATTCGACATCGGAATTTGCCGTCCGTCGGTTTTTGCTCGATGATCAGGACCGATTTTTAGAGGTGGCGACGCGATGGAGTCAGTCGAGTGACGAACATGTCCGACGTTTAGCGTCGGAAGGAACCCGTCCGCGTTTGCCGTGGGGACAGATGATTCCCTCACTGATTGCCGATCCGCGACCGGTCCTGCCGATTCTCGATTCATTGCTTGAAGACGACGCCTTATACGTCCGAAAAAGTGTTGCCAATCACTTGAATGATATCGCAAAGACCCATCCGGAACTCGTCATTGAACGATTGGAGCGGCTCGGAACGCATTCGCATACGGACTGGATTTTACGGCATGCCTCACGAACTCTGTTGAAACAAGGCCACCGGGATGTCTTAAAAGCCTTTGGTCTCGTTACGCGGGGAACCGTGACCGTCGACGAACTGACGGTCACACCGACACTGGCAATTGGCGGAGAACTGGCTTTTTCCTTTCACGTGACGACAACCGAACCGCAAGTCCTACGGATTGAATATGCGATCGACTACGTCAAAAAACGGGGGACGAGTCAAAAAGTCTTTCGGATCAGTGAGCGGCAGGTAACGGGACGGGAGACGTTTGCGAAGCGGCAGTCGTTCCGGAATTTGACGACACGGGTCCATTATCCGGGAACACATCAAGTGACGATTTTAATTAACGGAGAAGCCTATGCGACGACGGAGTTTGATGTCACGAAGGAGGAAACAACATGAAAGGTCGCCATCCGGACTTTACGACATCCCGGTTATCGATTACAGCTACGGATACTGCCAACGGATGTATCTGGGTACTGAAGAAAAGAGAGAACGAACAGGTCGCTCTGATTCAATTAACCGGTCAGCAGCTCAGCTCTGACGCAATTGATCCGTCCGACCGTGACGGCTATATCCAAGAAGCCTTGACCGTCATCCTTTCGTATCTCGCGCGGACGTTGCTGTTGCCATTCGTGACAGGAGAGGGCGGAGAAGCAGAGATTTGGCTTGAGAATGGATTTTATAAGGACGGTCCAGTCTTTCGTCGTGACTTGACGCATTGAAGTGGTGAAAATCATTAAACAAAGAGAGCCAAGAATCGTCTTTCCACCACTCGCTTTTCTCAGGCGGAACGCAAGCCGCGGTCGTCCTCGGACGACCGGGTCTCGCCTGTTCCTGACGGAAGCGCGCTTCCTTTTCCTGTAGAAGTCGAGTGGAGTCGACGATTTTTTTGAATCGATCAAAATAAAACCGTCTCTTCAGAAAATAAGCTTCTGAACAGACGGTTTTTCGTGTGCAGTATTAAGGCTCTGAAATGCCGTTTGCGAGTAACAACATAAAGGTGATGACGGATAACGACAGTAAAAAAGCAATGTTCGCTAAGATGCTAAACCATTTGACGTAGCTGTTCTCCGATCGAAGCCCAAGCACCAGTAAAACGATGTATCCGATTCCGACCAGGAGGTTGAGTCCGATCGGTACCCACAGGCTGAGATTCGGGAAAAACCGTCCACTCAGCAGGTAGGAAGTCAGCATATTGAACAGAAGCAAACCAAGCGTCAAGAAAACCGGCAAATACGTCTGCTTGGACTGGGTCATTGTTCGACCAAACGTGTCGACCAGTTGAAGTGTCGGCAAATGGCGTCGGCACTATCGGCGGCTGATCGTCCCTCGGTATCGAGCCTTAAGTAATTCGGATACGGCAACTCTCCCGGGAGTGAGTGCGTCCGGTATTGTTCAGCTGTTTCGAGCAAGTTCGCTTCCGACGCGGCAATATCCCGTTTCGTAAACTTATGTAGTAAGCGGTTTTCCGTCTGATTCCGGGCAAGACGGGTCGACAGGGCAGCTTCAAGTTCAATGATGAAGACCTCGGCACCGGCTTCTTCAAACAGTTGAACGGTCTTTTCGATGAATTCGATACCTCCGCCTTCGACGCCGAACAGGCACAAAAATGTAAAGATCACCCCTTCGAGATCACTGACGGCCATCTCTTTAAACATCTCCCGCCGGATCAAGTCCTTCAGCTTATGGTGCGCCGGCTTCGTAAAGTCAAAGTACGGATGCAACAGGTCAATCGTCTGATGGTTATGGAATAATTTCATGCTCGTTTTTTGTTCGAGTTCCTGACCAATCGTCATCTTGCCGACGGCTTGCGGACCAAGTAACATCACAAACTTCATCCCTGACACCTCTTCCTTTTTTTGTTAATACTAGCACAGAAATCCGGAGTGTTCCTATTAGAACGTTTGTTCGTAAAATGATATAATGGCAATAGGAAATGTTGCTGTTTTTTCGACCGAATGGAGGTCATTGATTATATGGAACACTGGAAGATGGTAGACGGTTATGAAGGGATGTATCAAGTTTCAACAGCGGGGAATGTCCGCTCGCTCGACCGGATCATCGAGACGAGTCGTGGTGTTAAACAACGGCGACATGGCGTTGTCTTGCGACCGCGGATCAATCAGGAAGGCTACCGGAAAGTGACGTTGTACAAACAAGGACGGGGAGAACGGTTTTATGTTGCCGAGCTTGTCGCCAAGGCGTTTCTCGATTCCGAGGCCGTGCACGACCGGATTATCCGGGCGGACGGTGATCGTCTAAACGATCAGATCGATAATCTGACCGTCAAACCGTCTGTGAGTCAAGCGTATGCGTCGCTCCTCGACGAGTTCGACTTGTTATTGACGCAACATATCGAATTGTCGCCGCGGCAGATTCGGGACATCCGCTACCGCTATCAAGCAGGACAGTCGATTCGCCGGTTAGCGATGGCGTATCAGGTGACGGAAAACCGGATCCGTAACATCATCGATAAGAAGGAAGCCCAGTATATTAGTTAAACAAAAAACAAACCCTGTGCTTTTGGCACGGGGTCTGTTCGTCTTTACTGGGACGGACCGACAATCGTCCTGTTAAGAGACTCAATTTGTTCACCGATGATGTGACCGTGCTGTTTCAGTTCCTGTTGCCGGGTACTGTTGGCCTGAATATTTGCTTCGAGTGATTGGCTGTAGTGGGTCAGCTCAAGCAGAATCGTTTCAATCAGTTGGAAGTGTTGCCGAATCTGCGGCTGTACCGAATAGACGAGCGTACGGTCCGTCTCGACCTGGACGAGCGCGGCTTCAATCTGTTGGGCATGATCAAGGACGGAAGCAATCCGTCGGGTGCTCTGTTCAAGCTGTTCGTGTGTCGTCTCGATTTGGGTCGTCATCTGGACAACATCTTGTTCGATCTGCCCGATGCTGGCCGTCAAATCCCGGTTCGCCTGGTTGATGTGATCGATACTTCGTTTGATGTCGAGCGCAAGTGACTCGACTTCCTTGGCGACGATGACGAAACCGCGCCCTTCTTCGCCTGCTCGTGTTGCTTCAATCAAGGCATTCAGCGATAAGCGGCGTGTCGCTTCCGCCACCTGTTGGATGTAGAGGATCGAGGCATGCATTTGTTGATTGCGTTCGGTCGCTTCTTCCAGTGACTGTGACGTGTTGACAGACAGGGTCCGTAATAACGTTGTATCCTGTTGCAATGAGTCGAGGATTCGATGACTCGTCGTCGCTTCGTCATTAAAGGAGCTGACCCGTTGATGGCTCGTTTGGATCGACTCGTCCATCGTCGCGAGTGCTTCAATCGAGGTCGTCAACAGTTGCCCGGATTCCGTGATGATTTGTTCCATCTGCGTCGACTGGTCCGTCAACGACGTCGCCACTTGATGGACGTCAACGATAGATTCATCAATCGATGCGAGTTGGGACGAAAAACCGGGTTGAGTTGCCTCCAGTCGTTCGCTCGCAATTGCGATTTCTTGCGTCAAGTTCCCGACTTGCTGCATCAGTTGGTTGTATTGGTGCGTCAATTGCTGTAATTCAAACGTCGTCGTTTTGATGCTGATCGGTTGATAGGTCCGCCGTGCATATGCCTCTTCAATCTTTAAGGACAAGACCGACAGCGGAGCCAGTTGTTTTTTGATTCGGGCACGGATCAACAGACTGACGAAACAGAGGACAATGATTCCGAGCACACCGAGTTTCAAGGCCAGTGCCTTAGCGGGTGCGACCAACCGTTCCTGATCGACCGATAAGAACAGGACATCATTTACTTCCGGAATCGACATGGCGAGAACGAACCGGTCGTTACTCGTAAACGTCATGACGCGTGCTTTCTTCAATTGTTGCGTCACGTCTTTTTTTTGTTGTGCCGTCAACGCCAACGGTTGAATAGCTACGTTTTTAGTTGCGAGCGACTGAATGGCCGCATCGTACTCGTCCCTTGCCATATCGGCGAGCTGTTGATTTTTTAATCGTTTGATGGCGCGTGTCCGTTCCTGTTCGTCTTCCGGATACGCCAAGTAGATGGAGCGGATATTGGCATCAAGCATCGTCATTTCGCGTTCAAACCGTTCGCTGACGGACTTCGTCGACGCGCGGTAGAGTTCTTCAACGCTTAAAGCACTGATCAGTAACAGTCCCGCCGCGACGATCGGGATCAGCCAGTTGTTTAATTGTTGGGCCAAGAGTCTTTTTTTCTGTGTAGGTTGCTTCATTTGTTTTATCGCCTCCATGCTTCCTATCGGAAAGGAAGGAGGCATAATTTATGAAGGTAACGTAGCGTTCTTGTAAAGGTTCAGCGCACAAAAAAGGACATCCGAGGATGTCCACTGTCAGCTGGCATGCGACAGGTAAGTCGAGACGAAACTGGTCGTCATCTGCAGGAGCTGTTGTGTTTCTTCTTTTGGTTCTGACGTGACATAAATAATCAGGGCAGCGGCGACGGCGACAAAAATGATAATGACAAGAATGACGAAGAACGGCATCTTGCTTTTCTTTTTTTCCTCTTTCATATCCATGATGCGATTACCCCCTTATGAAGTAGAAACGGTCTCTTTGAAGTGATTCCCTGATGAAAAAAATGGAAACCTGTTAAGCTACTTGAAACAGGTAAGAAACAGTCCGATAAAGAACTATAACGTATAAGGAATTTGTTTTACGTAAGGAGCGTACAGCATGTTGAGTCAGTTTAATCAGTTTCTGTTAAATTTTTCGTTATTGATCACCTCACTGTTATTTGCCTTTTTACCATTACGCCACGTCAAACGAATTTCACCGGCTTCACCGGTCAAGCTTCGTATTTTGGTCGGATTCATTGCCGGATTTATCAGTGTATTGCTTGTCCTCAACAGCATTACGTATGATGGCGCCAAAATTGATTTACGGCTTGTCGCGCTTGTCACGGCGTTTTATTACGGGGGGTGGGTCAGTGGCGGCATTACGACGCTAGCGATTATTGGCGCCCGGTTTGCCGTCACGCCGCCGGGGGCTTACGAAGGGTTGCTCCTGACCGGTTTAATTTGTATCGCTTTACTTATCACGGCAAGCATTTACCGTCGATTTGCGTCGCATACACTCAAAGATTATTTAGTCTTGATCGGTATTGGGATCGGCTACAGTTTACCTGCTCTTTATCTATTAACGGAGACGTTTAACCGGTTTCTTGAAATCGCCTTGGTCTACATCATTTTCATGTTATTGGGCGGCTACGTGACGTATCGTTTCCTGCAGGAACTACGGAAACATTTCCAGTTCGTTCAGATGCAACAGGAACTTGCTTTGACGGATGGCCTGACGAATCTTGCCAACCGGCGGAAACTGGATGAGACGCTGTCTCACTATGACAAACATGGATTTGCGTTTTCCGTTCTGATTGTCGACATCGACTTTTTTAAATCGGTGAACGATACGTACGGACATGACGGGGGTGACGTCGTCTTGCGTCAACTTAGTCATCTGTTGCAACACTGTAGTCCCGACGAAGCCGTTGTCGGACGTTACGGCGGCGAAGAGTTTGTTGTCCTGTTACCGGACACACCGCTTAAAGAAGCCGTTCGGCTTGGCGAAACAATCCGTTTGGCCTGTGCCGATCAGCATTTTGTCTTCAGTACGTATCCGGCGTTTCATGTCACGTTATCGATTGGTGCAGCATCGTCGGATCAGGCGGACACATCGTTTGAAGTCGTTCAAAAAGCTGATCAGGCATTGTATCAAGCGAAACAGACGGGACGGAATAAGGTCGTCGCGCATAGCGAAGAAAACTAAACAAACAGGCGGGCTCCTCGGAGTCCGCCTGTTTCATGCTGCACGTAAAAATTATTCGCCGACCATCCCGTCATGGTCATTGTCCCGCATGTACGGATAGAGCCAATGATCATCCGTGATTGGCATCGCGAATCCGGCGTCTTTTGCTTCCTGGATTGTAACTTGTCCGTTGCCGTTCGCGTCGACGGTTGAGACGTCACCCGTTGCGTCCGAAGCTGGTTCCGGATCGGCAGGAGCTTGTACCGGTTCTTCTTTGTCTTCGGTCAGACCGAGTTCGGCATTCACTTCATCCGGATTGACGTTATCGAAATCATCGACGATTTTATTTCCACGTAGCGTATACGTATAGTGATAATGCGACGGGATTTGTGTGTTCGTATCCGGATACGTAATCGTCGCTTCGAAGTCCGTCACCTCACCGGCTTTACGGATAGTGTTTTCCATATAGGCCTGATCCCCGTGTCGGTTGAGCGTGCTGTCCTGCGGGGTGATGTTGTACGCATTTGAGACCCCGCCGAGCGAATCGGCGATGACGTGTCCCTCATCAAGTTGAGGACTCTCGACGCCGGGGACTTTTGCTTCGTCTGAATAATAGCGACCGGATGACGTCGTCTCCTCCGTATCATTTTGTAAGATGATTTTTTTCGCGATTACTTTAACGAGTTGGGCATGTTCGTTCGTAAACGCCCAATATTTCCGGTTGCCGAATCCGATATTGACGACAGCATTCGGTTCCCGATCACCGGACAGATCGCCCCCGTCGACGTTCAATTTTGTATAGCCCGAAAAAACGGAGTTCTTCGAAGACTTGGCTGTCGCCTCAGCAGTGGCCGTTTCGGTGTTCGCCGGTTTTTTCGTGACGGGTTTCTCAGAGGTTTGGTCTGCTTCGGCCGGTTTGGTTTCTGTTTCCGTCTGCTTCGGTGAATCCTTCTGAATGGTTGATTGGTCGGTCTTTGGTTCTTGCGAAGCTGTTTCTTCACCGGCACATCCCGTTAAGAGAAGGGTAGCCAGTGGTAACGCAAAGTAAGTAAAGGATAGTTTCATAGGTAGACTCCTTAAATGGCATGACATACTTGTTCATTTTAGGAATCTTTTATCCTGAATACAAGCTGATTTTAAATATCTAACTAAATGAGAGATATATTGGCAGGTAATTTATCAAAAGTAGTGTTTCAACAGATAGACATTTCATAATAAAAAACACGCCACTAAAAGTGACGTGTCCGGACGGATGACTGGAATGAAATGGTCAGTTCCATAGGAAGAACTGTCTTTAAGAGGAAATCAACTGTGGGAAAATCTGATACCGCTCAAAATCAGCGAGGATATTGGGTGCAATCTGTTGGCGGAGTGTCGATTCATCTGCCCACATGTAGGCGTCGTGCTCATCGGACAATTCGACGGTCCGAGTCGTGGCGGTGCAGAAGTAGACCAGCAAAATGACTTGGCGGTCCGGGTGCGTCATGAGACTCGAAGCATACGCAATCCGGTCGACGGTGACCGTTAACCCTGTCTCTTCCTGGATTTCCCGAATCAGGCTGTCTTCCGGCAGCTCACCGAAATCGATTTTTCCACCTGGGCATTCCCACGTTCCGCCACCGGAGTCGGCAGCGGCGCGTTGAACGATTAAACTGTGAGTGCCGTATTGAACGATCCCTTTGACGGCAGTTACGATGGTCGGCATGATATCTCTTCCTTTCTTTGCAGGAGGACGGGCGAAGGTCCTTCCTGTTGGACCAGTTGATTGTTCTTCAGATGAATCCCGGCTCGTTCCGGTAAGCCGTAACCGAAGGTGCTGTTCGTTGAACGGAACGCTTGTCGTAAGTTTGCCTCTTCCTGCCACGCGTCGTAATGGACGGAAACTACAGCATCCGTAAGCAGTCCGAGCCCGTTCAAGACAAGTGCGTTCCCGTCCCGTTGATCAATCGCAGGAATCCGGCATTCGTCCGGTGTCAGTAAGGCACCGGCGGAAAAGCCGGCGACCGGAACACCATGCTGAAACCGTTCCTGAATGAGAGCGCCGATCGGTGTGCCGACGATGAACTGTTGGTAACGCTCCGTTTCACCGCCCGAGATGACGATACCGGAGCTTGCTACAAGCTCGGCGAGTTGTTCGTCTGTCGGACTATCCGATAACGGCAAGTGGAAAAACGCTTTCGCACCACATGCTGTTAAGGCATCCGTATAAGTCGGTGCATAATCTGCCCAGGACGAGCCGGGACGCGGAACATAGAGTAATACAATCGGTCCTGTCCCGTTCGAACATGAGACAAACGTTTTACAGAGTCCGGATGTAAACGGGGGACCGCCGCCAAATAAAAAAAGCTGTTGATTGATCATGAATGCTACCTCCTTGCTAAAATCATTCTTTTATCCTAAAAGAAAATTCAAAACAAAGGTACCTTAATCTTTTTTTGGGATAGGTAGAAAACGGAAAATGAATTATACTGGGAATACTAGGGAGAGTTCGAAAAGGAGTGAAGTGAGATGGAGACCATACAACTGGAAAAAATGATATACCGGGAGTCAGGCATGGGGGAGGAACAAACATTTTTGTGGACAAAAGCGACACGAGAACTACGGTTGGAAGATGCGAGGAATAAAGAAAAAAGTGAACAAATTCGCGTCTTGTCGCAGTCGGAGCAAACGGAGCTGGAACAACGTTTTCGTCAAGCAGACGTCATCCACTGGGAACCGGTCTACACGACGGAATGGTTGATTCTCGACGGGACATATTGGGAAATCAGTTGGAGCGAATCAGACAGGAACAGAACGTCTCAAGGTAGTAATGCGTACCCGGACGGCTGGGAATTACTTCGGGATTGGCTGTACCGTCAGTTTGAAAAGGGTGAGGGGGAGTTTTGATGAAGAAGTGGTGGATTGGACTCGTTGTCTTAGCGGGATACAGTATTCCGTTCGTCTATTTGGCATTGCTCGAAGACTTCAAGACAGGAACGTTACTCGGTTATGTCGCGTTACTCATTGGATTCACCGTGCTTGCTTTCATCGGACAGCGGTGGGGTCATCTGCTGTTTGTGGTTGCCGGTAATATCGTGTCCTATTTCGTATCGATATACTTTGCAGGTCAGATGGACACTTTCGGCTGGGACGGTTACTTCAAACCGTTAACCGCCGAACAACTCATCCTGCTAGTCAGCCTCTTAATGCTCATTCCACAGTTGATTGCTATTTTGGTCGCAATATCTAAAGAAAAACAACGGATGAAGAATAAGACGACATAATAAAAAACACGCCACCAAACGTGACGTGTTCCAAAATATTAAACTAATCCTAAAATTTCAACCTCAACCAAAGCACCTTTCGGCAACTCCTTGACGGCGATGCAAGATCGTGCCGGGAAATGGTTATGCGGAGCAAAGTAATCCGAGTAGATATCATTAAACGCAGCGAAATGATCCATACTCGTTAAGTAACAGGTCGTCTTAACGACACAGTCCGGTGTCAGACCAGCTTCTTTTAAGATGGCATCGACGTTTTTCATGACCTGCTCTGTCTGCTCCGTAATGCCACCGACGACCATTTCACCAGTTTCCGGATTGATCGGGATTTGACCGGAAGCGTATAACGTACCGTTGGCGATAAAACCTTGCGAATAAGGACCGATGGCAGCGGGAGCGTTGGTTGTTTCGATTTTCTGGAATGAACTCATGAAAACTCCTCCTCTAATCTAAAATAAATCGTATGTAGAACGTGCTATCTGCCTTGAACTATAGGATAATTTTTACAACACCATCACCATACTTACAAGGAGTGAATCCAATGCCTCTTTATCATAAATTAGTCCGGGATCAGATTCCAACTATCATTGCTCGGAACGGAAAAAAAGCGACGTTCCGGACACTTAACGAGGAAGAATTCCTCGTTGAAGCGAAACGGAAGTTGCACGAAGAAATAGCCGAATACGAAGAAGCAACTACGACCGAAGAAGCGGTCGAAGAATTGGCCGACTTATTGGAACTGATTCACGCGCTGGCCCGGACGCACGGAACGACACCGGAGCAACTGGAAGCAATCCGGCTTGCGAAACACGATAAGCGGGGCGGCTTTGATGACAAGCTGTATCTGATTGAGGTCGAAGATTGATTCCGGCAGCCAAACTGACGACACACGATTTGTATACGTCGTTGGTCGATGCCATTGACCAAGCTGATGAAGTCTATATCGTCGCCGCCTTCGCACAACGCTCGGGTGTTGAACTGTTGTTACCGGCGTTACGTCGCGCCATCGAACGGGGAGCGGATATTCATTTTTTGATTGGCGACTACTTACATATTACGGACCCGGAGGCGTTGGCAGAATTATTGAAACTGGACGGTCTGTCGATCCGGTTTTATCGCTCCGGCGGACGGGCGTTTCATCCGAAAGCCTATTTGTTCCGCAATGCAGAGACCGGTCTGTCGATTGTCGGCTCATCGAATATCTCTAAAAGTGCGTTCCGGACCGGTGTCGAGTGGAACCTCCATTTGCCGCAAGCTGTCGCGCCGCATATTTTGGATGATGCGATTGAGGCATTCATGGACCTTTACTTAAGTGAAGCAGCTCAAGACCTGAATCCGGTCGTCCTCGAAGCGTACCGGCAGGAACATGACGCACGGCAATATGTCGCAGAACCGGAAGTTGACTATGCGGAGCAACAGATCGTCACGTCCGAGGAGATTCTGCCGCACCGGGTGCAGGAGGAAGCATTACAGGCACTCCGGGAAACTATGGAAGAAGGACGGACGCGTGCTTTGACTGTGCTTGCGACCGGTCTTGGGAAAACGTATCTCAGTGCATTCTTTGCACGTGGTTTTAAGCGGATTCTGTTCCTCGCACATCAACGCGAGTTGCTGGAACAAGCGGAACGTTCGTTTCAAAAGGTCGAACCCAATTGGCAGACGGCTTTGTATATCGGATCAGACCGCACGAACGATGAACAGACGGACGTGCTGTTTGGATCGGTCCAGACGTTATCCCAAAACCGGCATCTCGACCGGTTTGCAAAAGACCATTTTGATTTGATCATCATCGATGAGTTTCATCATGCAGCAGCTAAAAGTTATCAAAAGATCCTGGCGCATTTCGAACCACGTTTTTTGCTGGGACTGACAGCGACGCCGGATCGGATGGATGGAGCGGACGTCTATGCACTGTGCGACAATAACGTTGCCTTTCAAATGCACTTCACGTCAGCAATCAACGAAGGATTTCTGACACCGTTCCATTATTACGGGATTCATGACGTCATCGACTATTCGCAATTGCGGCGGATGGGACGGAAATATGATGCGATGGAACTGGAACAGGCGCAGATTGATCGGGCAGTCTCGGAAAACATCTATGCCGCCTGGTCGAAGCACCGGCAGACGAAGACGATTGGCTTTTGTTCGTCAATCGGCCAAGCCGAATACTTAGCGCAGACATTCCGGGAAATGGGACACCAAGCGATCGCTTTGACCGGACAGACCATCAATCGACGGGAGCGGATCCAAGAGTTTGAACAGGGAACGTTAGAGATCGTCTTTACGGTCGATTTGTTTAATGAAGGAGTCGATATTCCGAAAGTCGATACGTTACTGTTTTGCCGGCCGACGGAATCGATTGCAATCTACACGCAGCAAATCGGACGAGGCTTACGTTTAGCGAATGAGAAATCACATTGTGTCATCATCGATTTGATCGGCAACTACAAAAATGTCGAGACGAAGTTGATGTTGCTTGGAACAGTAAAAGACAAACTCCAGCGTGGCGATACGGAGCCGATTACCCCACCAAAGGGATGCATCATCGAGTTTGATACACAAGCATTGAATATCATTCATCGGATGCGTCAACCGAATCAGCGGAAACTACGTTTGATTGAGAGTTACGAACAACTGAAGCTCGATTTCGGGCGTCGTCCGACTTACGTTGAAATCGGTCAATTAACAGCTGTACCGACAGGCTATAAACAAGAGTGGGGATCGTATGTCGGTTTTCTGAAAGAACAAGATGAGTTGACGGACGAAGAAATTGGCACATTTAATACTAACCGTGAGCTAATTGAACAGGTTGAAAAGACAGTGATGAACCGGAGTTATAAGATGGTCGTCTTGCTGGCGATGCTCGAGCGGGGCGAAGAACGCTGGATGGAACCGATTACCGCAGAGGAAGTGGCGCCGTTCTTTTATGAGTATTTGCATGCGGAGAAATACCGGGAAATGAAGGATGCACAGACAGCTGAATTAAAAGGGGCGTTTGATGCAACTAAAGTAGAAAGACTATTGAAGAAGATGCCGTTTCCAAAGATGGGAAAGCCATTTGAATTTGATGGTGACACGTTATCCATCGAAATGCAGACATCGGAATGGAAACTATTTAATGTCATCAAAGACATCATTCATTTTCGGATTCACTTGTACTTTTCAAATTAATTAATTATACAAGTTGTGAGCTGAGGATAAAAAGATTCAAATGAAAACTATTATTCGAGTACTTGATGCAGGCGGAACAATCATTTCTCTAGCAGACTACGATATATATGAAGATGAGGTGTTTTATACCGGGCGAATCATAAATTGACAATGACATAAGTTGAATGGAAATATAACTAATAGGTTCATAAATCAAATAAGGACTGTAATTAGAAGAAAATAGTAACTGATTAATCTATAATGATAGTAGAAGAACATTTTTAAATAGAGCTACTATTGGTTGCTCATGGAATGGAGAGAAATACACATGTCAGTATTGAACCAACAGCTATTTAGCGCAGCAGATAGTCTGAGAAGCAAGATGGATGCCTCGGAGTACAAAAACTACTTACTCGGATTAATTTTTTATAAGTACTTATCAGACAGAGTTTTAGAAAGAGTGGTCACGTTAGCAGATAAGTCTTTTGAGGATTATGATACGCAAGCAAAACAAACATTGTTATATATAGAACTGCTCTCTGATGAGGAGATCAAAGATGATTTAGTGGAAACACTTGTCGATATGCTCGGTTATGAAATTGCACCAGCTTATCTATTTAATGTCTTAGCGGACCAAGCGCAACAAAATACGTTTCAATTACCTGATTTAACGAAAGCGTTTAGTTATCTTTCGACGAAGTATATTCAATTCAATGGCTTATTTGATGATGTCGACTTACAGTCGAAGAAACTTGGGTCGGGTGACCAACAACGGAACATTACGATTACTGAAGTATTGAAGAAATTGAACCATGTCGAGTTGCTGGGTCAAAGTAGAGATGTGATTGGTGACGCGTACGAATACTTAATCAGCCAATTTGCCTCAGAAGCAGGGAAAAAAGCAGGAGAGTTCTATACACCGCATGAAGTTTCAGACATGATGGCGCGGATCGTCACGATCAATCATGAAGATAAAAAGTTATTCAGTGTCTTCGATCCAACGATGGGGTCGGGCTCGTTGATGTTGAATGTACGGAATTACTTAAATCATCCAGATACGGTCAAATATCATGGACAAGAGCTGAACACGACTACATTCAATTTAGCGAAAATGAACTTAATCTTACACGGTGTGAAAAGCGAAGATATGCGTCTTCGTAACGGAGATACATTGAATAAAGACTGGCCAACAGATGAACCCTATACATTCGATGCGGTCTTAATGAATCCTCCATACTCAGCACATTGGTCAGCGGATACAACGTTCTTAGATGATTCACGTTTTAATCGTTATGGAAAATTGGCACCTAAAACGAAAGCTGACTTTTCGTTTCTTCTTCACGGTTTCTATCACTTAAAAGATTCTGGATCGATGGCAATCGTACTACCACACGGTATTTTATTCCGTGGAGCAGCTGAAGGGGCTATTCGTAAAAAGTTATTAGAAGATGGAAGTATCGATGCAGTCATAGGGTTACCAGGAAACATGTTCTTTGGAACATCAATTCCGACGACAGTCGTCATCTTGAAAAAGAACCGTGAGACACGGGATGTTCTCTTCATTGATGCAAGCAATGATTTTGTCAAAGTAAAGAATCAGAACAAACTTTCTACTAAGCATATTGATCGAATCGTTGAGACGTATAAAAAACGGAAGTGTGTAGAAAAGTATGCTTATATCGCGAGTTTTGATGAAATCAAGGGAAATGATTTTAATCTTAATATTCCGAGATATGTTGATACTTTTGAAGAGGAAGAAGAAATCGATTTGGCAGTAGTCGGTAGCGAATTAAAAGAAGTTCGTGAGAAAAAAGCTAAGTTGGAAGCGGACCTATATGAGATGATTTCTTCACTTCAGTATAATAAAGAAGATGAAGAATGGATTCAAGGAGCGCTAGAGGTGTTTATAAATGAATAATTCCCCTTTAATTCGTTTCCACGGATATTCGAATTCATGGAAAAATCTTAAGTTGAAAGAACATTCTAAATTGATAACTAAGGGTACTACACCAAAAAGTAAAACTATTAAAGGTGACATAAACTATATCAAAGTAGAAAACTTACGTAGTGGAAAAATATTTGTTTCTTCAAAGATCTCTGAGAATGATCACTTCTCATTTTTAAAAAGATCTATTTTACATGAAGGAGATATTTTATTTTCAATAGCTGGTACTTTAGGGCGAGCAGCAATAGTTAGAAAATCAATTTTACCAGCTAATACTAATCAAGCTTTAGCAATAATCAGAGGTTACAATTTTAATAGTACTTTTTTGTTGACAGCTCTTTCAGGGAAAGTAGTAAGAGAATATGTTCAAAAGAATCCAACCGTAGGTGCACAACCAAACTTATCATTAGAGCAGGTTGGTAATTTAATTATTTCGTCACCCCTTATAGAAGAGCAAAACGAAATTGGTATATTCTTTGAGAAAATAGACGATACTATCTCTCTTCATCAGCAAGAACTTGATGCCCTTAAACAAACTAAAAAAGGGTTTTTCCAAAAAATGTTTCCGCAAGAAGGGCAATATACTCCTCTTCTTCGTTTTAACGGGTTTGATGGATCTTGGAAAACTAAAAATCTTGGGGATGTATTAGAATCTATTTATAATGGACAAACACCTTCAAGAGATAGAAAAGATTTTTGGAATGGTCAAATAAATTGGTTATCTAGCGGTGAACTCAATCGAGGCATTGTAAAATCAACTATTGAGAAAATAACTAAACTTGGGCAAAGTAATTCTAATCTGAAAATTGTACCTAAAAATACTTTTGTAATTGCAATTACAGGGCTAGAGGCAGCTGGAACAAGGGGAAACTGTGGAATACTTGATATAGATACTACATTAAATCAATCATGTATGGCTCTATTTCCTAAAAAAGATTTATTGGATACTACTTTTCTATTCCAATGGTACAGAAAAGTAGGAGAAAAATATGGCTTACGATTTACTCAAGGTACAAAACAACAAAGTTATAATGCGGAAATCATAAAAAAACTAGAAATATGTTTACCAAGTTTAGACGAACAGATTCAAATCGGTAAATTTTTTAAAGAATTAGATGAAGTTATTGAATTAAAAGAACAAGAACTTGAAGCACTAAAGAATACCAAACAAGGTTTCCTTCAAAAGATGTTTGTATAATCAACTAAGAAGAAAAGAGGAATCGTGGTGAAACTGACATATGATGATGAACTGACTGTTGAACGGCGATTGATTGAGGTCCTCGGCGAAGACCACAATCAATGGAACTATCGTCCAGACTTAAAGTCCGAGGCGGATCTATGGAGCAATCTACGCCATAAGATTACGCGGAATAACCTATCAGAGATTGGGGAACATCCAATCACTGACGCAGAGTTCGATAAAATCAAGACAGAGTTACTTTCTAAGACGCAGACCCCGTTCGATGCTGCGCGCTGGTTAAAAGGCGAAAATGGCATTTCACGTATTAACATCGAACGTGAAGACGCCAACCTGGGATCGATGTCACTCATTCTTTATTCCAACCAAGATATTGGTGGTGGCATATCGACGTATGAGGTCGTCCATCAAATCGCGAAACAGCGGTCGACAGAGGACGGACGCGATCGTCGTTTTGATGTCACGCTCTTGATTAATGGCTTACCAATCGTTCAAATCGAGTTGAAGAAAGTGACGGCGAAGGATGGTGTCTTCCAAGCGCATCATCAAATCAAGAAATACGCGGAAGAAGGCTTGTTCCGGAACAATATCTTCTCAACACTGCAATTGTTCGTCATTTCGAATGAACAGACGACCCGTTACTTTGCCAATGCGCTTCCGAAGGATATGCACCGGAAGTTTATCTTCAGCTGGCGGACAACCAACAATCAGAAAGTCGATAATCTGTATGAGTTCGTCAAACAAGTTTTGAACATCCCTGATGCACACCGTTTGATTGCGAATTATACGATTGTCAGTGAAGATCAAGACAACAAAGCTTTGATGGTCCTGCATCCGTATCAGATTCATGCAATTGAAGCCCTGTTCACTGCGGCGATGCGTCATGAATCAGGCTTTGTCTGGCATGCGACAGGATCCGGGAAGACGTTGACGAGTTTCGTCTCGACAAAGTTATTGGCACGTAAACCAGGTGTCGACCGGACAATCATGTTAATTGACCGGAAAGACCTGGATAATCAAACAACCAGTGAATTCACGAAGTTCGCCTCGGAGTTCAACACGGGCATCTCAACTGGGACAGGTTCCGCGAATAGCTTGATCATTGGCACATCGAGTTCGAAAAAATTGAGCGAGACACTACTGTCTGATACGAACTCCAATACCGTCATCATCACGACGCGTCAAAAGCTCGAGGCCGCATTACGTTATGCCCAAAAACAAGAAGCTGAAAAAGGAACGCAACGGTTCCAAAAGCTGATCGGGCAGCATATCGTCTTTGTCGTCGATGAATGCCATCGTGCTTTGAGCGCGGAAGGAATGGAAGGCATCAAAGGCTTCTTCCCGAACTCGACCTGGTTTGGCTTCACCGGAACACCCATCTTCAACGAAAATAAGAAGCAGGGACAAGGACAATTGGCACGGACGACACGTGATCAATACGGTGAGGTTTTACATACGTATACGATCAAGAACGCGCTCGAGGATGGATCTGTTCTCGGCTTCCAAGTTGAACACGAGGACACGATTGAGCCCATCTCCCTCTACAATCATATCTTTTCGAATCTACGAGCAGATGCTAAGCATGCTGACCGGACTGACGAAGAAATTGGTACCTTGATCGAAGAGATGGATGAGATGACGAAAGAGGCGTATATCCCGAATGACCTATATGAACGAGACGCGCATATCGAGAAAGTTTTGCAGAAGATGTTCCGTCCGGATAATGCCTATACGAAGTTTGACTTCAAGAATGGTCGACCACAAAAATCGGCAATCTTGACGACGAGCTCGATTGCGATGGCGAAGCGTTATTACCATTCCATTCGAGAGATGAAGCAGGATCCAGATTGGATGGAGACACACTTTGCAGGACATCCGATTCGAAAAGGACGAACGATCGACGATCCGGACTTCCCGCGGATCGCGATCACCTATTCGATGCAAGAGAACACAGAGAACGCTACTGAAGTCCAAGAGGAGATGCGCCAGGTCATTCGCGAGTATAACGAATACTACGGAACGGCCTGGTCACTGGAAGACATCGAGCGTTACAACGGCGACATCAACAATCGATTAGCACGGAAAAAAGCGGAGTTCAAGCAATTCGGGAAACAGATTGATCTTGTCATCGTCGTCGACCGATTGCTGACCGGATTTGATGCCCCAACGATTCAGACATTGTTCGTCGATCGGAACCTTAGTTATGCGAACTTGATTCAAGCCTTCTCGCGGACGAATCGCACGTATCCGGACAAGACAAAAGGACTAGTCGTGACGTTTCGTCGACCAGCGACGATGGAAGAGAACGTGAGAGCAGCGACTCGTCTTTATTCGAATGAAAATGAAGACACGAGCCTGATTTATCCAACATACGATGAATCGAAGAAGCGATTCAAAAAAGGCTACAAAGTATTAAAGGATATCGCTCCATCACCAGACGTTATTGATGAACATTCTCCGATTGACGAACGTGTAGAATTCGTTAAGGCTTATCAAGAATTCAATCGAGTATTCGAAGCGCTAGCTACATACGATGAATACAATGATGATATGGAGAAATCAAAAGCTTTAGTGGATCAAGTACAGGTGCTTACGGATTTTGCTGGTATATATGAAACGGTAAAAGGATCTCTGATTGAAGACGAAGATGACAGTGATGAAGAACGAATTGATTATTCCGAAATCGAGTTTTACGCAGAGAACTCGATTAAGCTGTATGACATCGATTCAACCTATATCAATCAATTATTAGGCACGTACTCTGCTAACAGTGAAGACATCCGCTTGGAGATTGAAAAGGCGCTACAAAAACTCGGGAAATCAGAAATCGTGAAGACGGTCTATCATACGATTCTAGACGCGATTGATAACGAAGTCGTCTCATCGGATGAAGATATCTTTGGCGTGAAGCGGCGATACTTCAAACAATCTTATCAAGAAAAAATTGAAACATTTGCTTTAGAATGGTGTGTAGATGAGCAAGAGCTATATACTTCAGCAGTCCAGTATCATATCGGGATGGAGAAGATTCCGAACGTGGGGCGGATTATCGAAAGTAAAGATTTTGCATCTTATAAAGAGACACATCCCGATGCGATTTTATTAAAATACGGACCAGGCATGAAACGTTCGTGGCGTATCGTATTGGATGAGGAAATCATTCCGCTTGATCAAGAGCTTCGTTAATAATGTAAAAAGTCTTCCACATCTGTTTTTCAGGTGTGGAAGACTTTTTTTGTTAGTTAATGCTAAATAGGTCGATGACGTGTTGTCTCTGCAATTGATCATGGAGGAATTGATTACGATACGAACGGAGACATGTATAACAACTTGTTTTCACATCACATGTACAGTGTTGAATACTTGTTCGCACATGATCCATGATTTCTGGTAGTTTACGACTGACTGCTTGGACGAATCCGGCACCTCCCGGGACATCATCATATAAAATCAAATCATACGTGGCTGTAGAAGCTTCGTAATGGATGACACCACCTAAATTATCTTCATTGATTTGTAGGAGGAAACTTGCAGAGCGAATCAAAGCGAATAATAAAGAATAGGATTTATTCGAATCATGAAGTTGACGTCCATTGGAAAAACGGAAAGATAACAGTAACACATCTGTCGTGAACTGATGACCGAGAGAAACAGGTGAATGATTCACCATCATTCGCTCTTTTGAATGACATGTCCCTCCAAAAGGAGTACTGTGTTTCTTCTTGTCCTCGACCTGTGTCCCACACGTCGAACAGATTCGGTATTGTTTCCCTTTATTATCATTAACGACTGAAAGAGTTCCGTAATGAGAATACGTATAGTCCAGTTCGTACCGATTACCCTCCACATGAACCTGCTCTGGCGTGACTTTTTCGTCATATTCTGCGAAGAAGACACGTGAGCCGTAGGCTTTTTCTGGTCGACGTTCTGTACTGAGTGGCTTGGCTTTTCCGTAAAAACCAAACTTCGGAATAGCATAATATTTAACCCGAAGCGGTTCTCCGCATTTCTCGCAGTCCATTTCTCGTTCATCATTGACTCCATATTTACCTACATAACTGTACTTATTACAATTATGACAATGTGTGTAGTGATGTACCGGTAATTGTTTTCCTTCGATTAGCTTTAAACCGGTCGATTCAATCAGCATGCCATTCGCGACTAGTTTACTACCTGGAGCATATTCAGATATCGCTAGTTTCAAGTCACGTTGTAGACGAAGTTTTGAGCGATAGTTAGGATCAAGTAATTTCATTTCAACCGTATCGACAGGGAACCCGTACTTTGGTAAGAAGCCTTTTGCAGAGAGATATCCGATTAGCGGTTCTCCTTGAAGTGTCGCAATCATCCTCCTATAAGACTCTACATTATTACGTTGCGCAGATTGTTCGTTGTAAATCGTATTAAGATTATGAAGATCTGTCTCATATTGAAGAGAAGCACTATGGAATGCTTCGAATGGGTCATCGACCGTGTTTACCCAGCTCCAATCGTCAATACCTAAATCTTGTTGAAGGGTTACTGGAACGATTGATAAAAGTTGACGTTTTAGGTGAGCCGGATGTTCTTTTAACCAAGAGATGAATTCTTCATGTCCTTTCGTACCGCTGTCCTCAAATCGATAGAATCGTTCACAATTACCATAAAAATGTGAATCTTCTTTAAAGAATAAGGAAAGGGCCGTGGCATGGATGTGTCGACGAATAATTTTTTCATTTTCAATAGAAAAAATAGGTGCCTTAATGTCTCCTGCAATCATGTTTTTAGGATTGTCGAAGTAAGTCAAATCATGTGATTTTTTTTGAGCGAATGTCAAAGCGAATGCTGCAGCAGACGAGCTTCGTCCAGCACGACCAGCACGCTGGATGTAGTTACTTGTCTTCGGCGGTACATTTCGCATGAAGACGGACTCCAAGCTTCCGACGTCGATTCCCATTTCAAACGTCGTTGAGCAAGATAAAACGTTAATGTCTTTATTAATGAATTGATTCTGATACTCTTGTCCAAGACGATTCGATAATTGGGCTGTATGCTCCTTGACGACCATATCGACCGGTAATAAATTCTGATACATTTCTCTATAGTCTTTACCCTGGTCAAATAATTCGACCGTAGTCTTTTTCAAATGTCCTTTGCAGTTGCGGGTTTTACAGATACCAGCGTCATGTGTATGAACTATTTTACAAAGCGTACAGACATAAATATAATCTGGAACATATGCTTTGAAGTGATTTGCTTGTAAAAGCCAATAGTCGGAGTGATTTCTCTCAGTGTCATAATGATCAAATACTCTATGAAGTGGCGATTTTTGATTAATTAATACCTTGTTAAATAGATTCATGAGTGAGTTTTTGATAGTTTCTGAAGTATAAGGCACATCATAGCGATCATAATACCGTTCAAACCATTGAAAAAATACATTCGTTCTTTTTGGTACGAAATTTTTTACATATGTTGTTGGATAACCACCTGTTGAGACGATACCGTAGACATGATCTTTTGGAGCGAGTAAGACATGTCTTCTATCAAGGTCCTTCGAAATTCCAACAATAGCCTGAAGTCGTAAATAATAAAAAATTGTCATCAAGAAAGGCCAGGTATGCTCAGGTTTAATTTGCATTTGTTTTGAGATGATGGTTTCGAGCTGATTTTTTTGTGTAGGTTCTAACGGTAAATCAAATGCAATCATTCCGAGGTTCTCTAGTGAAAAATCATCGTCACTCAAAATGAATTCACGGAACAGTCGTAGCTTGATTTCTTGATCAATTGTTAAACCCTCAAAAGGTTGAATCGAACGTGCACCACTTAGGTGAAGTACAAGATTTTTCCATTCTTCAATCGAGATAGGAACAGTTGATTCTTTTATTGCACGCGCGAAGTAAGAGCGCCAAAGTGTATTACGGTACGTTCGATCTAGAAAAGGAGCAAAAAAGGCAGCGTCCTGTCGAGAATCAGAAAAAACGATTAAATTTTGCGTTTCATAGGAGTCTTTTACTTCTTCTGATGTGATAGGTTCCTCACTTACGAACCAATCATCTTCTGGACTGATTACGGGTTGTTCTGATTGTTGCTTAGGATTTCCAAGAACCAGTTCTTGATACAGTTGTGCAGCAAGTGCTGAGGTTACCCCGTCCGCCCCTGTATAGAAACGACGAATTGCATCAGTATTATGAGAAGGAAGTCCACACGACATACAGGAAGGTGATTGTTCCAAAACGTTAATTGTTGAGATACGTCGCAGTGGCACATCACATTTACAAGGTTCATCTTTCTCTGATGAAAAACGTGTTGCTCCGCACGCAGGACACCAATCTTTTTGAGAGGTGACTATTATCTCATCGTCCTCTAAATCAGAAGCGAGCTCATTTGTGGATTGAAAGCTAAAAATCGTATTTAGTTGTTTTCCATCTTTGCTTTTCGGTAAAAGTCGACCAGCGTCCGGTGCGTGACCGAAACAATGCACTTCTCCACAACGTCGACAGACACCCATCTCATAAATCGGATGACCGGATTCCGATTCATGTTTTGGAAACAAATGAAGTTTTTCTCGCGGATAAACTTCAAGATAAGCCCCTTCTAATGCTCGAAAGAAAGTATGATATTTTGCGGGTAGCAGCTTAGGTCGTGTCTCATCTTTGATTAATGTTGTGATATCAATTAATGCAATCAAGCGCTCTATCGCTTTTTGTTGAACTAATTCAGGGAAAATTTCGTTAGCTAAATCGATTAATAAGTGAACTTCACTTAATTTTTTACGCAAGGTATGGAGGCGTCTGTCCTGTGCCAATAACTCATATATGATTTCACGAGGCTGACCAGAATAATTCTGCAAGTAGCCAAAATGTTTCAAATCAGGTATGCGGTTTTGATCATAGCACGTCTGTAATTCAACATAGACGTTAGAGTCAGGAAGTTCGATTGCTGGATAGAGTTCATCATAATCGATACGTTCAGACATGATGAGTTGCTCGTTTTCTAATGAGAACGGTTGATCGAACAATTTACTAGCGAACGACATGACTTCACGTTTAGCTTCATCAGATGAACCGAGTGTCGCAGAAGTAGCAATGAATTGTAAGGGAGTATTTTCTTCCACTTCGGTTTTTAATCGTCGAAGTAGCATAGCTACTTCTGCTCCTGTTGCACCATCATACGTGTGTGCTTCATCTAACACGACGAAACGCCAGTTTTTTTTGAAAATACCTGAGAACAATGTGTTATCTTCTGGTCGCATCATCAAGTACTCCAACATCGCATAGTTGGTAATTAAGATATGAGGTGGATTTCGACGTATTTCTTCTCGCGACAATCGCTCATTGGGTAGCGGATTTTCTTTGTGTTGTGCTTTATAGGCTTGAGCAGCATTAATTTTCTTTTCTTCCGTTTCGCCCGTAAATCGACCGAACGTGATGTCTGGTGTATCTTTTAGTAATTTCCGGAGTCTATCGAGTTGGTCATTAGCAAGTGCGTTCATCGGATAAAGTAAAAGCGCACGTACTCCGTCTGTTAGGACATTTGCTTGTTTTTGTTCCAAAAGATGATTGAAGATTGGTAATATGAAGCTCTCTGTTTTACCAGACCCGGTTCCAGTAGCGACGACAAAGGATTTTTTCGTTTTAGCGAGACGTATGGCACGTTCTTGATGACGATATAAACGAAACGTATCTCCACCAGGCAAGAAACGTGCGATATCTGGATGGACGATATTCTCTTGAATTAGCTCCGTGATCGTTTTACCAGGTTTGTAAGGGAGCGTTGCTTCTAAATAGGGACCCTTTAAAAACTGATTATTAAGACGAAGACTTTGTTTGAACTGTTCGTGCAACGTTTGATTATTGATCTTAAAAAAAGACGTCAAATAATCCATGTATCGATTTTGGAGACGGGCAGTGGCATTTATTGGGTGAATACTCATGTTCGTTCCTCCCAAGCGGTTACAAGATGATAGCTGTCGTGACTCAAGTCTTTAATAGATACAGCTGGAAGCTCTCTTAGCTTTTGATTGATTCGTTGTTTGGCACGTGTGTTTAGACAAGGTGAGAGTCCTAAAGCCAATAGTTTTGTTCGTAAAGTAATGTAAAAGAGTGTCGGAAATTGATTCATGTTGACACTTATCGGAAACTCTCGTTCATTGATTAATTTCTGTACCTTGAGCGGAAGCTTGTCCGCCTTAATCCATTTTTTAATTTTAGAGTCTGCCCACTTGAGCTCACTCTCAATATGCAGTTTATATGAGAAGACTTCGTTCGGATCTTGATAAAAACGATCATCGAGATAAGGATTGCAGCTATCAATGATGTTGAAATCAAGAGGGTGCAGATTTTCAGGATTAAATCGTTTGAATTGCTGACGTAGTGCATGTCGGTCAGATAAATTTAGCTGCGAGAACGTCCTTAAGTGACCAAATGCCTCATCGGTGAGCCTTGTCGTTCCAGTTTTTGTATAGAATGATTGTTGGTGTTTTAATGGCCATAAATAGATACTGAAGGCGTCGACCCAGTATTCCCATGAAACATGATTCGTATCGATTGTAGCGATTGTTAATTCTGCTAGCTTTGAAGATTCTATAATTCGTTTTAATAGGAACGGTTGGATGTCGGTGAGCTGTTGAAAATAGGCTGTCCCATAGGTATTCAATTTATGGATGAAAGATGCCCAATTTGTTTCGTCTAATGAATGAACTAAAGAGATTAGTTTTTCGGTGGATAACGCTCTTTGCAATTTCGGGAAGGTGATGACATCGTCATCTCCCCCGAACTAATCTGTCTCATCCTTGATTCCATTGACAATGACGTCGTGGTCAGAAAAGGGACTCAGGCAGAGATGATTGGAACCTTGAGGTAAAATAAAGATTGCTTCATTTTCGATTAAGCTATATGGATGAAAAACTTTGAATTTAATATCATATTCAAGTCGATGTTCTAGATGGATGGTGAATGATTCATCCATGTGGAGTAAAGGGTGAAGCTCATCTGTAAAATGACAAATGAATTCGGATTGATCATTAATAACGAGTGTGATGCTGCCAGATTCGAAACGTTTTAGTACATGATGGCAAATGTTAAGAGAGATGACATTCGTATAATGATTACGTTTAATCGAAATTGGTATCCGTTCAGATTTTTTTGAATTACTAACGGATAAATAAGCATGAAAAATTTCTTGTGATGGATAAAGTCTAGTGATTCGGATTGAGATATCATCTACTTCTTCTGGTGTATATACTTTACCGATCCCATTTTTAGAGAGGATTTCATATTCGAAAAATACTTTATTGAAGTCGACACTATAAAGAGGGTGACCAGCAATTGTGAATGTCAAAGATGTAGATGCCTTTAAGTAATCATTCGATATATCAATATTCTGTTCTTTTGAACTGAATGTCTTTGTCGAAATACGAATTTTTTGAAGATGTCGTGATGAAAAACGAATATGATCTTGATAACGTCGATAATAAAAATCTCGTGGAAAAAGTACGAAACTTAAATTGTAAGCATGATCTTTATATTGATCTTTTAGATGTAAGGTAACCCGTTGTAGTAAATTCCGATTAATATTTAATTTTTGAAAATCTAAAATCAAATCTTCTCCTTGTTGCATCAAGCCGTCTGAAAATTGTTCGAAGGTGAAGGTCGAATTATTGACCTGTAAAGACCAATTTAATAAATCCTGAAAACTTTCAAGGTCATGGAATCGTAATTTTGGAAATTCCGCATAATGCTTTTCGGTCGAGTAAAAAAGTGGTGGTGTATCTAAAGTGACTTCTACTTTTGACGTTGTGACGAATTGTTTTCTGATGAAACCCTCTTCTGATTGGAAGTAAAGTTCGGTATCACTTTGAATCGAAAAACGTTTATACTCAAAACCACTCCAAGACTTATGAGAAACAGGTCGATAGGATTCATTCGTTGAAAAATTCGATGGTTTGACGATAACCACTTCTGTTCCAGCTTCAACGTAGTTTCCTCGTAATAAATCATAGTGACTCGTCTCTAACTTTTGCTTGAAGTAATAGGGATAAGTTGATGTTAATTCGTAGACTTCTTCCTCTGAGTCAATCATCAGTGTTAGTATTTTTTGGCTTGGAGAATAATCAATTTCAGTATCAACAGGGTGAAAACGAACTGAATGCTCAGTAGCTTCACGTTGACAAGGAATCGTTTGATTTCCAATCATCCAATAGGCGCGACGAGCATTTTCTCGTTCAACGATAGGAAGCTTCAGACGTGGACGGTGACGCACTTCGTCCCAAAAAATAAATTGTCGCCGAGAATGTTTTTTTCGTTCTACTTGAGCAATTTTTTGAATTGCCTTTAGATTTTTATGCATATAGGGTGGAAAAGAGCTAATCGTTCGCTTTTCCATGAAAAATTCTTTTAAGCGAAAAAGAGGTTCTAGGTTCCGTAAACTTTGTTCGATATAAAGGAGGATTGGTTTTTTTAATTGATCTGACCATTGCCATTGTCCGTTTATAACTTGACGAATTGCACTGGGTAACTGTCTTCGTTGTTCAATCACTTGGCTAATAAAATAATTATATATATTTTCCAGAGCATAAATTGAAGTGACACCTGAATGGATTAAAGCCGTTAGATAGTAACGCCGATGATTATCCACAGATCGATAGATTGAGTTTCGGAGTAGGGCGATATCCATCTCTTCTTTCCAATCATTCACGAAATTGCCGTTTACTGAATAGAAGTTAGCGAATAATGTCCAAAAACCTGCATCTTCCTGATCTAGCGCGATAGTCGATGTAGCAAGTAAACAAGTGAAGGGGTAATGACTCCAAAGCCTATTTACAATACGACGGCTTGAATCATGCCATCTACTTTGAAATTGTTTATTCATCCATTTCTGAAGTGCCACGATGTCTTCACTTTTTAAAGGAAGTTCATGCGCGAACTGGAGGTCATGCTCCTGCCAGTAAGAAGACCACTCCGCCTCCTTCTGAGAAACGTGAAATTCCATGATGAAACCCTCCTTCTCAACAAACTACATAATGTATATATATTTTCTATAAATATCTAAAAAGACCTCTTTATTTTCCATCCATAATTAAAAAACTGTCCAACACTTAATATACCATTATAATTTAAATAATGTAATATTAAGGTATTTTAGATTGTAAATTTTCTAAAAAAATAAGTGATAAAAAGCATTGACCTAAAGTTAAAAAATCATTTATTGGGAATTAATTGATAAAGTAATATTGAGTTGTAAATATCTTTGCTTTTGTAGTGAATTCGAATTTCTAAAAAACTAAAAATATGTAAAGAAGAAGGTAGAAAGAAAAATGATGAAAAAATGGATTTCATATTTGTTTTTAATAGTTCTATTAATCGGTTCTATCCCTATGAGAGAAGTTGAAGCAGCGGTTGATGTAACGAAGCCTATTTTCGAAAGTCTGTCGGTAGATAAAAAGGACGTGAAGGTTGGGGAAGAAGTGACGATAACGGTCAAGGCGAATGATGCTGAGAGTGGAATTAAGCGCGTCACGGTATTTTATGACGTGCCCCAGACTGATAAATTGGAGTCCTTAAACATGAGTTACGACAGTGAGAAGAAAGCCTATGTGGCGCGTCTTATGATGACGGAAGACAAACCGTCAGGTGTATGGAAGCCAAGTGCATTGTACATTGGGGATAACGCTGGGAATGAAGCGTCTTTTTATTCCTGGAAGGGCGCATTTAACGATTTAGGTGAGTTCAATTTAAACGATTATCAAAACGATAAAATATCGCCTGAGTTTAAATCAATATCACTCAGTCAATTATTTCTTGATCAAGCACAACCCCTAGAAATAAAAGTTAGTGCAGTGGATGACACGAAAGTAAAAGGTGTCAAGGTGACATATCAACATAGTCCTTCTCAGAAGGAGAAAATCGTTATGCTCGCCCCTTCGACAGAGCTAAATGAGTACCAAACGTCTCTTCAACTGACTGAAGACTTAGATGCTGGTGAATGGAAGATAAGTTCGGTTGAAGTAGAAGACATAAACGGGAATAAAACACTTGTTACCGAAGGATTAAATAGCTATGCGTTTATTGTATTCGAAAGAATCAAACCACTGGCTAAAACATTCTATACCGGAAATACATCTTTATCTTACAGAACGATTTCTGGAGATCTTTATATTGGATCGAAAGCTATCGTGACATTAACCGGAACTACTGTTAATGGGAATATTTATGTGCTTGGAGCGATGCGGGTAACTGGTGGGGTACGTGTCAATGGGACGATTTATGCTAATAGCTTTAGCTATGGCTCAGGCTCACTTTATCAAGGCGGGGTTGTCATGAGTGGGAGCAATAACGTATCGAGTATGACGGCAAGTAATGACCCCCTTAATAAAAAATTACCATTTGAAATCTATAATGAGCCGCTCGTCAAAACAGATGGGAAAGTCACTTTTTCTGGTGCTACTGTTCCCGTTGTTGATGTAACAGTGGAAGGCGAGAAATTAAATATTAATTCCGATGGAACATTCCGCGTCAAAGACTATCCAATTGGAACGAAGCGTCAATTGAACTTTGTATTCCGAGACATTTTCGGAAATACCTGGACTAAATCGTATAATGTCTTAGATCGTTCGAAGCCTGTTGTTACGTCTTCGTTATCTAGTGGAATCTATGTTGAAGGAGAAAAGATTGTCTTAAGTGCAACAAAAGGTGCGAAAATTCACTATACGACAGATGGAACGCCGCCTACGGCTTCGAGTCCGGTATTTATCGATTCGATTCCGATTAAGGATGATATGCAGGTTCGATATATTGCGATTGACGCACTGGGAATCCATTCGGATGTTGGGATGCAGCAATTTTATGTGTATAGCATAGAGGCTTTCTTGGAGGAAGCAAGCATACTTAAAGGAAGTGGTACTCCTGGAATGAGTATCAATGTGTTGAAAGATGGAAAAAGTATCTCGGAAACGGTAATCAATGATTCAAAGAGATTTGAATTAAAACTCGACCAACAAAAAATCGGGACACGATTGACTGTAGTTGCTGAACTAAAGGGTTTAAAAAATAAAGAATATAGTTTCCTTGTTGAGGATCATACACCACCCGAAATACCAGTGATCGATCGTGTAACGAATCGTTCAACCACTGTCACAGGTCAAGCTGAACCTGGTGCTATAATTACGATGCTCATCGGGGAAACGACAGTTGAGTTTAGGACAGATGCATCGGGTCGCTTCTCACAGCCGGTTTCTCAACTTTCGGCCGGGACGATGATTAGTCTCCGTGCAAGCGATGCTTCGAACAATCAAAGTGAAAAAGTAGAGCAACGAGTCAGTGATGTCATCAAACCAATTCTTTCAGGTGTGACGAATCAGACGATTGCCTTGGGACAAGTCTTTAATCCACTATACAAAGTCACTGCGAATGATGAAACGGATGGAAACGTCACAAGTAAAATCAAAACGACAGGAACTGTCGATTCAAAACGATCAGGTGTATATACGATTACCTATACTGTCATTGACCGTGCAGGAAATCTGACAAAAGTAAATCGTCTGATTACGGTAAGAGATACGGTTAAACCAACGATTAGCGGAGTAAGTAACGTCACTATTGGATTAAATCAAAAATTTGATGTAAGAAAAAATGTATCCGCTAAAGATAATGTAGATGGAACACTAACAAAAGTGATTAAGATTACCGGCAGTATCAATGTCAATAAAGTCGGAACCTATAATCTAACTTATAGTGTCAGTGATAAAGCAGGTAATAAAACCACAATCATCCGTAAAGTCACGGTGAAAGATTTGACGAAACCGGTACTCAGTGGTGTCGCGGCTAAAACAGTCAAATACAAAACGTCCTTTAATCCTATGGCAGGAGTAAGTGCCAAGGATAACTTGGACGGGTTATTGACGAAAAAAATTAAAGTAAGTGGAACCATCAACACGAAAAAGAAAGGTTCTTATTATCTGACTTATCGTGTAGAAGATAAGGCAGGAAATTTAACGATGGTGAAACGTAAGATTACCGTTAAATGAATGTAGACAAAGAAAAAAACACCTTTCCAAAGTCGCTTGAGTACTCAACTCAGTCGACAGAAGAAAGGTGTTTTTGTGATTGTTACGCATACTCAATTAATACTGGTTTAATCTCCATCTCTTCAAGCGTCGTCCATAATGATTCCATCGCACGATCTGCATCTTGGTAGAAATGACGACCACGGATACGCCAGAAGTTCCAACCCGCCCGCTCCAAGACTTTTTGTCGGAACATGTCTGCTTCATAAGCATCTGGTCCGTGCCAACGTTCTCCATCACATTCGACGGCAAGACGGTTGTGTTCCCCTTCGACGACAAGGTCAATCCGGTAGCCATTGACTTGGACTTGAGGCGTGACGAGATATCCACGAGCGATTAGGCGACGGTAGACGGCTTCTTCGAATGGTGAGTCAAAGCGATGTTTGACGCTCTCGAAGGAAGCTTGGTCACTAAGTGGATTTTGACAATAACCGAGCAACTTGTAGCGCATACAGTTGCTGTTGCCGATGTCGTTTAATGAGACTGAGTGGAACAGAATCATTTGGTCCCGTGCCCGGCTCGCGGCGACATTAAAGCGTTGGCTATCGGTTTCTTTTGTCATCGCCATGAAGCGTTTGTTTGGGGCGACCACCATTGAGAGCAGCATGACGTCACGCTCGTCTCCTTGGAAGGTGTAGGCATCCCCGAAGCGGACTTGATGCTGCATCAACGTCTCGATTCCGATTTCGGCCGTCGCAATCCGTTCAATCTGATTAGCCTGGGCGTTACCGAGTAAGGAGACGACACCAAACGTCCGATTTTGATAAAGCGGATCTTGGATCATTCGTTTCAGTTCAGCGACGATGGCACGTGCTTCCGGTAAGTTCACCTTGTCCATCGTCGTCTCGTCGACATATCCATCACGAACAAAATGATTTTTGACGGCCGGATTTAGTCGTTCAGCACGTTGAGGCAAGCGGAGCGGGACGATTGTTCCGTCATAGACGTGGGCATTGCTGAAGCCAATGATTTCCGGCACACAGCGGAAGTGTTCCCGTAAGCCGACTTTCGTACTGAACTTGACGGAGGCTAGGGAATAGAGACTACTTGTTCCATCGAATAAAGTCATCGTCGAGTCATCTCCGAAATACGTTTTCCGTTTTTCTTCGACATTGTCCCGGTTATCGAAACTCGTTGGACTGATCTGTCGGTCATCCCCGACGATGATCGCTTTTCGAGCCCGCGACAGGAGTGAAATCGCATCCATCGTACTTTGTGAACTTTCATCAAAAATGATGACGTCAAAGAGATCGCTCGCTGCCTTGAAGGATTCAAGGACACGGTTGACCGGCATAATCCAGACCGGAATCGCGTCTTGGGCCTGCATCATTTGTTTGGCGGCTTCTTTCCGGTAACGTGGTGCATGTTTACCCGTTCCTTTTCCGACTTTTCGAATCAAGGTCGCCCAACTGTTGAGCTGTTCTTGTTTCGAAGGCGTCATCCGTTTGAGCTGTTCTTTCCAAGCGAGCGTCGCACAGAGACGAGCGACGGTCTGTCCTTCTTCTTGCTCAAGACGATGGAGCTGCTCGCGTTCGTCTGCATCACTCAAAGCTTCAAGTCGACTCTTGACGTAAGCGAGGTGCCACGCATCGCGGAGTTCGAGTGCATGAAACGTCGGAGCACTGTTCGTTCGTAATGCCGTGAGCCAGTTCGGGGCAGCTTGTTCTAGAGTCTTACTGAGTGCTTGTAGGAGACTCGCTCGGTGCTCATTCGTTTCCAAGAGTCGTAGTTCTTCATAAATCGCTGTATAGCGAGTAGCATTCCAATCACGAATCGCTTGCTGCAGCTGAATGGTGATGGGGTGGGTGAGTTCTGCTACGTCGAGTAAAGATAACCAGGTTTGTTGCTGCTCATGCAGTTCGTCCAAACGTTTCAGTTCAAAGAGTGCCTCTAGGGCATTGGTTTGAAGTCCAAGCCACTCTGATTCATACGTGAAGTCATGATTTTCATAACTTTCGTGTAATGGACGGAGGACTTGCGTAAAGTGTTGCATGATACTGTCAAGTTGGCGGAAAACATCCAGCGCTTTTCGGTACGTCGTTAAAGGACCAATCGGGATTTCAATGGAATGATGTTCAAAGCGATGCTTAAACGTCCGTTCGAGTTTCCGAAGTGATTCCGTATACGTCAAATGTTGCAAGAGTAACGTAACATCTGCGGCATTAGCCATCTTCTTCCCGTCAATCGTCACTTCATCTAAAAGAAGGGCGTATTTTTTTCGTTTTGTCCATTTAAAGAACATCCCATCGACCTTGTTTGCTTCAAACAGTGGCAAGAGTTCCGTTGCGAGTACAGATACATCTTGATCCGTTGTCGGAAGAGCGAAATCATGCAACGAAACGGACCGCTCGAGCTGCTCAATCTCAAGAAGTGTCTGTTCGAACGTCAATCGATCTTGCTCGAGCTCATCGAAATCAGAAGGATGCGCCAGCCAATGACGATATAAGGCAAGCGTCCAGTCTTCAAGCTTTGTATATTGCCGAACGGATTGCTGGAGCCAGTCGCGCAGTTGATGTTTGGTCTCATCAGACGCAGATTTCATCCATGCAACTGATAAAGCAGTCGGTTCGATCAGTTGAAGTGCTGTTACTTCGGCGACGAGTTCTTCGAAGGTCAGGGGTTCCGCAAACGCCGTCCGTGTTGGTCGACGACCGAGAATCTTGAGTTCGGCAAGTGCTTCTTGATCCTGCATCAATTCATACAGTTCCTGAATATCGACGGCACTCATCGATGCTTCTTCAGACAAAAGCGGCGTCGGAATCTGTGTCAAAATCGTGGATTGACTCATCCATTTTGCCCACTCGAGTGGCGTCTTCGTTTCTTGACCAATCGTAAGACCGTCGTGTTCGATAATGGCTTGATCAAGCATCATCCGACGCGTCGACGCAATTTCGCGACGGATCGTTTCGAGATGATTCCGAATCGTTGTGGCACTTGCTTCTAGTTCTTCAGCTGACGTCTTATTCAAATAGCTTGAGATACCATATAAAGATGTTTCTGTTTGTTTAATCGTCTTGGAATCAGCGCCTAAAACAGAGACTGCCAGTTCACGGATTTCAGCAGGCAACTTATCACGAAGGACCGTTAAGGCATGTTCTTTTTCACTCGTGACAAGGACACGTTTCCCGTGAGCGAGAAGGTGCGAAATCAAGTTGGAAATCGTGTGGCTCTTTCCGGTACCCGGTGGTCCCTGAACGACGACACCTGCGTTGTTACTTAACTGCTGAAGAATTCGTTTTTGTTCCTCATTGTAAGGAAGCGGGAATAAAATCTCTTCACCGACAGCCTGCCACTCGGTACGATCTTGTTGATCAAGGGCAGCAATTGCTGCATCGTCTGAAGTAAAGAACTGTTCGAGAGCAGGCGACAACGGTAAGTCTTGCTCGATCGCTTCCGCAAGATGTTCATGCTCTTCGATCCAACTGTGATTGGATTTTGGACGCCGATAAAGGCGGACACCTGGCATGACGTAAACGTCAGCTTTTTGTGCATAAGCATGGTCCGCGTGTAACAGCCGAAGTACTTGTTCGCTTCGTTCCTGGAGTTGCGTTTCGTCCCAAGGGTTAAAGTCGAAGGCATGGTCTTCCTTGAAATCGAGTTCGTATTCCGAGAGCTCTGCTTTCATCCAGACACTGCCCCAGTTCAACATATCTAACTCAAGTTTCGGAAGTGTTGGTGTCGTTTCAATGCGGAATACACTTTTTTCAGTATCAAAATCAATGACAGCGGGTCGGACGAAAAGTGGTCGTTGAATGGATTGTGTTGGCCAGTGTAGGTGACCGAAGGACCAAACGATTTCATGGGTATCATTATCAGTCGTTTGGAACTGATACATCCGGTACATCAAATCATATAGTGATTGTGCCTTTTCATGCTGACGCTTTTTCTCTTTCCAGTCACGAATCGCTAATTCGTAGGTCGTCCAAAGTGACGTTAATTCTTCTGGAAGAGAAGCCTTGGGTGTAACGTCGTCCCCGGTCGGCACTGTCCATTCACTTAATCTACTCGGTAGGGCAGGACGATCAATCGTGAAGGCAGGATGAAACTTCACTTCGACGATGGTTTGCTGACTGTCATCGCTTGTTGAAGTGACGTTCGGAAAGTTCATCGTCGTCTCATCTAAAATCGTTGTATACGTTTTGGTATCTCGTTGTGTTTTCAAACCAAGCTTCTTGACGGAAGCCATGAATTGAAAAAGGTTGATTGCTTTTGAACGGGTAGTGCTCATTACTAGGTAGCTCCTTATATGTAAATTTAAAAGTTAGGAAATTAGAGGTGGTTTATTGAAAAACAAAGTACTTAATTCCTAGTTTTTAGGACACTATTAGTATACAGGGAAACAGGATGAAGAGAATAGTATGGAGCAGAAAAAAGACTTTCCGAATGGGTCTTCGGAAAGCCTTGTAAATCAAGTTTAAGGTGTTGCTTGTAAGTTTTGAGCGCGTGCAATAATATTTTTCGTTATATCCTTCTTTAAAATAGCTTCCATCTCCATTTGATGCTCATGTGCTTTTTCTCTCGTCCATTTTTCATCATCACAAGTTGTCATGGCTTTCATAATCGTCAATTTCATACTTTGTTTGATTAGGTTTGGATAAGAGTCAATTTTACTAAGCGGGGATAAGTTCGAGAATTTCGAGTTTCCGGAAACCGTTATTAACGCTAGGTTACCTAAGCTATGCAAATCACTGTCATCCCATTTTGTTCCGTCAATCGGATGTTGGGGATAGAAATGCTCGATAGAGTTTCTGAACTGAAACTGCCAGTCATCAGATACGAGTGACTTGTTTTTGTAAGAGTAGCCCTCACGGAAAATTAAGTAGTCTAGATAAGAAAATACGATTCGTTCTATTTCAAATCCTGATTTCGTTTCATAATTAGATTCGCTGACTTTCTCACAGCAGTACTGTTCGAGTAATTTAATAAGATCAGTGGATTCATCATTTAGCAAATGAGAAAGGACTAATGATATCCAGTGCATCGTTTTCGGAGAAGTATAGGTGATACGCAAGCACGATTGAAGAGTTCTTAACTTTTGGTTCTGCTTTTCACGTTTTAGTGTTCCGACATATGCTGGTTTATCACTTTTTCTCTTTGTATCCCGATACTTTTCTAACCGTTGCAAAGACCATTTACCTGTTTCTTTATAATCCTTGGCGAACTCGCGTTTTACAATGTATTTGTCATACAAGACACGACATTTCAATAAAGTGAATAAAAAGTGCTTGGCGTTGTCAGGACTTTCCCAAGACCACTTTAAAGTTTGAAGAAAGTGTTTATCGTCTAAACTAGTGCTTGAGTTAGGATCCTTTAAAACAGCATTAACCTGTAGTAAAAAGTTAGGGAAAGAGATCGTTGATTCGAACCGTTCATTTTCATCTTCAAGTTCTTTGCTCCTCGTTTCAGATGTTTTGCTACTATTTAGGATCTCAAGTAACGATTTTTTAGATTGTGGTGTGTTCTTCTCGTTATCGATTTGATCAACGATTGTATCAAAGTTTTTGATTTCAGTTTGAAGATTACTCCAGTTATAAGTGAAGAGTGTCTTTCTATGATTCGGCTCAAAATTCATTTGTACGTAAGAATTCATATTTGAACACTTCTCCCAAATCATTGCACCGATTCGTTTTTCTTGGTTGGTTTCAAGTACTTCTAGTAATTTTGCCTTTGCGATTTCGTGAAGTTCTAATTGTTCACCACGAGTATTCATGATTTCGAAGTAATGATTCAAATCAATATTTTTTGGAACCTGTACTCGAATTAAAAAGACGTACTCTAGTTTTTTTGAAAATTCATTTACATCGATTGATTGCGAGTCGAAGTAATTTTGAATGATGTGATAACCATTTAAAATTTCAGCAGAAGCTAATTCTTCTGGTAATGTGTCCGCTTTATGAGCGCTAAGATGAGCGAGTGTACGATTTGATGCATCACGCGCCTCGAAGCGAAGAGCGTCTTTTGAAAAAGAAAACTTCAGATAGCGTTCAAGTAAATACAAAGTCGTTAAACGTTGTTGACCGTCAATGACTTCATAAACATTATTGTCGATCTGATTAACGATTAGATTTCCTAAGAAATATGTACGATTAGTATTATGATCAGGAATCGCACTAGCAATATCCTCGATTAACTGGAGGATTTGAAGTTCGTTCCAAGCATAATTCCGCTGATAAATCGGAACTGAATAATTAGTACTTTTAAATATATTTGCTACTGGTATGACTTTTAGATTATCGGTCATATTAGCACCATCCATTCAAGTGAGAGAGTTTGTCATACACTGCTTGATAATTCTCTTTGTTATTTGAATCAACGATTGGTTGTTCTAGTACATATAAATCTAATTCTGTCGGTGTATTCATTTCACTGATGATCGTAAAAATATCGAGTCCTTCGTTGAGACGTTCATGCTTACCTTTCGCGTATTTGTTAGTCGTTTCTTGATAGACAGCATTCATGACTAATCGAAGAGAGTAACTCCAGGTATAGAAGTAATCGAGTACCGATTTATTCAAGCTTTCAATCCCAAAACGATCAGCAAAAAATAGCAATGAGCATTCAAACAACTGCACGATATAAGTATCACCTGTTCCTTTACGTGGTATCTGGTTAGGAGGAACTGCATAGGATTGTTTAATGATCTTTTGAACTTGTTCTAATAGCTGTCCATAATGAAGGATGTAGTCAAAAAATCGTTTTCCGGCAACTAACGGTTGCGTAAGCTGGAACTGATTCAAAGAATTTGAAGCGAGCAGTTCATGATGACCATTTTTATTAAATTGTTCTATGAACAAATTACTAGCTTTATGGTATAACGCATAATTGTAGACATGCGTGCCATCAATACCTTTGAAGGCATCAATTTTACTCGTAGAATAGCCGAGGCCATGCTTTCCTTTATACCATTGAGTTAACGGGTATAAGTAGTTTTTAAATAGATTGCTTAAATCCTCTTGATTGACAGCTTCCCAACGACTAATGACATTCATTTTTTGTGCTTCGTCTTCGGTTGTCATTTCACGGAGATGATAAGATTTAAGGAGATCATGAGGAGCTAACTCTTTCCCACGTGAATTTTGGGAGTCGAAAAATTGAAAAGCTTCTTGTTCGTTGTTTGTGACAATTTGAACTGTTGTGCATTTTTCTAGAAGATAATTTTTAAAGCGAGTTCGTTCATTAGGACTTAACTCATTCGTTTTTCTAGAAAGGATACTATGATTCGTCAGTATCGCATTTGTAGACAACTCGGAGTACGTTGCTTTTAATAGTGGCTGGTTTGTATCGCCTAAACAGTAAAGTAATATCGAAAGTGTAGTGAGTCGTTGTTGACCGTCAACGATATTATATTTTAGAGGTTTGTCTTCTTTAGGTTTATCTTTTTGTAAAATTACGGATCCAAGACGATATTCAGAAAGATCTTTTTTAAAAGCTTCATATGTATCGATGAATAAAAGATTCGTTGATTTTGCACTCCATTTATATGGTCGTTGATAAGAAGGAATACAGAGGGGAATGCTGAATAATTTACTCAATGAATTAATACTCAGCTCATTCATAATTAATGACATTATAAAGCTCCTTTATTTTTTCTTTATTATACCTATTTTTTACATATTTACCTTGTTTTTTATTAAGGATAGCTGTCTTATTAATTAAGTATTAATACATGCAATAAAACTTCTACAATAAGGAGTGCGGTAGCAATGAATTCTAGACTTTATATGATTGAAGGACTTCCGGGTTCTGGGAAAACGACAACTGCAGAATTATTAAAGTGCTTATTAAAAGAAAAACAAGTTGATGCGCGTCTTCATATCGAAGGAGACGTATATCATCCTGCAGATTATGAGAGTGTTGCTTACTTAACAAATGATGAATGGACGATTTTCCAAGAAAAATTCGCTCTGCTGGATACAAGACTATTTGCTGAATCATATGAAGACCATACCTTAATGTTTTATCGCAAGTGGCAATCAGAAAAAGAAGTTCCAAAATCAGCAATTGAGTTTCTACAAGCAAGAGATATATATGAACTACCATTCGAATTGCATCAAGCATTAATCCTGAAGAAGTGGGAGGCGTTCGTCAATCAAGCCTTAGAAGCTGATACTCCATATATTTTTGAATGTTGTTTCCTACAAAATCCGTTAACGGTGGGTCTGATCAAATATGATCTGTCTGAAGCAACGCTACAGGCGTATATCACACATTTAGCGGCGATCATTGCACCATTGCGACCGGTCTTGATCTATGTGAATCAATCAGACATAGAACGGAGTTTCCGTAAAGCACTACAAGAACGTTCGAGAGAGTGGGCAGAGGGGTTCATTTCATATTACACAGAACAAGCCTATGGCATGAATCGTTCGTTATCAGGTGTAGAAGGGACGATTGCCATTTTGCAGGCGCGGCAAGCAGTGGAGCGTCAGTTGTTAGAAACATTCCCGTTTAGAGTAGAGGTATTCGGAAATGAAGACTTTTCAGCAGAAATGAGACAAGCGTGGTTGGAGCAATTAATTACATCGGCTATGCATTCAACTTTTTTAGGTTAGAGCTAATCAAAAGGCGATTCCGCAAAATGGAATCGCCTTTTGATTAGCATAAAATATGAGATTACGCCGTCACTTCACTCACTTCATGGTTCAACTGCCACTGAACACCAAACGGATCTTCGACAATACCATAGGCTTCACTCCAAAACGTTTTTTGAATCGGCATGATGACGTTGCCGTCTTGCGCGAGCTTGTCGAATGTCTCATGAATGACCTGGATGTCCGGCAGATGCAGAGCCAGCGTGACATTTTGTCCGATCGCCACCGGATCATGTGGCATCGCATCGGAAAACATGACGCGTGTGCCGTGAACAATCAATTGTGAATGCAGGACAAGCGACTGGACGTCTTTTTCAAATGGTTGACCGTCGGGACCATTGCCGGGACCAAACTCCATGATGTCGGGGAGGTCCTGTCCGAAGACTTTGGCATAATAATGGATCGCCTCGCGGGTGTTGCCGTTAAAGACCAGATAGGGGGTAATCGGCATAATAATCTTCCTCTCCATTTAAACACGGCTGACTGATGCTTATAGTATACCAAACGTTTGTTCTTATTTAAAGGTTTTTGGGATAAATAATGAAAGCGGTATCATTTATTTTTCGAATTCCGATTAAATTCTAAAAAAATGGTTGTATCTTTCCAAATCGCAGTCTATACTAAATTTATCGAAAGCGCTTTCGGTGAAATGGAGTGGTTACATGGGTACAATTTATGATTTAGCGAAAATAACCGGTTTTTCGATCACGACGGTCTCAAAAGCCTTAAATAATTATTCCGACGTCAGTGAGAAGACAAAAGCAAAAATCGTTCAGGCGGCAGCCGATATGGGCTACTTGCCGAACGCCCACGCCCAGTCGCTCTCGACGAAACGATCCTGGACGATCGGGGTCATGTTCTCGGAAGCAAACGAAGTCGGGATGATGCATCCATTCTTCAACGCGATTATCGAAAGTTTCCGGAAAGCAACGGAGCAGCAAGGCTATGACTTAATCTTTGCCTCGCGGAATCTCCGCAATCGGGACATGAGTTACCTCGAGCATTTCCAGCATCGGGCGGTCGACGGCATCGTCGTCATCTGTTCCGATCAAATGGATAAGCATGTTCAGGAACTGATTCAAAGTTCGATTCCAATCGTTGTCGTCGACATGGACAGCACCGATTGCAGTGTCGTCTTCTCGGATAACTTATCCGGCGGGACACTCGCCGTCAACCATCTCTACGAACTGGGACATCGTTTAATTGCCCATATCGCAGGTGATATGACGATCGATGCGGGACTCGCACGAATCGAAGGATACAAACAAGCGATGGATCGACTGGCGTTACCGATTCCGGACGGCTATCTGATCAACGGCGGATTTTTCTCGGTCGAAGAAGGAAAACAGGCAATGCAGACGTTGCTTGCTTTACCAAAACGTCCGACCGCAGTCTTCGTCGCAGGTGACCAAATGGCGATCGGGGCGATGGAAGCGATTCATGAAGCGGGCCTTCAGGTGCCGCAGGACATTTCCGTCGTCGGTTACGATGATATCGAAATGTCGAAATACGTCACACCCAAGCTGACGACGGTCCGGCAAGATACGGAACGGATCGGGCAGCATGCAGCAAACCTTTTGATTGAACAGATCGTCAACAAGAAGCGTGTCATGACGACGGATATCATTCCGGTCAACTTGATCGTCCGTCAGTCGACGGGACCTGTCAAAGCATAATTACTTTTTCGAAATCGCTCTCGCAGGTTGTCTTCGAGAAAACGCGAGAGCGGTTTCGAAATCCATACTATATTTTTTTGTACGTTTCCGAAGGGGCTTTCGGAACTTTTTTCAGACCATTTACGAAAGCGCTTTCGATATTTTTGAATAATAAATGAGACCGCTTACTTAGGGGACTACTAAAACCAGACAAGGATGGGATGACATGAAGAAGAAGTTTGTCAGCGTATTAACAATCGGCGCATTAACAGCAAGCGTTTTAGCAGGATGTTCAGGCGGCGAAGAGGAAAAAACGAGCGGTGGCAATCGCCACAATGTGGATCTTTAAATTCATCGGTTCGTGGAAGAACTACATCATGCCGCTCGTCCTGTTTTTCTCACCGAAAAAAATACACATTACCGGTCTTGATGGGCTTCCTTAAAGAATCACAAGTCGCAGAAAATCTCGGCTCGTTTTATCTTGGGATCGCGATTTTCGCCGTACCGATTATGATGGCTTTCTTGTTTCTATCGAAATACATCGTCAGCAGCATCTCAGCTGGTGCCGTCAAAGATTGAACTACCTCCACCTACGCTGCGCTTAGATGTGGAAGATTCCTGATTTATCCGACCTATCGATCGAAACTTGATCAGGCTAACCCCGTCGTCCCGACGGTTGAAGAAGCCAAGATACGCTCGGCCTCTTGTTTGAGATTCAGTCCTGCGTTCACATCACGGTCGTGATGGATCCCGCAACTCGGGCATGTCCATTCACGCAAGCCAAGATGTTTCACGTCCTTGTGTTGATGGCCGCAACTCGAGCACAGTTGGCTCGAGGCGAACGTCTTCCCGACCTTCACGACGGTCTTCCCGTACCAATCTGCCTTGTACTCGATCATACGGAAGAACTCCGACCAACTGACCTCAGAGATGGACTTGCTTAACTTGCGGTTCTGCTGCATGTTCTTCACCTGCAAGGTCTCGATGCCGATGATGTCGTGGTTTTTGACGATTTCGGTCGAAACCTTGTGCAGGAAATCGGTCCGCTTGTTGACGATCTTCTCGTGGATACGGGCGACCTTCCGCTTTTGTTTTTGATAGTTATTCGCCTCGGACAGCTTCACTTTCTTGTTCAGGGCGATGAGCTGACGACGGGACAACTTACGTTGTTCACGCACTAGTCTCTTCTCGAGCGTGCGGAAGTAGCGGTCGTTCTTGTACACCGTGCCGTCCGACAGGATGGCAAAGTTCTTGAGTCCGACGTCGACTCCGACGGATGAGCCCGTCTTCGGCATTTCGTTGATTTCCTGCTCGACGAGCAGGGAGACGAAGTATTTTCCTGAAGCATTACGGCGTATGGTGGCGTTCAAAATGCGTCCTTCGACCTGCTTGGAGTGGGCGAAACGAACCCATTTAAGCTTAGGAAGTTTGAGTCTGCTTGCATGAATCGAGATTTCAGGAAGTTGAGACTTTCCTTGGATATTCGTCTTGTAGGATTGAACAGGTTTTCGCTTCGACTTGAATCGAGGTCGTTCGTTCTGTTTCTTGAAGAAGCGATCATACGCATCAGCCAGATGCTTGACGCTAGTTTGCACGGAAGTGCTGTCTACTTCCTTTAACCAGTCGAACGCTTCCTTTAACATCGGAATTTCTTTGGAACAAGAACCATAAGATAGTCCTTTCCCTGTCGCTTTGTAGGTTTCTTCCCACTTCGCTAAGAAGTGGTTGAAGACGAAGCGTGAACAACCAATCGTTTTGGTAATCAGAATTTTTTGCTCTTTTGTCGGGTATATTCTGAATTTGTAAGCCTTGTATTTCAACATGATTTTCACCTCCTTAAAGAGAATATACCCGAAATGAAAGCTGGTGATTCATCTCCCGCTTTCATTTGGGCTTCGCCCTTAACGCTTAGAAGTGAGAGTATCCTCACCTGATTTTAATAAATACACCGGTAAGGACTACCACTTCCCGGACAGCGGACAGCTTGAACAATGGCATACGTATGCTGTCGATTATGTCCGGGTCTATGATTTGACGAACCGCGACTACCGTGAACCGGTCGACCCGGTGACACGTGACTTTACGTTCAAGGCAAAGGCACAGACGAAAAAGGGACAAACGGCGACGCTGACGCAACGTGGTGTCCAACTGCAAGAAGACCATCAGTATGTGCTTCGCTTCAAGGCGGACAGCAAGCGAAGTAAACAGATTCAAGTCAAGGCGAAAAATGCGGACGGAACAACAGCCTACTTGCCGACGCATGACGTGCCGTTGACCAAACAAACAACGACCGTTGATATTCCATTTACGATGACACAAGCGACGGATTTAAACAGCCAACTTCAGTTCAACTTCGGAACGGCAAAAGGCGAAGTGACGCTCGATGACGTTGAGTTGATGGATGTCACACCGATCGAAGTCGATCGGTCACCGCTCAAAAATGGTTCGTTCACGGACGGACTGAACTTCTGGAGTTCATACGTCCATTATGATGCGCAAGCGGTCGTTTCAACGGTCAATGACGCCGCGAAACTCGCCATCGCATCAGAAGGACAGGAACCATGGAGCGTTCTGCTCGAGCAAGGGAACTTGCAGCTCGTCAAAGGGCAGACGTACCAACTGACATTTAAGGCACCGTCGACAGTTGCCCGACCACTTGAAGTGACGGTCGAAAATGCAGCGTACACACGTTACTTCAGTCAAATCGTTGAACTCGGAACGGAAGCAAAAACGTATCAGTTTGACTTTACGCTCGGTCAAGACGATACAGCCGGACTGAAATTCCTGCTTGGGAAAGCAGCCGGTTCTCCGTTTGCGGCCCATGACGTAACGATTGATGATGTAAAACTGGAAGTGAAATAACACGAATTAAATTGCTTTATACAAAACGTCCAGAATAACTTCCTCGCTTGTTGAAGGGGAAGAGAATTCTGGATGTTTTTATTTTCATGTAAAAAAGGAATTTAAATCCAATTCGGAGAAAGGATATACCATGCAATTTTAGAGGGGGAACACCATCATGGTTCGTTCGACGAAACAGTATGTCGCGTTGTTTGTCGTGCTTTTGATCGCAATAATCAGTATCAATGCCTGGCCGGCGAGTCTTTATCCGGACGGTTCGATTGGTCTGCTTCAAATCGCAGCATCCTTTGTTTGGCTGATCTTTTTGACGGCTTCCGTTGTTCTTATTCGGGAAGAAAAGACGCTTTTGTTTGTTTTCTATTATCTAAGCTTCGGGTTTGTTGCCGGCACCGTGGTCTATTTGATCACGTTCTTTGAGCGGTACTGGTTAGGGGACCTTTGGTTTGATATCGTATCCGCTATTCAATATCCGTTTTATTATCTGTTTGCGGTCCCGCTGTTTGGGTTCAATGCCTGGTTTGACGTCTTGTATGGACAGTTTGCGCTGTTTGCCGGGTTTGCTTATATCGTGCTGGCGATTGGCGTAAGTGTCCAATCTAAAAAAATAGAGGCGAAGCGGTTGCGGTACTGATTGCCAGATAGTTGAAAAGCGCGCCGCGGCGCGCTTTTTTCGGTTACTTCTGTAAGATGCTCAGGTACGGAGCGGAATGAGCTGATGGTGTAGGACAGATTCAATCAAAGTGACCGTCTCGAAGGTTGCTGCGTAATCAACCGTTTCGTGTTCGGTATGCTCATGCGTGTATCCGACAGACAGATTAACAGAAGGGATGCCGAAGCCGGCAAACACCTTGGCATCACTTGATCCGCCGTTCGTTGTCGTTTGCCAGTCGGTCATTCCAGCGAGACATCCGGCTTCCTCGAACAGCTGACCGAACTCTTGTGTGCAGAACGGTATTTGATTTCGGCAGGCCGTGACAATATCGCGTGTTCCGCGGCGGTCGACAACGATGGCGCCATCCACATCATGGAGGAATTCAGGATCAATTCCTTCCGCGCCGCGGCATCCGATTTCTTCCTGAACGGTAAACGCGAGTTTCAGCGTTCCGGAGAAGTTTGTATTTTGAACGCGGTCAAGGGCTTCAAGGATCGCTGTGATGCCGGCCCGGTCGTCGGCTCCAAGGATGCCGCTTGAACTGCGGAGTGTCGTCTCGTCTTCAAGAATTGTACGGTCTTCTTCGATTAATTCCACGGTGTCCATATGAGCAGACAACAGTACGGTCGGACCAACGCCGCACTGGATGGTCGCCAGTACATTTCCACGCTTGTCGGTGTAGAGGAAATCTGTGCTCGATCTTAAATGATTGCGGAGGTGCATTGCGACCAATCGTTCCCGTTTGCTGACGCCCGGGATATCGAGCCATGTCAACAAACGGTGCTTAAATTGTTCGAGTCGTAAGGTTTCGAGATAAGTCCGGTCTTCGGTCAACCGGTAAAGACGTTCAGCCAACAACAATAAAGAAGGAAATCCGCTTTTCCGGTAGTCAAGATGTAACGTCAGTTGCGTTAATCCCATCGTCATCTGATAGGGCAGGGCAAGCTGAAGAAGTTGCCACTGCTTAAGCGACGGGGCTTGTTTCAACACAACTGATGCCCGCCCCCGACCATGGCCGTCACAACAAGACAACGTTGGGATATCGAGTGCGTTCAGCCAACGGACGATTCCCCGAATGTATGGATCAAAGGATTGATACGGTAAATCATTCGTCGAGGGATCAATCATTGCTTCACGACCGGGTAGGTTCTCGAAAGGGACCTGCTGAATCCACTCGATCAGCTGACGGTCGTTCCAGTCTACTACCGGATATTGTAAAATGGAGTCAGTCAAACAAGCGACGTGTGTTTTATTGAATTGATCGTCCCGGCTCAGACCATGTCGTGCTAACAGAATCGTTGCGTTTGTCATATAAAAACAGCTCCTTGTTGGATAAGTTGTTTTCAGTTTAGCAAGGGAGCTGTGACAGGCTGTCACACGTCAAAAATAGGAGGAAAAGCATGGAACAATCCGAACATCTCAAAGAAAAACGGCCTGGACACAGATTTCCGAGAAGGACAGTTGAAGAGATGGAACTCCGACGTAAGATGAGACTTAACCATTTTGTCCGGCAAGCCGAGTTTTTTAAGCTGTCGGAAACACCGGATTTTGTTCAAGCAAAGAAGTGGTTGTTACAGGCACTACGTATAGAAAAGAATCATCCGATCGCCAATTATCGACTGGGATATCTTCTTTATCGTGAGCACCAGTACGAACTGGCGGTTTATCATTTTAAGACGGCGCTTGACGGAACGGAGACCGATGTCTTGAGTGAGACACAGTTGATGTTAGCCAATACCTTTCTCGTTAATTGCGGAATGGCGATTACACGGGAGGCCTTGCGTGAGTTAGAGGACTTGGAACTTCGGATCGAAGGAGAGATAGACCAGGAACGCATTGAACGCTACCGGGCTGAAATGCTTGTCCAGGAAGAAAATATGTTAGACCGTTTGTATTATCGGAAAATCACGGCAGCCCATGAAACGATTATCAATGAAGAACAGTTTTACGACATCCGTCCGGATAAAGGAGAGCTGTTACTCCGAAGTTCGGATGATGGGAAAACATTGCAGGTGTTCGGAAAACCAGCTGAATCATTAAAACTACATATGTTCTTGACCCTCGTGTTACTGAATCAAAAATCATTTCAACCGTATCCGGTTTTACAGGATGCCTTGTCTGAATTAGGGGGACAAAGGATTTCTTACAACTATATGCGTCAGTTAATCCGGAGAATTCGTGATCAGTTTGTTACGTTGAATTTGATTGAATCGACATCTATTTCTTCTCCTGATTCTTCGCGTCCTGTCCAAGGATTCCGGATTCACCCGAACTGGTCGGTGACGATTCTTTGCCGGGCAGATGATTTCATTCATCCGATTCAAAAGGAGAGAAGCGATGTTTAGTCCAGTCAGTGAACGTGAGGAAAAAAGCGGGGAACGAAAAGCAAAGTCCCGGAAGACGATTCGATTACGTGATTCGGGTGCTTTTGCATTAGGGTTGTGGTTGACGCTTTTGATCCTCTTGGTAACCCCGTTAATCTTGATGTTTGTCATCATGTATTTAGCAGGAACACGATAATTCAATTGGATGTTCAAGAGAGGTCTGTCGCGAAGCGATGGATCTTTTTTTGTTCGACGAATTGTAATATTAAGTGCAACACCTAGCTGAAAACACAAAAAAAACCCATAACGGCCTCGTGTAGAATAGAGTTACCACACAAA
>NZ_JACSMV010000019.1:0-57298 GCF_018618835.1 Exiguobacterium sp. s145 | reverse complement strand
TTTGTGTGGTAACTCTATTCTACACGAGGCCGTTATGGGTTTTTTTTGTGTTTTCAGCTAGGTGTTGCACTTAATATTACAATTCGTCAAACAAAAAACGCCTGAACACAACTTTCGTTGTCATCCAGACGTTTGATTTACTTATGCGTTTTGTTCAACCAATCCACCTACACGAACTGTATCGCGGGCAATCATCAATTCTTCATTCGTTGGAATGATAATGACTTTGACCGGTGAATGCGGATAGTTGATGAATAATTCTTCGCCGCGTGCACCGTTGTTGAGTGATGGATCCCAGTAAACGCCCATGAACTCAAGACCGCGTAAGACACGCTCGCGGATCGAATCCGAGTTTTCACCGACACCTGCTGTAAAGATGATCGCATCGACTCCGTTCATCTCGGCTGCATATTGTCCGATGTAGCCGTGGATCCGGTTCGCAAAGATGCGAAGCGCCATTTCTGAACGGTGATTTCCTTCTTTTGCAGCTGTTTGGACATCACGCAAATCGCTTGAAAGACCAGACAGACCGTAAATACCAGATTCTTTGTTCATGACGTTCAAGACGTCTTCTGCTGTTTTCCCTGTCTTCTCCATTAAGAACGGAATCAGAGCCGGGTCAAGTGAACCAGACCGCGTACCCATTGTAATTCCTTCAAGTGGTGTGAAGCCCATCGTTGTGTCAATCGATTCACCGCCGGCAACGGCTGCGATTGACGCTCCGCTTCCGAGGTGACATGAGATCAGACGCAAGTCTTGTAACGGACGGCCGAGCAGTTCAGAGGCACGTTCTGTGACGTACTTATGGCTTGTTCCGTGGAAACCGTATTTGCGGATGCCGTACTCTGTATAGTACTCATACGGCAGACTGTAAAGGAAGTTTTCTTCCGGCATTGTTTGGTGGAACGCTGTATCGAAGACTGCGACTTGCGGTACGTTTGGCAAGATCGCTTGGAATGCGCGAATCCCGATCAAGTTTGGTGGAATGTGCAACGGACCGAGCTCCGTGTACGATTCGATATCTTGCATGACGTCTTCTGTAATGATGACAGAGTCCGCGTATTTTTCCTTCCCGTGTAAGACACGGTGTCCGACACCTTTAATCTCATCATATGATGAGATGATGCCGAATTCCATCAGCTTCTCAAGTGACAATTCAACTGCTTCTTTATGTGTTGCAAGTGGAAGAACGTCTGTGAATTTCTGTCCTTCTCCGTATTTAATCGTAAAGATGGCATCGTCTTTTCCGACGCGCTCTACTAAACCGACTGCAATCATCGTTTCGTTCGGCATCTCAAGTAACTGGAACTTCAGTGACGAACTACCGGCGTTTACTGCCATAATCTTTGCCATGATTTATTTCCCCTTTTCCATTCAAATCGATCGACATTCACATCTGTATGAGTCTTGCTCTTTTTCTGTTCTACACTAGAATAGTCAAATTAACGACAGATTTCAATCACTTTGCGCATTTCATTTTAATTCTGTGTTAATCCATTCATCAATCTGTTTCACCATTCCGCCAAACGCACGGGCATCCGTAAACGACGGTAACTCGGCCAGTAATGCTTGTTTCGGCATCGTCATGCCCGCCAAGTGGTTCCGGACTATCAGATAACTTTTAGCCGCTTGCTCCTGTTTAAACATCGTCAATGGTAATTGGAGGATTCCGACGACATGTGCTTTCGTTTCGAAATACTGCTTCAGTTTACCTTCTGTATCATGTTGAAAAAGTCCATTCGGAATGACGAACACACCAAACCCACCCGGCTTGACATAATTCATCGCTTGTTCAATCAACAGGAAGTGACTGTAACTCATGCCTTCGTCCCGTTTTAAAACGTACGTTTCTGAAACTTCCTCATCCGGATAGTAGCCAATCGGCAAGTCTGCCATCGCCAAATCGACCGGATCAAGTAGGAGCGGACGTAATGCATCCTGATGCGTATAGTTGACCGGATAATCCATTAATTCCGAAACCGATGCCGATAATCGAATCAACGTTTCATCCACTTCGACGGCTTCGGCAACCGTATCTTTTGGAAGTTGACTGAGGACAGCATGCAACATGCCGCCGGTTCCGCTGCCGAGATCAAGTAAACGGACATCCTCCTTCTTGATTAATTTCCCGATTAAATAACCCGCAAACAATGCAACGCTGTCCGGTGTCGGCAAATGATTCGGTTGCGCTTGTTTCATTCCTTCAAGAATTGCGAGGGAAACCGCTTTGCGGACTGTTTCCGGTTCCACGTTTTCCGTATGCCGCTCATTTAAGCGGTCAATGACTTCCGTTAATCCTTCAAGATAAGGCATGTCCAAATCACGTTCTAACTTACGTGCTTGTTGCGTCAGTTCTTTATATAATTTTTCTAACGATTCCATATGTTTCCCACCCTTTCCAAAACGAAACGGCCCCCGCACTTCTTGGGAGCCGTTTTTTCTCATTACTTTCATTGTAGCGGTTTTACGCCGTTTGTAAACTATTCTTACTTCGTTGCTTTTGCGCCTTTAGCAGCTGCAAGTGCCGAATCGAAATCAACTTCGTTCGTTGACTCTTCTAAATATTCCGCGTAGACGACTTCATTTGACGCATCGATGACGAATACGGAACGGGCGAGCAAACGAAGTTCTTCGATTGCTACTCCGTATTGTGTACCGAATGAAAGATCGCGGTGGTCGGACAGTGTGACGACGTTATCGAGGCCGCTTGCTGCACACCAGCGACGTTGTGCAAACGGTAAGTCGTTTGAAATCGTCAAGACCGTCACACCTTCGATCGCTGCTGCCTCTTCGTTGAATTTACGTGTTTGGGCATCACAGACACCTGTATCGATTGACGGCACGACACTGATGATGCGGACTCCTTCATACGTATCGCGTGTCACCGGTGAAAGGTCGTTTGCTAGAACCTCAAAATCCGGTGCCTCTTGTCCGATTTCAACAGGTGTTCCGATTAATGTGATTGCGTTGCCTTTAAATGTTGCCATGTAAATTCCCCATTTCCCAATAGATTCATATGTCGTTTTCCATTCTACTATAAAAATACTGCCACGATAACACAAGATTTCTGCCCGTGCTTTAAGCTATCAGTACCGATTTTTGTCAAAGACAGGTATAATGAAAGAGTTCATGAAACGCTTTCAAGGGGGAATTGACCATGGCTCGAAACAATGTCTACCTGTATTACCGTAATAAACAAAGACACGAGACGCAGGTACGTAAACTGATTGAAGTAGGAAATCGGTATGGATTGAACGTCGTCCAGGATCACAAACAAGCCAACATCATTGTCTCTGTCGGCGGAGACGGTGCCTTTCTTCAGGCGGCCCGCTTCACGGGATTCCGGGAAGATGCCATTTATGTCGGGTTTGGTGAAGGACAAAATTCATTTTACTGTGATTTCGACATCAACGATCTGTCTTCAGTCGAAGCGATTTTCAAAGAAACCGGCAGCCGCGCTTCAGAAGGCGAAATTGAAGTCCGCCGCTATCCGTTGCTTGAAGCTTCGATCAACGGTGGTCCAGCCATGCTGTGTCTGAACGAGTGTTCCGTTAAATCGAGCATCATCAAGTCACTGGCAATCGAAGTTTACATTGACGGTTTCCTGTTTGAGACATTCCGCGGGGACGGTATGGTCATCTCGACACCAACCGGCTCAACGGCGTACAACAAATCATTGTCAGGTGCCATCGTCGATCCATTGATCCATTGTCTGCAAGTCAGTGAGATTGCGTCCGTCAACAACAACCGTTACCGGACACTCGGTTCAGCGTTCCTCTTAAACCGCGGTCGGAAATTGTCTTTACGTATCATCGAAGACGGCAACGACTATCCGATCATCGGAATGGATAATGAGGCGCTCAGCTTAAAACGGACAGATTCTGTCGATATTCAATTATCGGAAAAAGAACTGAAGACCGTTAAATTAACGAATAATACATTTTGGCATAAAATCCAACGTTCTTTCTTATAAAATAAAAAAACTGCCGATTGGCAGTTTTTTTATTTTAATTCATGACCGGTGCCGACTCAAAGACTGTTTTACCTGCTTGAACAGTTTCCAGCAAGCGGTTGTGCAAAACAGCTTCCCCGCGTAACGTATAAAAATCCTGTTCGAAAATGACGAAGTCCGCGTCGTAACCCGGAAGCAACATTCCTTTTCGTCCGTGGGTGTCCGTCGCGATATGCGGATTTTTCGTAAACAATAATAACGCTTCATACATCGACAAAACTTCATTCGTTTTATTGATGTTCCCTGCTGTTCGGGTCGTCGCGGCATACAAGGCCCGCCGGACATCCGGATTCGAGATCGGCGCATCCGATCCGCCACATAGAAGCGCTCCCGTTTCCCCCAGTGACTTCAATCGATAAGCCCAATCGAGACGGTTCAGACCAAGACGTTCCTGCGCAAAATCTGCATCATCGAGCAGGAAGACAGGTTGGACGTCAATCAAGACCGGCAATTTACGAATCCGTGCCAATAGTTCCGGACGGACGACCGTCGCATGAATGATACGGTCCCGTGTTCCTTTTGGCGCCGGATATTTTTCGAGGACGGCGACAAAACGTTCGACCGCCAAATCGCCGATGACATGTGCCGCCACCGTGAAGCCGTAACTCCGGGCCCGTTTGACGAGTTGTTCCAATTGTTCCGGCGAATGGACTTCGATGCCGCGTGTCGTCGCATCATCCGAGTATCCTCTGCCAAGCAGTGCTGTTCGTCCGCCAAGCGCTCCGTCAACAAAAAGTTTCATTGCGCCGGTCGACAGGGTCGATGGCAACACGGGATTCATCTGAATGAGTTGATCGATGACTAAATGATGAACAAGCAGATGGGCATGGAAGCCTGTTTCTTCCGTCACCTCCCGGTATGCCTGCAGGACTTCTTCTAAATCACCGTGATACGCTAAATCTTCCGTATGCGCAGCAATAATTCCGTGACGGTACAAGTCTTTGATTGCCGACCGCAACGAGGATTTATTCCGCTCGACCGATCCGGATTGTAAGGCGTACAGCGGTTCAATCGCTGCATCGTAAAGGAATCCGTCTGCTTCTCCTGATTCAAGTAATCCGATTTTCCCGCCTTCGACGACAGTTGAGGCTTTATACCCCAGCTGTTTGAATAACACATCATTAACGAGGACTGTATGCCGATCCGTCCGCTTTAAGAGCGCTGGTTCTGTCGGGAACAGTTGGTTTAACCATGCTTTCGTCGGCGCCCGGTCAAGCTTCGTTTCATCGTACCCTTCCGCCACATGTAACCCGTTGATTGCCTCTGCCTCAACAAATGCTTTTCCTAATTCCTCAAGTGTCGCATAGTTTGATGCATCGACCCGCCCGATCGCTTCTCCGTATCCGATTAAATGAATGTGCGCATCCGTGAAGGCCGGGTAAACAGCTTTCCCGTTCAGGTCAACGATTGACAGAATCCGTCTTCCGAACCGTCGGCGTAACTTTCCTTCTTCCCCCATTGCAATGATACGCGTTCCTTCAACGAACATCGCCGAATGAATGTCTGTTTCATGCGACATCGTTCGAATGATTCCGTTCACATACAGTTTCCCCATCTCAATCGCTCCTTTTTTTACAAAAACAGGGTGACCTGGACGGCCACCCTGAATTGTCAGTGATGATTATGCATGCATCGTTTCCGGTTGACCGCATGCTTTTCGAATACGTTCAATCGAATTAGGATCAAACTGTTGTAACACTTGTTCCCCTAACGCAATCGTCCGTTCATAGTCTCCTGCAAGGAACTTCGTCTCAGCAATCGTCAACGACATATGTATCTCGTTATCTTGTCGACGGAATCGATTGGCGTATTGGACGAGTCGCTCTGCATACGTGACTTCGAATACTACTTTATCTATCCGTTCTTGCAATGTTTTAAACGTTCCGTTGACATCTTCACTTTGCGAAACGATGTAATGGACGTTAAACGGTAACTCTTCCAACCGCATCTCAAGTGTCTGCAGTGAACGGCTTGATGCCTGCAAAGCCTCTTCGACGTCTGCCGGAATTTTCGGGAGACCGAGTCGTTTTAAGCGTAATCGGATGGTCGATAACAGTTGACGCCACTCGGCAACACGTTGACGGACTTCCGTTTCTTCCTTCCGTAATGCCTGCAGTTCAACAGCGAACCGTTCATATTGAAGCATCAGCTGTTCTTCCAAACGGACCGCATCCCGCATTTGATCTTCAAGCATGCTGAAAGGAATGATCCGGCTCGCAATCGATTCATCTAAATCTTTTGCTGCTCCGAACAACATTTCTTCATCGCGCTGAATCGATTCGTAATGTTCCCCTAAATCTGCTGAAATCTCGTAATTCTCACGGAGCTTGCTGAATTCCTGCGCCAGTTGATGGACCTTTTCCCGCATCCGTAATGCTTTTTGTTTCAATGATTGATTTTCTTTTTTGACATGATGTCTTGCATCGACTTCCCGCCGGAATGTATCGTACATTTGATCGATATCCGAAGCGAGTTGTTGCACCTGCTCTTCAAGTCCCGCGATTTCCAGGAATTCGAGTTTTTTGACGAGGCTCAGACGTTGTTCTTCAAACCGTTTGATATCCGACTGCATTCCGAGAGGTTCAAGCGGATAACCGTCAAGCGTCATTTCTTTGTATCCGGCACTGAGCTGGTCAATCCGTTGACGTAATTCATGCGCAAGTGTCTTCCATTGTTGCGGAATCACTTCGACGAGTTGGCGTGTTTCTTCTACTTTTGCTTCCAGTAACAGACTGGTCTCATAAGCTTTCGTCACTTCGCCCGCCTCTTCAAAGGCAACCATCTCGACGCGTAACCGGTCGATTTGTTCCGCCTGCTCTTCTAAATTAGGTAATGCAGGTCCGAATGACGTCGCCTGCAACAACAGCGATTTACGAACTTGGCTCGAATTTGTTTCGCCTTGCGCCTTGAGTTCCGCCAAGACCGACTGATTCGTTTTGAATGTTGACATCTCTGCCAGCATTTCATCAATTAATCCTTCCAGTTCGGCAATTAATTGTTCTGTCACTTCCAGATCATTTTTGACCGCAACAAACCGGTAACGATCCAATCCTTCTTCCGCTCGATATAATGTCTCGTCGATTTGTGCGACGTGGACTGTCACGAGTTCCTCCCATGCTTGATGCCAGGAAGTGAATTTCGTCTCCGTCTCACCCGCCATCGGGAGTTCCTTCAGTTCTTGCAACTCCTTCGGAATCGACGCGCTGATGATTCCTTGTTTCCGAAGATCAAGTTCATCGATTTTCGTATAATATTTTTTCCGACTGACCATGCTGAACAGCATGACGAGTAATACGATGACGATGACGCCAATCACCCATGCCCACATTTGCTACGACCTCCACCCTATCAAGCGACTTTATATTTTGAGAAATTCGCTTTAATCTTATCCTTATAATAGTATAGCGCAACCGATTTGCATAGATTTACTCGGGCTTTTACTAATTTCTTCCGGATTTTTAAGTCGGAATTCCTGAAATCAATTGTTTGTCAGTCGCGGGAAAACCCGATAAGATGAATGAAATATGATTTTTCAGGAGGAATTCTATATGTTTGAGACAACGACTTATGATGGCGATCGTACAAAACAATACGAGATGTTGAATAAACAGCTTGATGCTTTGCTGACGGGAGAAACAAACCAGATTGCCAATCTGTCAAATGCAAGTGCACTCCTCGGTCAATTTCTCGACCGAACAAACTGGGTCGGTTTTTATCTGATGGATCAAGAACAAAACGAATTGGTGCTCGGACCATTCCAAGGATTACCGGCATGTGTCCGGATTCCGCTTGGTCGTGGCGTTTGCGGTACAGCGGCACAAGATCAGACGACACAACTCGTCATGGATGTTCATGCGTTCCCGGGACACATCGCCTGTGACGCGGCCACGAATTCGGAAATCGTCGTCCCGTTGATTAAAGACGGAAAAACGATTGGTGTCCTCGATATCGACAGTCCTGAACTCAGCCGTTTCGATGAGACGGATCAAGCCGGTCTCGAAGCATTCAGCGAAATTCTTCTTCGTCATATTTGATTGACAGCACGAATCAGCAGACGTATACTTGTAAAAGTGCAGAAATGATAACGATAGCGGTCAAATCGCTTGCGTATCACATTTCATGACTCGGCTTTGCCGGAGGGGCATCGTGTAACTTTGCTATCAAGCGAGGGTGCCACATCATGAAATGGGCGTAACGTGGGTTTGATGGCGTTATTATTTTTATGCAAATAATAACGAACACTAAGGAGGAGTCTTATTATGGCTCGCTATACAGGTCCAGCTTGGAAACTTTCACGTCGTCTCGGTATCTCACTTACTGAAACAGGAAAAGAAATCGCAAAACGTCCGTACGCTCCAGGACAACACGGTAACAGCCGTCGTAAAATGTCTGAGTACGGTCTTCAACTTCAAGCGAAGCAAACGCTTCGTCACATGTACGGAGTAAACGAACGCCAATTCAACCGTATCTTCAACGATGCTGGCAAAATGCCTGGTATCCACGGTGAGAACTTCATGTTCTTACTTGAAGCACGTCTTGACAACGTCGTTTACCGTATGGGTATGGCTCGTACACGTCGTGCTGCTCGTCAGCTCGTCAACCACGGTCACATCCAAGTTGATGGCGCTCGCGTCGACATCCCGTCGTTCCGCGTGAAACCAGGTCAAACGATCTCAGTTCGCGAAAAATCGAAGAACTTTGTCGTTATCAAAGAAGCACTCGAAGTTGCACCAGCAACTAAAGACTTCGTTACTTTCGATGCTGAGAAGCTCGAAGGAACGTTCGTCCGTCTTCCAGAGCGTTCTGAATTGAACGATCAAATCCAAGAACAACTCGTCGTTGAGTACTACTCACGTTAATCAGTTGTTTCAAGCATCCACTCCGGTGGGTGCTTTTTTTATGTTTCCCTTTTGCTTTTTTTGTGTTAACCTTTATTTTATATTGGTTAACACAAAAACATAGAGGACGTGTCATCTTATGAAAACAAAAGATCTTACATTTATTGCGTTAGGTGCTGCCATCATTTCTGCGGTCAGTCTGTTGCCGCAACTTCAACTCGTCGGTCCTGTGCCCATCACACTGCAAATGCTGGCCATCATGACGGTCAGCGCCATTCTCGGCGCGAAACGCGGCGGACTGGCTGTCTTGATTTTCTTATTGCTTGCCGCTGCCGGTCTCCCGTTGCTCGGTGGAAAAGGAGGACTTGCCCCGTTCGTCGGTCCGACTGTCGGTTATCTGATTGCTTTTCCGATTGCCGGTTTCTTCATCGGTCTGGTCGCTGAAAAGACCCGCCGTTTCCTGCCGTTGTTCATCGGGATGATTGTGTTTGGACTTGGTCTTGTCTATGTCCTTGGTACATTCGGATTAATGCTGGTTCTCCACCTTTCCTTCATGGATGCCCTGGTCATCAACACACCGTTTATTTTGGGAGATGTCCTGAAAGCATTGCTTGCAACGACAATCGCGGTTCGACTGCTTCCGCTCCGGTTGTTCCGTGTCGCTTAAACAAAAAAACAACGCTGACGAAATCGTCAGCGTTGTTTTTCATTCTATTTAAGCATGTTCAAGCACGAAGTATTTCTTTTTCCCGCGGCGGATAATTGTAAAATCACCGATCGCATCTTGTTTTGTGATCTCTTTTGTTAATTCTTGTTCACGATCTCCATTGATGTAAATCGCACCGTTCGTTACATCTTCACGTGCTTGACGTTTTGACGGGCTGATTTTGGCTTCAACAAGGATATCGACCAGATTGGTTGCTTCACCGAGTGTGAAACGCGGCATGCCTTTAAAGGCATCGGCAATATCTTCTGCTTTCAACGATTTGATTTCCCCGCTGAAAAGTGCTTTTGTAATGCGTTCCGATTGTTCAAGCGCCTCTGCTCCGTGAACAAGAACCGTCATCTCTTCAGCCAACCGGCGTTGCGCGACGCGTTTTTCCGGTGCCGTTTCGACTTCCTGTTGGAGTGCGTTGATTTCGTCAGGTGTCAGGAACGTAAAGTATTTTAAGAACTTGATGACATCGAGATCGTCGACGTTGAACCAGAACTGGTAAAATTCGTACGGCGTCGTTTTATCGGCATCGAGCCAGACTGCTCCGCCGGCTGTTTTCCCGAACTTTTGTCCATCCGATTTTGTCACAAGCGGTACGGTAATCCCGAATGCCTTTTGATCGTGACCGACACGGCGGATCAATTCCATTCCAGCTGTGATGTTCCCCCACTGGTCACTTCCGCCGACCTGCAGGCGGCATCCTTCATTTTCATACAGCTTCAGGAAATCGAATGACTGAAGCAACATGTAAGAAAACTCCGTGAATGAAATCCCATTTTGCAGACGCGAGTCAACGGAATCTTTCGCGAGCATGTAGCTGATCGGGAAATGTTTTCCGATATCACGTAAGAAATCAATGATCGTCAAATCCTTTGTCCAGTCAAGATTGTTCGCAATCGTCACCGGATTTTCACCATCAAGCGGTAAAAAGCGGGATAACTGCCCTTTAATCCGGTTAGCAAATTCTTCAACGATATCTGATGTATTCAATGAGCGTTCCGTCGAACGACCGCTTGGATCCCCGATCATCCCTGTCGCTCCGCCAACTAATCCAATCGCATGATGTCCTGCTTCCTGGAAGCGTCGTAAGACAAGAATCGGCAGTAAATGTCCGATGTGGAGCGAATCAGCTGTCGGATCGAATCCTGTGTAAAGTGTCGTCGGACTGGAAAGTAACTCCTTAATTCCTTCTTCATCCGTCATCTGGCTGATCAATCCGCGAAACTCTAAATCTTCAAGTAACGTCATCTGTCTTCCCCCTAAAATAGTCTAAAAAAAAACCGTCCCCTCGTCTGAAACGAAGGGACGGAATATTCCGTGGTACCACCCTAATTGCATGAAAATCATGCCACTTAGATTGCCGATAACGGGGCAGTCCGCTTGATTTCTCAAGAAGCTCCTGGAAGCGTAATTCATGAAGCGCTATGTCCTAGTTCGCAGCACCACTAGGTCTCTGATACAGGGAGCGGTTCATTACTTTTTTCCAATCACAGCTGATTTTACTATACATTTGATGAAGCTGTTTCCATGATACGTTGAAGCAGAATCCACTGTCAAGCCATTTTCTAATACTTCAGTTATGGTATAATACGTCTATCTGTGATTTAATGTTAATTTACACCCAAGTTTAAGATGTAAAGGAGATCATTTATGCGCGAGAACTGGTTCAAGTTTTGGAATCATCCCCGGACGAAAGCCGTTCGGCACTGGTCAAATATCACATATGATGTGTCTTGGAATATCATTTTATTCCTCATTATAGGGGTCCTGTTGGTCGGAAGTTTTTCTGTCGGAGCAGCTGGCGGCTATTTCGCTTCGCTCGTCAAAGATACAAAAGCTCCGAAACTAACAGAAATGAAACAACAAGTAAACAGTTACGCCGTTACGAGTGAGATCTACTGGGGAAGTGGCGAAAAGCTGACGAACATCGCCACAGACGAAGAACGTCAACCTGTCAATATCAAAGAAATTTCTCCTTATCTGCTCGATGCTGTTTTATCAACGGAAGATGTTGATTTCTATGAGCATGATGGAGTCGTTCCAAAAGCCACTTTACGTGCCGTCTTACAGGAATTGACGAACTCGTCTTCTCGGACGGGCGGAAGTACGTTAACACAACAATTGATTAAAAACCAAATTTTGACGAATGAAGTATCTTTTGAAAGAAAAGCGAAAGAAATCATTTTGGCACTTCGTCTCGAAAATGCAATGACTAAAGATGAAATTCTTCAAGCATATCTGAACGTCGTTTCATTCGGACGGAATTCACTCGGGCGAAATATCGCCGGAATCGAAGCTGCGTCACGTGGTGTATTCAATAAACCCGCTAAAAAACTGACATTACCGCAAGCAGCATTCCTGGCCGGTATTCCAAAAAACCCTTACTACTATACGCCTTACCTTCAAGGTGGGGTCGTCAAAAAAGATTTGACGCCGAGTACCAATCGGATGAAAACCGTCTTGAAGCGGATGTATGTCGCAAAAAGTATTACAAAAGCCCAATATGAAAAAGCTGTAAAATACGATATTACAAAGGACTTTGCCAAAACCTCAAAACGTTCCCGCGATACGTATCCTTACGTCTATGATTTAGCCGAAAAAGAAGCACTTAAAATCATGACCAGCTATTTCATGAAACAGGACGGGATTAAAGAGGATGAAGTCAAACCTTCTGAACTGGCCGAAGTCAAAGCCAACTACCGGGATCAGGCGATGATTGCCATGAAACAAGGTGGATATAAAATTCATTTGACGCTCGATAAAAAGATTCATGAAGCGATGCAGGCACCGGCTAAAAATGCGGCCAATTTCCCAAGTGCGCCGCAATACAAACAAGTCGTTAATCCAAAAACGAAAAAGACCGTCACGAAAAAAGATCCGGAAGAGACCGCTGCGGTTATGGTTCAAAATGAAACCGGCCGGATACTGGGATTTGTCGGTGGACGTTACACGGATGGGACAGCGGATGACTTCAACCGCGCTTTCCAGGCGAAACGCCAAATCGGTTCTACCGCTAAACCGATTCTTGTTTATTCAAACGGAATTGAAAACGGATTGATCACACCGGCATCCACCATTAATGACGAAGAATATTATTACCAGACCGTTCCGCGTCAACCCGGTGATAACCCGATCAATAACGAAGGCGGACGTTACCGCGGAAACGTCACTGTCCGGGAAGCACTGGAACTCTCGCTTAACGTTCCTGCCGTTAAAACGTATGAAAAGATGAACATGTCGAACTCGATTCAAAAATTAGTGGATATGGGAATTGAAATTCCCGATAACATCCGCTATGCACCATCTGCCGCGTTAGGAACGATGGAAATCACACCGGTCGAACTGGCCGGCGCCTATGCGACACTTGCCAACTACGGGCAATACGTCAAACCGTATGTCATCTCGAAGATTACGAAAGACGGCAAAAACATCTATAAAGCAAAATCAAAGAAAAAACGGATTTACCAGGATCGGACGGCTTATTTAACGCTTGATATGATGCGAGGTGTCTTTGATAAAGGAACGGCGCAATATGCCAATTCATTACTCAAGGCACCTGGTGATTGGGCAGGTAAAACCGGGACGACGAATGAAATCAAAGACTCATATCTTGTCGGTTCAACACCTGGTGTCACGCTTGCCGTCTGGACCGGACATGACCAAAACAACTCCTTGATGGGTGCGACGACGTACTATCAACGGACACAAAATCTTTGGGCTCAAATGGCGAATCTGACATATAACGCAAACAGCAGTTACTTCAAGTCAGGTGCCCGATTCAATCAGCCAGCCTCTGTCAGTGCAGACGACTTCAAAAATACCGGTCGTTTCAAAGAGGAAGATCAAAAGAAAAAAGAAGCGGAAGCGAAGAAAAAAGCGGAAGCGGAAAAGAAAAAGCAAGCCGAACAAGATCGAAAGAAAAAAGAAGCAGAAGCCAAAGCCGACGCTGACGCGAAACAGAAAGCGGACGACTCAAAAGCCAAAGCCGATGCTGACGCCAAACGTAAAGCAGATGAAGCAAAAGCCAAGGCCGATGCGGATGCCAAACGTAAAGCGGACGAAGCCAAGGCCGATGCGGATGCCAAACGTAAAGCGGATGAAGCAAAAGCCAAGGCCGATGCTGACGCCAAACGTAAAGCGGATGAAGCAAAAGCCAAAGCTGATGCTGATGCCAAACGTAAAGCGGATGAAGCAAAAGCCAAAGCTGATGCTGATGCCAAACGTAAAGCGGATGAAGCAAAAGCCAAGGCTGATGCCAAAAAGAAAGCCGATGAGAATCGGAAAAATGCAGAGTAATCCAAGTTCCGTCACTCAAACACCGACTCTAAACAAGTCGGTGTTTTTTTAGGTTTCCTTTTAAAATTAAAACCACCTACTTCCGATTTTTCCGGAAATAGATGGTCTCGTTTTATGATGTTTCCTCAGTCTTCCATCGTCGACAAATCTCCCGTTTCAAGATTCAGCTCCCACGCCTTTAAAACACGACGCATGATTTTACCACTACGTGTTTTCGGTAATTTATCGCGGAAATCAATTTCACGCGGAGCAGCATGTGCGGCTAATCCTTCTTTGACAAACTTTTGAATTTCTTGTTTGAGCTCTTCTGTCGGCTCATAACCGTCTCTCAGCGAAATGAAGGCTTTAATGATTTCACCGCGAACCGGATCCGGTTTCCCGATGACACCCGCTTCTGCAACAGCCGGATGCTCGACTAAGCGGCTTTCCACTTCGAATGGTCCAACACGTTCTCCGGCAGTCATGATGACATCATCGACACGACCCTGGAACCAGAAGTATCCTTCATCGTCCATATAGGCCGAGTCCCCTGATACATACCACCCTTTAAAGAAATACGACTCGTACTTTTGCGGATTGTTCCAAATTTGGCGCATCATCGACGGCCAAGGTGTTTTTAATGCCAAATTTCCCATCCGGAACGGAGGTAACTCATTTCCCTGATCATCTACAATAGCCGCTTTTGTTCCCGGAATCGGTTTCCCCATCGATCCCGGTTTGATATCCATGGATTTGTAGTTACAGATCATCATGGCCCCTGTCTCCGTCATCCACCACGTATCATGAATCCGTTGATCAAAAGCTTCTTTCCCCCAGCGGATGACTTCCGGATTAAGAGGTTCTCCTACGGAAAGGACATGCCGTAAACTGGACAAATCATGTGTATTGGCGACTTCCGCCCCTGCTCCCATCAGCATTCGGAAAGCAGTTGGTGCGCTGTACCACACAGTTACTTTATATTTCTCGATGACACTGTACCAGAAGTCCGGGTTAAAGCGACCGCCTACGACAACATTCGTCGCACCGTTTAAGAAAGGTGCAAAGATACCGTAGCTTGTCCCCGTGACCCATCCCGGATCTGCCGTACACCAGTAGACGTCGTCTTCCTGTAGATCAAGCACCCATCGTCCTGTCATCATATGTTGGATCATGGCATTTTGAACATGTAAAACGCCTTTCGGTTTACCCGTCGAACCCGATGTATAATGAAGAATCAAACCATCTTCCCGGTCCAGCCAGACAGGCTCAAACGATTCAGATGCTTGTTGAAACGCTTGTCGGAAGTCCTTGATTTTATCGTCTTCCTCGACGTCTTCATCAACCAGGAAAATCTGTTCGAGAGATGTCAGCTCATCAACAGGAACACGCGGCAATAAGGCTTTTGTCGTAATCAGCATTTTTGCTTCCGAATCCAGCAGGCGATCCCGGACTGCCTGCTCCATGAAGGCTTCGAATAGTGGACCGACAATCGCGCCGACTTTCAACGCACCGAGTAAGGCAAAATACAATTCCGGTGAACGTGGCATGAAAATGAAAATCCGATCTCCCGCTTCGATTCCTGCGTCTTTCAGGACGTTCGCCGCTTTATTCGTCAGTCTTTTCATATCGGCATACGTAAACGTCTGTTCCGTTGTCCCGTCAAAATAAATCAATGCCGTCTTATTGGCACGTTCACCTTCTGCATGACGATCGATTGCTTCGTAGGCCATGTTGACTTTCCCCGTCGTCGACCACGAAAAATACTGTTCCGCTTCTTGCCAATCATATGAATCTGAACCATCATATTCGGATAACCAATGCTTCCCCGGAAGCGCTTTCAAAACTTTCATGTCTCGTTCCTCCCCTTCACTGTTCTCTCCTACATTATAAGCTAGTTATCGTGTAGTTCAATCCATTTGCCGTCAATTTGTTAAAAAATCCCTCTCTTTCTTTTGCTGCTTTCGATTATAATGAACAAGAAGGTGGTGACGCTTACATGTTTGAAAAACAATTCAATCATCGTACTCATGAAACATCGCTTGGTCCGGTGGAAATCGAAGGACCAGTCACAAGCCAGATCCTTGCTACTTACACACTCGATCCCGGGCTGACAGCTTTTCGACAACCAGCGGAGCAACACGAAGCACTCGTTGAGATCGCTGCGCTGGAAGAAGGACGCATCATCATCGCCCGACAAGGAAATGATATCATCGGCTACGTAACATTCCTGTATCCCGATCCGTATGAGACATGGAGCGAAGGGAACAATCCGTATATTTTAGAACTGGGTGCCATCGAAGTGGCAGCCCGTTTTCGGGGACAACAAATCGGTAAGAAACTCCTCGAAGTTTCGATGCTCGATCCGGCAATGGAACATTATTTGATTTTAACGACAGAATATTATTGGCACTGGGATTTAAAAGGAAGTGGTTTATCCGTTTGGGACTACCGCAAAATCATGGAAAAGATGATGAATCACGGTGGTTTGGTGTTTTTCCCGACGGACGATCCAGAAATCGCCTCGCATCCTGCCAATTGTTTAATGGCACGGATCGGTAAACATGTCGCACCTGAAGTCGTAGCGCATTTCGATGCCTTACGGCTCCGCCGTCGCTTCATGTACGATTAAGGAGGGATCGCATGTTAATCGAACAAATCATGAAGACACACTGTATCACCATCCAACCTACGAATTCAATTGCTCATGCGGCTGAGTTGATGCGCCGTCACAAAATCCGTCACTTGCCTGTGACGAACGCCCGTCAGGAACTGCTCGGGCTGATTGGTCTTCAGGAGATGCAAAGCGCAAGCAGCGTCTTTCACCCGGAAACTTTTTTGAAGGATCAGCAAAATGCTGTTTCAAGCATCATGCAACGAACACCCATCACCGCTCACCCGCTCGATTTCATCGAAGATGCGGCGGTCTTATTTTACGAACACCGCCTCTCCTGTCTTCCGATTGTGCGGGGACGAAGATTGGTCGGCTTAGTGACAGAGACGGATTTGTTGCGGACATTCGTCCAATTGACTGGTGCCCTTGAACCGAGTTCCCAAATCGAAGTCCGCGTCGAAAATACGGCAGGAACACTTGCTAAAATTGCCGGACTCCTGGCGAAAACAAACGTCAACATCCTAAACGTCCTGGTCTACCCGACAAATGATCCGTACGTCCGAATCGTCGCTTTTCGTGTCCAAACAATGAATCCAATCCGCGTCATCGAAAAATTACGAAAGGAAGGATTCGACGTCGTCGGTCCTGACATGAGCCGATGAAGGAGTTTGCTTATCTTTACAGCCCGGAAGAGGCCGCCTACCGGTTCTCCGACTCCCATCCGTTTAATCCGATCCGACTCGAATTGACCTTGTCGCTGTTGGAAGCAACCGGTGCTCTCGAGACCGTCGATTGCATCGTCCCCCGTCCGGCAACCGACGAGGAATTGTCGCTGATACACGATGCGGACTACATACAGGCGGTGAAACTCGCAGGACACGGCGAACTTTCTCCGATGAAGGCGCAAATGTACGGATTAGGGACTGAGGATACCCCGCTGTTTGACCGGATGCATGAGAGTGCGGCCTTGCTCGTCGGCGGAACGATTGAAGCATGCGAACTCGTCCTGTCCGGTCAATACCGGCGGACATTCCATATCGGAGGTGGACTGCATCACGGCTTTCGCGGACGGGCTTCCGGTTTTTGTATCTACAACGACACTGCCGTCGCGATGGCAGCCATGATTCAAAAATACGATTGCCGGATTTTATACGTCGATACCGATGCCCATCACGGTGATGGTGTTCAATGGGCGTTTTACAACCGGGCGGATGTCATGACATTGTCGCTTCACGAAACCGGACGTTACTTATTTCCCGGAACCGGAATGGTGACGGAGCGTGGAGCAGAGGAAGGCTACGGCTGGAGCTGGAATGTTCCCTTTGACGCTTTTACGGAAGACGCTTCTTTTTTGCAGGCTTACCGGACTGTTTTGTTCGAAGCATGCGAACTCTTTAAACCGGATCTCATCATTACTCAAAATGGTGCAGATGCACATGCCCTTGATCCCTTGACCCATCTGTCGTTAACGATGGAAAGCTACGAACAGATTCCTCAAATCGCTGTTGAGGCTGCTGACCGGTACACAGACGGCCGGATTGTCGCTTTAGGTGGCGGCGGGTACGATTGGTACCGCGTCGTCCCTCGCGCCTGGAGTCAAGTATTTGCTGCTTTAACGAATCAATCTCCCTTCCACGGGAATCTTCCGGAAGAATGGATTCAGCGATGGCAGAAAGAGAGTCCGACGGTTCCGGTGACATGGGCCGATCCTGTTCCGCTGTATCCGATGATTCCTCGTCGTCCGGAAATCGAAGAAAAAAACTGGGAGACCGTTAAACGATTACTGTGGCCGTTCATCGATGATTCTAAAAAAGAACACTTATCGTTCTCCTCCCCTTATTCAAATGATTAAAAATGTCTTGTTCTTTTCACAATTACTTCGTGGGCATTTCACAAGTTCTTGTTATACTGAATAAGCTTTCATTACTTTATTTAGTAAACGAAAATTGGGGGAATCCGTGTTGAAGAAAAAAACAATAGGCTTCATGGGGATGTTTTTCGCGACAGGACTTTTGCTTGCCGGATGCGCGAATGACAAACAAGCAATGGATCACGATACAATGCAAGGCTCGGGAAAAAAACCGGTCGACGTTACAGTTGATGTACCGGCGAAGACGATGGAAAACCAAAAAGTAGTTTTCCAAGCGACAGCACTTGAAAACAAAAAGGCTGTTAATCTGGAAAACGTAGCTTTCGAAGTCTGGAAAGCGGATGAAAAAGAAGCGGTTCATCAAAAGTTTAAAGCGGCATTAAAAAAGAAAGGTACTTATCAAGCCGAAGCCAAGCTTGCCGAAGGCGAATACGAAGGTCTTTATCATATCAATGATAAAAACGGACTCCACCATATGGATAAGATCTCATTCGTCGTCATGGATCACTCGCACGAAGGCACAAAAAAGAAGAAGACTGAACATGCACATGAACACGCTACCGTTGAAGGATTATCCGTTCATTACATGGGCGCTAAAACAATGAAAGCCGGGTCAAAACTTCCCGTCTCCTTTCATGTTTTCCTAAACGGCAAACCGCTCAAGGCAGATGTTCAAATTGAAGTCATCGAACCCGGTATCGAAAAACATACGTATCTGCCGCTCACTAAAAAATCGGATCAATACGTAGGTGAAGTCTCATTGACACATCCAGGAGAGACCATCGTCCGACTTCATGTCGAGAACGATCAATTACACCATCACCAAGACCAAACGATCGTCGTTAAACGATAAAAAAAGTCTGTTTCTTTTCCAATCGGAAAGGAACAGACTTTTTTAGATCAAGAACGTGTAGAATCCCGTTGTTCGATTCGGTGTGGTAACGTCACATCGTTTGTCTCGATTTCTTCTTTATTGAGGATTTTCGTCAACAAACGCATGGAAACGGCTCCGATATCATACATCGGTTGAACGACCGTCGTCAGTTTTGGACGAATCATCGTCGCAAGACGTGTGTTATCATGACCGATGACTTCAAAGTCTTCTGGAACTTGATGACCGGCATCTTGAAGAGCGTGAATGACACCAAGCGCCATTTCGTCTGTCCCTGCAAAAATCGCACGCGGACAAGCATCCCCGAGTTCAAGTAATTGGTTCATCGCCTTCATACCTGAATCGTACGTGTAGTTTCCAAGGACAACGTTTTGCTCATCAAACGGTAAATTAGCTTCTTCCAAGGCGCTCCGGTAGCCGGCAAATTTCTTTTCGCCATTAATTTGTTGTTCCAGTGGCCCAGTAATGAATCCGATCCGTTTATGACCATTGTCAATCAGAGATTTTACAGCATCATGTGCAGCACTTTCGTAATCAATATTAACGGCCGGCAAATCATAATCTTGGTTTAAAGTAGCCGCCAATACAATCGGAACAGGTGATGTTTTAAATTCACGGACAAGATCTTCATGAAGACGCCCGCCCATGAAGATGATTCCATCGACTTGTTTACCAAGTAACGTATTCAACAAATGAATTTCTTTTTCAGGATTTTGATCTGAGTTACATAGGATGATATTGTACTTATACATCGTTGCAACGTCTTCAATTCCCCGCGCTAAATCTGCAAAAAAGATATTTGAAATATCCGGTACGATAACCCCGACAGTCGTCGTTTTCTTACTGGCAAGACCTCGCGCGACGGCATTCGGACGGTAGCCGAGCTGGTCGATGGCATCCTGTACTTTTTTCCGTGTCGACGGTTTGACGTTCGGATTTCCATTCACTACACGCGAGACGGTCGCCATGGAGACGGCGGCTTCCCGTGCGACATCATAAATCGTTATATTACTGTTCAAAACAAATTCCTCCTTATTTTAGACAACCTTTTTGTTTTCATTCTTGTTTTCATTTTTAGGCAACACGAAAGGAAGACAGGAAAAGATAACTTTCTTTTCCCATTCTTCCCTCATTGTAAAACGTTTTCATTCGCTAAAGAACAGTCTTTTTAGAAAATCATTGAACGTTTAGTGCCGGAAAAGTAGAAGTCAGATTCTCTATGAACGAATCGAACTCATTAAAATCTAATTGTTGGTTTGCATCCGATAACGCAAGCGCCGGAAACGGATGGACTTCTACCATAACGGCATCAGCTCCGATCGCATACGCTGCTTTTGCAGTCGGAAGAAGTAAATCTTTACGGCCCGTCGAATGGGTTACATCGACCATGACCGGAAGATGCGTTTCTTGTTTGAGAATCGGAACGGCGGAGATATCGAGTGTATTGCGGGTCGCCCGTTCATACGTCCGAATTCCGCGTTCGCATAGGATCACCTGTTCATTTCCGCTTGCCATAATGTATTCCGCAGCGTACATGAATTCTTCAAGTGTAGCCGATAAGCCCCGCTTCAACAGCACCGGCTTGTTCGTCCGCCCTACTTCTTTCAATAAGTCAAAGTTCTGCATGTTGCGGGCACCGACTTGAATGATGTCTACGTAAGGAAGTGCTGATTCGACCGCGCTTGGCGTCATGATTTCAGAGATGACATGAAGACCATGCGCATCAGCTGCTTTTTTCAACATCTTTAATCCCTCTAATCCAAGACCTTGGAAATCGTATGGTGATGTCCGTGGTTTGTAAGCACCGCCACGCATGAATCGAACACCATGTTTCGCAAGTTGCTCTGCCACCTCAAACACCTGTTCTTCACTTTCGACTGCACATGGACCGGCAATCAATTGTTGGGAACCATCACCAATCACATCATCCCCGATGCGAATGATTGTATTCGTAGGTTTTTGTTTTCTCGAGACTAACAACTTCCGTGTCCGATCCTCCCCTTGAAGTTCAAGTGAGGCTTTAAAAATTTCTTTAAATACGTGCTGTAGGCGTCCTGTTTCAAATGGACCATGATTGCTCGCTGCAATCGATTCAAGCATCTGGCGTTCACGGACCGGATCATACCGGTCGATTCCCTGGGCACGTTTAACTTCACCAATTTCAACCGCTATTTCCCCTCGTTTATTAATTAACGCCAGCAACTCAGCGTTCACTAAATCAAGTTCATCCCGTAAACGTTTCAATTCTGCATGTTGATCCATTCTTCTACCACTCCCTAATCAGCATATAGCTCGTAATAGCAACTAATTATAGCGAACTCTTTTGCAATTGTATATAAAGAAAGCGTACTACCCGTTAAAAGTCAGGCAGTACGCTCCGATTCTTTATTTTTTAGGTTTCTTTTCATGGCTTAATTTTGACTGAGGATCGTTATCCTCATCTTCTGAATCATCCTGCTCTTCTTCGAGATGCTCACGGAAATCCGACAGTTCTGCAACGGTTTCTGTATCGAGTTGTTCTGCGACAGAAGCGCCGTCCACTTCATCCCCGATTTCACGTTCGATATCACGGACCAGTTGTTCCGCTTCTGCAAGTGCAGCATCGATGCTCGATTGGTCTTTTTCAAAACCGGCATATTGCGCCGCTTCCTGGACTGTCGGATTCTTTTTCGCTTTTTCAATGACAGGTGCTGCTTTATCTTTTGCTAATTGAATCCATTCGCCTACGAGTGGTTCTGCTTTTTCGCGAACGACCTGTGTCTGTTCGTTTAAACGTTGGCGTGCCGGTGCTGTCCGCTCATCAAGCATTCCGCGCATTTCACGACCCGATTTCGGACTTGATAATAAAGCCGCTGCTGCGCCGATTAGTCCACCGACGATGATGCCGGCAAGGAATCCGCCACCTTTAGAAGTATCTTGTGCTTGGTATGGATGTTGTTTTGTCATTATGAACGATCTCCCTTCAACTCATCTGGAATACTCTCGACATCCGGGACAGAAACGATTTCCGGTGTAACCGGTGTTTCTGCTTTTTTACGGAAGCGACGACGCGGTTTCTTTTCGACTGTTGTTGTAGCTGTTGTCGAAGAGGTCACGTCTTGGCCTGGTTCAGGCTTATTTTTTTTAAACAGTTCAACCGCGACTGATCCCCAACGGACAGCTTGTGCGATTTGTTCTTTGTTTGTATCGGCAGCACCTGCGACCGTGTCAGACACAGTACGAACTGAATCTGTTACTTTATTGAGCGATGTTCCGAGTTCTTCGATCGAGTTCGCAACCGGTGCAAGTAATTCTGTTTTTTCTTCAATCGTATCGACAAGACGGTTCGTTTTGTGTAACAACGCTGTCGTCTCCATCATGATGCCGTCTAATTGACGCTCAAGCCCTGCTGTCGTATCTGCTACGTTGTTAAGTGTCTTGCCTGCTGCGCTCAATACGCGTGCGAGGAAGATGACGAGTACTACGAATGCAATCGCAGCAACCAGTCCGGCAATTCCGCCTAATGTAATTTCCATGGTTCGTGCCTCCAATTTCTTTTGCTAGTGTCTAGTTGGTAGTTCGACGTCGGAGAAGTTGTTCCTGCTACTCCAAATGGTTTATTTCCGTTACAATGATAAATGAAACCTACATACATCATTTTGAGGAGGAACTTTTCATGCGTGACCCGCGCCTAACACAACTCGCAACGAATCTTATCAATTATTCAGTAGCACTTGCTCCTGGTGAAAAAGTCTTGATCGAGAATTTCGGAATCGAACGTGAACTTGTCGAAGCACTCGTTGATGCCGCTTATGAAGCCGGCGGTCTTCCATTCGTCCTCTTAAAGGATAACCGTGTGTTACGGAAATTGTACCGCAATGCGTCGAAAGAACAACTTCAGTTGATGGCAGACATCGAACAAAAACAAATGCAGGCGATGGATGCTTATATCGGTCTGCGTGCAGGAGACAATATCAATGAACTTTCCGATGTCCCGTCTGACAAAATGAAGCTGTACGGTAAAACGCTCGGTAAAATGCATACCGAAGATCGTGTCAAAGGTACGAAATGGGTCGTATTGCGCTTCCCGACGACTTCAATGGCCCAACTGGCGAACCAGTCGACAGAAGCTTTCGAAGATTTCTACTTCGATGTCTGTACGCTCGATTACGCGAAGATGGGTGAAGCGATGACGCCCCTCGTCGATTTGATGAATAAAACCGACCGCGTTCGTCTCGTCGGTCCCGGAACAGACCTGACTTTCTCAATCAAAGACATTCCAGCCATCAAGTGTGCCGGCAATGCCAATATTCCGGACGGAGAAGTCTTTACGGCACCGGTCAAAGATTCAATCAACGGAACGATTTCATACAATACACCTTCCCCTTACCAGGGCTTTACCTTCGAGAACGTCAAACTGACGTTTAAAGACGGAAAAATCGTCGAAGCGACTGCGAATGATACGGAACGCATCAACCAAGTATTTGATACAGATGCCGGAGCTCGTTTCGTCGGAGAATTCGCAATCGGTGTCAACCCATTCATCCAACACCCGATGAAGGATATCTTGTTTGATGAAAAAATCGACGGCAGTTTCCACTTTACGCCTGGTCAAGCATATGCTGAAGCGTATAACGGAAACGACTCATCCATTCACTGGGATTTGGTGAACATTCAACGTCCGGATTACGGCGGCGGAGAAATCTGGTTTGATGATGTTTTGATTCGCAAAGACGGTCGCTTCGTTTTACCTGAACTCGACGTCTTGAATCCTGAAAACTTAAAGTAAGGGAAAACGGATGGCTTATTCCACATAGGATGAAGCCATCCGCTTTTTTAAGTTATTTTTTTAATGTCGCGCGCAACATCCAAATTTGTTTCTCGATTTCTTTTGCTTGTGCCAGCAAATCATCTTCAACCGTTACGTCTTGCGATTCAAGATGAACGATTGCATCTAGCATTTCTTTGCGAATCTGTTGGAAATCACTGATGACCGACTCCACCATTTCATCTGCCGATAAACCCGGTTTTGCTTCTTCAAGCGTCGTCTGCTCTAAATATTCCTTCAGCGTCGCAGAAGGCATTCCATTGTTCATCAACAGACGTTCTGCCACGACATCATATTGTTCTGAAACCCAAGTGTATAACTCTTCAAGTTTTACATGCAGCGTCAAGAAATCAGGACCTTTAATGTACCAGTGGTAGTTATGAAGTTTTACAAACAGTACCCCGTAGTTTGCCACCTGTTGGTTTAAAGCACTCTTAGCGTGATTACTAATCATGAACGATCTCTCCTCTCATAAAACTGTGTTTTGTTCTATATCGTCTTTATCCTTAAATAACAAAACTTAAACATGATTTCATGGGAGATTCTTTCAGAGACCGATGATGAAATTCCTTACTGGGATCGTTTTAATCCCTTGAGCATATAGCCTCCTTTGAAATCAACGGAATCAAATGCGACAAGAAAAGCTTTTGGTTCATATTCCTCGACCAGATTACGCAACACTTTCATTCTCGTCCGGGCTGCTAGTACATCCAGACGGTATCGAATTCCATCACGGCCCTGCCCTTGATAATGCGTGACTCCGAATCCGTTATCCCGGATGACCTGAATCAGCTCTGCTGGGAAGTCCTGTGTATGCACTTGAATCATGTTGTATCCGATTGCCAGCTTCCGTTCGACGAATCCTCCGATCAGAATTCCAAGCCCGAATCCAAGGGCGTAGACAATCATGCCGACTGTCGTCAAGTCACGGAATACGATTCCGAGCGCAAAGATATAAATCAACGTTTCAACCGTTCCTAACACACCTGCAATGATAGTTCTTCCTTTGACGAGCATGATGGTACGTAGTGTCAAAACAGGTACGTAAATCAGCTGCAACAGTAAGATGAGTAAAATTTGTCCCATGACGTCTTTCCTTTCTAAATAACATACCCCCACTATTCCAAAAATCAATTCAAGATGCAATCAAAAATTCAACAGATTTCTCCTCAAAATCACTTCCGATTTTTTGTTTCACGAAACCGACAAAAAAGACGCTGACAAATGAATGTCAGCGCCTGTTTATACTTCACGATATTACTTTGCGTTCTCGTACTGGTGTTGATACGTTTGAATGTCTCCTGCTCCCATAAAGAGCAACACGGCATTTTCATGTTTACGTAAAATCGATACATTGTCCCGCGTCAAAATATCAGACCCCGGCACTTTATCTTGTAAATCTTCTACACGGACTTGCCCTTCTTGCTCACGTGCCGATCCAAAGATTTCACACAGATAAGTAGCATCCGCCTCACGTAATGATGTCGCAAAATCATCCATGAATGACTTTAAGCGGGTATACGTATGCGGTTGGAAAATCGCTACGACTTCACGATCCGGATATTTCTTGCGTGCCGATTCAATCGTCGCACTGATTTCTTTCGGGTGATGCGCGTAGTCGTCAACAAGGATTTGCGAACCGAAGTTTGTTTCGCTAAAACGACGTTTCACTCCACCGAATGTAGACAGACGTGCAGCGACTTCTTCTTTGTTCAGTCCTTCATACTGGCAGATCGCAATGACAGACAACGCATTCAAGACATGGTGTCGGCCAAAACCAGGAATCAGGAACGTCCCGTAAAAATCATCCCGGAGATAGACATCAAATGATGTTCCGTCCGGCGTCGACGTCGCGTTTTCTGCACGGAAATCATTATTTTCTCCAAAACCATAATACAGAATCGGAACATTCGCCTGAAGGTTTTGCAGGTGCTCGTCATCTCCACAAGCAACGATTGCTTGTTTGACCTGCATCGCCATCTCTTGGAATGCCGAGACGACGTCGTCGATTCCCGTAAAGTAGTCAGAATGGTCGAAGTCAATGTTCGTCATGATGGCATAGTCCGGTTTGTAATATAAGAAGTGGCGTTTGTACTCGCACGCTTCAAAGACAAATGCTTTTGCTTCTGCCACACCGGCACCTGTTCCATCACCAATCAGAAATGCCGTTGGTGTAATTCCACTCAAGACGTGCGAGAGTAAACCAGTCGTCGATGTTTTACCATGTGATCCTGTAATCGCAACAGACCGATACTCATCTGCTAAATGCCCCAAGAAATCGTAATAGTGATAAATCGTCAAATCCAGTTCCTTTGCCCGAGCAATTTCTGGATGGTCATCCCCAAAAGCATTCCCTTGGATGATGACTTGATCTTCTTTAATGTTTTCCGCACTAAACGGGAAAAACGGAATTCCTTTTGCCCGTAAGGCATCCTCTGTAAAAATATGCTTGTCAATATCAGAACCTTGTACTTGATGATTCATTTCATGCAGTACTTGGGCGAGCGCACTCATCCCTGTTCCTTTAATCCCTACAAAATGATAATTTGTCATATATGAGCCCTCCAATTCACGTTCCGGTCCGTACCATCGGGCTTGGGTACAAAACCTGTACCATTATAGCAAACCGACTTATTTTTTACCATGTAAATTATTTTGTTCCCGACGTGCACGATACATCGCCATCAAGTCCTTCGTCGTCATCACGACGTTTACCGGCGGACCGACCGGCTTTTTGATTTGAATCGACTGGTTTGCCGTCGGTTCTGTTTCCACTGCAACTACTTGCTTCATTTCATCAACTGAAGCGTCGTCGGCAGAGAGCGGTTCTTCCATCTGAGAATCCACGTGTACCATATCTGTTGAGGACGGAATGGTTTCTGTTTCTTCCTGTACCGTCTGATCTGCTACAGGAACCTCAGGAGTCGCTTCGATTTGCGTTTCCACTGTTTCTTCTTTGTCGGTTTCTTCTGCAACTGTTTCTTCTACCGTATCTTCTTTGTCCGTTTCTTCTGCACCCGGATTTTCTGCTTCTTCAACTGCATCCTCTTCTTCTTCAGGAAGAAGAGTTTCTGTTGACGCTTGTGCTTCGACTTTATTTTCGACAATATCCTCCGGCGAAGAATTTTCTTCAATCGACGGTTCCGGAACGAGAATCTCTGAATCTGTCATCGGTACTAAGCCAGCATCCGCTTCGGTTAGATCCGTTTGTTCCATCGTCTCGATCCGCGACCCTTCGTTCAATTCCTCTGTCTCATGTTCAAGCGACTCTTCTGATGACTTTTCCTCTTCATGTACACTTGAAACATCGACTTCAGATTCGTCCGAATGGATTTCCTCTTGGATCGACCGTTGCTTTTTAGGTCGTTGGAATCCGTAAATAGGCGATGGAACATCCGTCAACACGAATCGATCTTCACGTTCTTCTTTTTTGGGACGTTCGACGGGTTTCGTTTCTTTTTCGCCTGCTAATTCACGTCGAATCCGTGCTGCTTGTTCCTTTAACGACTGCTCATAACGATTGCTCATTCCCTCACCCCTCCATCTTGTTAAAAAATCGGCCGAATTATCGACCGATTAAAAATGCTTCCCCCGTTTTCGCGGTATCTTCGAGTACAAGAATTCCTTTTTCCTGCGGTGCATCCGGCAATGCCAGTTCCCGGGCAGAACAAAGCATTCCGCTAGAAGCCACTCCACGTAAAGCGGAAGGACGAATAATCAATCCGGACGGCATGACCGCCCCCGGTTTAGCGACGACTACTTTTTGTCCGGCGGCAACATTAGGTGCCCCGCAGACGATTTGCAGTGTCTGACCATCCACCTCTACCTGACAAACCGACAACTTGTCCGCATCTGGATGTTTTTCGGCAGATGCTACGAATCCGACGACGAATTTAGGTGAATAATCAATTTCACGTGCTTCAAAATTGATTCCATTTTCTCCTAGTACGCGTTGAATCGTTTCAACAATTTCCGGTGTCAAGTCGACCGGTCCTACAGCATTTAATTCAAACTGGTTTGATGCTTCGAAGATGTTATAGCCAATTACGTCTTCGCCATGGAAAATCGTTGCTACATCGCCTTTTCTTTCGGCAGTGATTTCAGCGCGGGGTGCATCTGCTAAGATGACCATCAAGACGTCTCCGACACCTTCTTTATTATAAAAAACATTCATGCAATCCATGACTCCCTTCAAACTTTCTCACAATGCCTATTGTAGCAGATTATTCAGCTTTTCGGATGCTTGTTTTTTGCAAGGACGAAGACAGGTTCGAGTCTGCCTTCTTCGTACATGAAAGGAAGTGCCGTTACCGGAACCCGTCCGTTCGTGAAGAAGTCAAACATCAATTGTTGCAGAACATCGTATCCCGCGTCGTTTCGAATGTCAGCAAAGATCAGCACGTCCTGATGCGGAATTCCAACAGCAAACTCTCCTGTCATTTTTTCAGCGTAATCGCTCAATAATTGTTTGTTTAAGACACGACTCGCTTCGTAGCCGTCACCCGTACTCAAGAAATAAAAGATATTCCCGGCCACTTCATCCATCTTAAACGGCGCTTCGAGTGATTTTAAATTAAACCGCGCTGCCTCTGACAAATGTTCGGTCGTCCATCCTGCTTGATTCAACAATTCTTCGTCAATCAACCGGTACGTAGCCCCTAAATCAAGCGCGTACATGATTTTCGTTTCACCGGTATGTGGTGTACTGATGATTTTTTTGCCATCTTTCGTCTCATCGGCAAAAGATTTTGCCCGAATGACAGGGAAGACCCGTTGTTCATGACCAATCAGCGAAACCGGTTCCGTCTGCTCCAAAACGGCTTTAATGTATTCGATCGTCTCTTCGACCGCTATGACACCGCGACGCTTTGCTTTCGCTACAAGCGGATTCAATCCCAGATCGACTCCTGTCCGATCCTGTTTGCGTTCGATGCGGAGAACCGATTTTTCCCGATCGAAATACGTTGTATATTGAGTGGTATCAAATGCCTCCGTAACGAGGCGGCGAATTTGTTGTAGTTCCATGAATCCATTTCATCCTTTCCTATTAAAAAAAGCGAGTCAGCGCTCGCTTTTGTTTCAGACTGTTTCTAAAAATGCGGTCACCTGTTCAGGTGTTTTTCGTTCTTTCCCGACATAACGACCCGTTTCTTCATTTTCACGATACGCAACAAAGCTCGGAATTCCGAAGATGTCCATTTCCTGGGCAATTTCAATGTGCTGATCGCGGTCGACGTAATAAAAATTAAATTCACTGAACGTCTGTTCCATTTCCGGCATGAAGGGATCTAAAAACCGGCAATCCGGGCACCAATCCGCTGAAAAGAGGAAAATCGATTTTTCTTTTTTCGCTTGATCAAATTGTTCTTTCGATTCTAATTTTTTCATCTGTTACACTCCTTCAATACTTGCTTTTTCATTGGCTCCATCATAGCATATTCGAATGTTTCTGTGCGTTTTCGTGCTCTGTTTGCTATACTGCAACTAGAAAATGTCCTGAAAGGAAATTATTATGACTGATCAACCTGTTAAGCATCCTTTTGAACGATTTGTTGGTTTTGTCGGCATGACAAGCTGTCTCCGGTACGGCTATTCGTTTATCGATTCCGAACGTAGCCTGCCTCAAATCCTGATCCTTCTTGTAGTCGGATTTGCCATCATCATGTTGCTCGAAGCAATCGGGAAACGGCTCGCCAGAAAATTGCCGATCGTTCGGATGCGGTATTTGATTCCGCTCTATCTTTTATACTTGTATGTCTTTTTCACCAGTTTTTACTCCAGTGCGTTCGGCTTTTCACTGTGAACATGAAGGGACTGACTTTTGAGTCAGTCTCTACAAAAAAGCAAGGGTGGCAGAATGATAATCTGCCACCCTTGCTTATCTACTCATCGAAAAAATTTGTTCATCAATACTCGATTTTCAGATCCCCGTCTTTAATCCGTCCCATGCGACGGAGGATACGGTAAATCAAATAACTGATCAGTGCTGGTGCCAGGAAACACAATACGAAAACCGCTAAGTAGTACTCGCCTTCGAATCCCATCGTTTTTAGCATCATCAGTGGACCGACCAGTCCGCTTGTCCCCATACCCGATCCTTCAGCATTACTTTCGAGCGTCAATAAAACGGTCGCGAACGGTGCGAGCAGTGCGCCCGCCAGTGTCGGCGGGACAATCGTCCATGGATTTCGAATGATATTACCCACTTGTAACATCGACGTGCCGATTCCTTGGGCAATGAAACCCCCAATCCCGTTATCGCGATAACTGATGACACCGAAACCGATCATTTGTGCGGCACAGCCGATCGTTGCAGCACCGGCTGCCAGTCCATCCAGACCTAACATGATTCCGAGAGCTGCACTCGAGATGGGAGCCGTCAAAGCGAGACCCATGACGGTCGCTACAAAAATCCCCATGACTAAAGGTTCTCTTTCTGTTCCCCACCGGATGATTTCCCCTAAATCGGTCATCAGCGTTCCAATCCAAGCTCCGACATATTTTCCACTCACAAAACCGATGAGCAAGGTGATGAATGGCGTCAAAATGATATCGAGTCGCGTCGTTTTTGAGATCAGTTTTCCGATTTCGGTCGCAATGACGGCTGCCACGTAACTTCCGGCAGGACCTCCCGCTTCGTAACCAAAGGCACCGACCGCAACGGCTGAAAACAAGACAAGCGGCGGAGCTTCGAGCGCAAAGGCAACCGCTACTCCGATTGCCGGCCCTGTCAGTGCGATAGCCTGCTGCCCGACCGTGACGAGTATTTCCGCATCGATTCCTTTTGTGATTAACCCTTCACCAATCGTCTTTAAAATTAGTCCCATAATCAAAGAACTGAATAATCCTAATGCCATATAACTGAGTACCGTAATAAAATATACTTTCGGACTGAGTAAAATTCCTTTTCTTTTTAACAAGCTGCCACTTCCTTCTGTTTAAAATCAGATTCATTATAACAAACTCTAAAAAAAGGTCATACATTTGTTTTTCATCTGACAAGACAGTTGAAACCAAAAAAAAGAGGATCGCAACGATCCCCTCTTCTATCACGTTCATTTAATTTGTAACGTCGCAAGTGTCGTCGCATCCAGTTGCGTGACCAGTTTCTTCAGTAATTCTTTTGCCGCATCATAGTCATCCGTGTGCATAATTGAAGCATGTGTATGGATATAACGTGCCGGAAGACCGACGACCGTCGTTGGAATTCCGTTGTTCGAACGATGGATGACGCCTCCGTCCGTTCCACCTGCTCCGACGTAATATTGATACGGAATATTGTTCGATTCCGCTGTATCGAGCACATAATCCGTCATTTCTTTCGATAAAATCATGACGCTGTCTTTAATACGTAACAACGGTCCTTGACCAAGCTGACCGAATTCCGTTTTATCTCCTGAAGCATCGTTGGCCGGTGAGGCGTCGACGACAAAAGCAACATCCGGATCAATCAGATTGGTGGCCGTTTGTGCACCGCGCAAGCCGACTTCTTCTTGAACCGTTGCACCTGAGAATAAGACGTTCGGATGATCCGCTGCTGTCGTTTCTTCCAACAACTCAATTGCCATCCCGACGCCGTAGCGGTTGTCCCATGCTTTGGCCATGATTTTTTTCGGGTTCGCCATCGGTGTGAACGGGAAAAACGGGACAGCCGGAATACCCGGACGAATACCAAAGGATTCCGCTTCTTCTTTTGAGTCTGCCCCGACATCGATGAACATATCTTTGATCGCCATCGGTTTATTCCGGACTTCATCCGTCAGCAAATGTGGTGGTGTTGACGCAATGACACCGGGAATGATCCCGTTATCGCCGCAAATCGAAAAACGTTGTGCAAGCAGAACCTGACTCCACCAGCCACCGAGCGGTTGAATCCGGAGCATCCCGTTTTTCGTAATCTGTGTGACCATGAAAGCTACTTCATCCATATGACCGGCAACCATAACTTTCGGACCATCCGCCTGACCCGTGCGTTTTCCGAAAATTGAACCAAGACCGTCCATGACGATTTCATCCGTCACCGGTGTAATCCGTTCTTTCACAAAGCGTCTGACATCATGTTCAAACCCGGGTGCACCGTTCAATTCTGTCAATGTTCGAAACAAGTCTCTTGTTTTTTCATTCATATGTATCCCCTCCTGTTCATTCATTATACAAAATTTTGCTTCAATCACTTAACCTTTTGTTTCTCACTGGACGGATTATTTGGTACAGTAGGAATAGAACCTGTAAGGAGGGGAATTTTAATGAAAAAACGCTATTGGATTATCGGTCTCGCAGCAGCGGTCGTTGCCGCTTTCGCAGTCAAGAAGGCTGTCGACAACAAACAACTCTCTGCCGAGGAAGCGCTCGAAATCACGAAACGCACATTTTCAGCAAAAGGACGTGTCCAAGGTGCATGGATCTCTGCAACACCAGAGGCGTACGCATACGAGTCACGTGACTACCAAAGCTACAAAGGTGGCATCTCGGTCCTTGAAGGTGACGATGAAAAAACGTATCAATTCACAGTTGATGCGGAAACAGGTGCTTTACTCGAATACGCATAATAGACGGACCATACTTCGATCGACGAAGTATGGTTTTTTTTCAGAAAGGAGACACTCGACATGTCTTTACTCGCTACTCTCTTCGTTTTAATAGTCGCCGTGGAACATTTTTATATTCTGGCACTTGAAATGTTTTTCCTGTCATCAAAATCTGCCCGGCGTACATTCGGTCTGACCGAAGAAGCCGTCTCCAATCCGCAGATCCGAACACTGTTTGCCAACCAAGGTCTTTATAACGGTTTTCTTGCCGCTGGTCTGATTTTCGGGCTGATCCTTGATTCCTCAGCGGTCCAATTGTATTTCCTCGGTTGTGTCATCGTCGCCGCTCTGTATGGTGCAGCTACTGCCAACACCTCAATTCTTTTCAAACAAGGGCTTCCGGCCATCATTGCTTTTTTACTCGTCTTATTCGTCTGAATTCATCAAAAAAATCCCTTGTCGCACCCGGTAATTCGGGTAGAAAAGGGATTTTCATTTAATTCATAAAAGATTAACGCGGGTTATCATTACGTTCGTAGATCGGGTTCATGTATTCACTTGTTGAATACAGACGCGGTACAACAACGTATAGCATGATAGCTGGTACTGCAATGATTAATAACATCAGTAACATCGGCAACCAGTAAACCACCTTTTGGTGCAGGTTATCCGAGTTGCTGTCGATGTATTCTTTGACGCCTTTTACTTTAGCCGCATCTGCGCTTGTAAGTAATTTACCGCTGTCTGCGTTGTAGAAATGAATTTCACGTTTGATCGTGATGAAGATTCCATCACGAACTGTCTCGATTACCGCGATTCCACCGATAATATTTTCACCTTTTTCACCAGTGAATGTTTTTGGATCTTCAATTTCTACAGAACCTTTTTTATAGTCGTAATGTGTACTCTTCAAATCCTCGTCAAGTGCTTTTTGCATAGATGACGTATCAATCGCAGCGAATACCGATTGTCCGATACTCAATGCGAGAAAGAGTGCCGTTACGAAGGCTAAGCTTTTTTGCCACATCCCCAATTTCCCCCTTTACCTGTAAATACAGTTCTTCAGTCAACAACATTGTACCAATTAATAAGAAAAAAGTGTGAAAGAAATGCTAGGAAAATAAGAAAACTTTTTGTCTAAATTATTTTGTATACGTTGCTTCCATCCGATAAATCGGTTGACCCATTGCTGAAAATCGTTCTTCGTATTCCGTTCTGACGTTATTTTCCGGCTCGTTGGCATGTAAATCAAGTGACATCCAATCAAATGTCATCCCGTAAGCAGACATCGTCATCAGACTTGATTCAAATAATTTCCGGTTATCCGTCTTGAAATGAATCTGCCCTTTTTCCGGTAAAATATCTTCATAGGTTGCCAAAAACGTTTTGTACGTCAAGCGGCGTTTCGCATGCCGTGATTTCGGCCACGGATCGGAGAAGTTCAAATAAACACGGGCCACCTCTCCTTTTTCAAAGAAGTCACGCAAGTCTTTGGCATCGACCGTCAAGACACGGACGTTAGCAAGCGGTTCTTCCACCATCTTTTGAACGATGGCGACTGCAACACTCTCAAACAGTTCGATTGCGACGAAGTTGACCTCCGGATACTGTTTTGCCATCCCTGTGATGAAGGCGCCTTTACCTGATCCGACTTCGATGTAAATCGGATTCTCATTCTTAAATTCATTCGACCAGTTTCCTTTTAGAGTCGACGGGTCTGCTATATAGATGGAGGATTGCTCTTTCATATAATCCAGTGCCCATGGTTTGTGACGTAAACGCATACTGCTCATCCTTTCGATTCTTAAATTATCCGCAGATAAGTTTATCATGATTCGGGTAAATATATAAGATGTTCTTCATTCTCCCAAAAGAATGTTCAGCAGATCGTCACTTGAGAATAAGTGAGCAATCTACTACACTTACAGTACGATGATTCCTAAAGGAGGTTTTAATGTTGGAAGACTTCTTGATTGCGTGGGGTTCTCCGATCGTTCTCGTCATGGGTGTAACGGCTCTTTTCGTCTGGGCGACGTTCGGAAAAGTGAATGCGGAATAAACAGTTAGCGGCAGACATCTTGTGTTGATCACAAGGTGTCTTTTTTAGTTTCTGAAGGATTCACCTTGGTTTCTCATTGAAACAGATGTATACTTTTCACGAAACAGTTTTTATATTACAGCTATCGAACAACCAAAACTACTGGTAGAAAAGGAGAATTGTAATGAAAGAAAAACAAAACAGTGATTCAAATGACTTAGTACAGAAGAAAACAGGAGCCGATTTGGTCGTCGATACCCTCATCGAACAGGGTGTCGACTATATCTTCGGGATTCCTGGAGCGAAAATTGACTCTGTCTTTAATGTTCTGCAGGACCGGGGACCGGAACTGATCGTCGCACGTCATGAACAGAATGCCGCGTTCATGGCACAAGCAATCGGCCGCTTGACGGACAAACCCGGCGTGGTACTTGTCACGTCAGGACCCGGTGCTTCCAATCTCGCGACCGGTCTTGTCACGGCCAACTCGGAAGGTGACCCTGTCGTCGCGATTGCCGGTGCCGTCACACGAGCCGATCGGTTGAAACGGACCCACCAATCGATGGATAACCAGGCACTGTTCAAACCGATTACCAACTTCAGCGCTGAAGTTCAAGATGCCGACAATATCCCTGAAGTCTTATCCAATGCTTTCCGGACAGCGGAAACGACGTCCGGTGCCGCTTTTGTCAGCATTCCGCAGGATGTCGGATTAAATGAAGCGAACGTCACTTCGTTCAAAGCGGTCGAAGCACCTAAACTCGGAATCGCTCCAGAAGAATGGATTGATGAGACGGCTACCCTGATTGAACAAGCGAAGTTACCGGTTTTGTTACTCGGTATGCGCTCGAGTCAACCGCGTGTCGTTCAGGCCATCCGTGCTTTGCTCGAACGCGTGTCGATCCCGGTCGTTCAGACATTCCAGGCCGCCGGTACGTTGTCACGCGAGCTTGAATCTAATTTTTACGGACGGGTCGGTCTTTTCCGTAACCAACCGGGAGACGCCTTGCTTGCTGAAGCCGATCTCGTCTTATCGATCGGATACGATCCAATCGGATATGATCCGAAATTCTGGAATCAACCGTCTCACGAGCGGACATTGATTCATCTTGATCAGATGCGGGCCGAAATCGATCACTTCTATCGTCCGGACCGGGAACTCGTCGGTGATGTTGCAGCAACCATCAATGCGTTATCAGAACGTTTGCATGCATTGACACTTCCGGCAAGCTCAACTGAATTTTTACACGGTCTTCAACAACGTCTGGAAGAACGGGACATCCCGCCAATCGTGAAGGACTCACCACTGACTCATCCGCTTTACTTCATGAAAACATTACGCGAACAAATCGCGGACGACGTCACGGTCACAGTAGATGTCGGATCGCATTACATCTGGATGGCACGTCACTTCCGGTCGTACGAGCCTCGTCATCTCTTGTTCAGCAACGGCATGCAGACACTTGGTGTCGCATTACCTTGGGCAATCGCCGCGACGCTCGTCCGTCCGGGTAAAAAAGCGGTCTCGATTTCCGGCGACGGTGGATTCCTCTTTTCCGCCATGGAACTGGAAACGGCAGTCCGCCTGAATGCTCCGCTCGTCCATTTCGTATGGCGGGACAGCGGGTTTGATATGGTAGCATTCCAGCAGGAAATGAAATACAAACGGAAATCCGGTACCTCGTTCGGAGAAGTCGATTTAGTAAAATACGCTGAAAGCTTCGGTGCAAAAGGACTCCGTGTCAATCATCCGTCCGAACTCATCTCGGTCATGGAAGAAGCATGGCAAACAGAGGGACCTGTCATCGTGGATGTTCCGATCGACTACAGCGATAACATTACACTCGGTAAAGAGGTACACTTGGATCAATTGAACTGATAAGGAGATGAAAGCGATGCAGCATGACGATACATTACTTCAGATTTCGACAATGATGGCCTTACTCGACGGTGTATTCGAAAGTGAAACACGCTACGAATCGATTCTTTCCGGTTATGATTTCGGAATCGGTACATTCGACCATCTCGACGGGGAAATGATTGGTTTTGACGGTTCCTTTTATCAACTGCGGTCGGACGGCAGCGCCCGTCCGCTCGATCCCAAAACGACAACTCCGTTCTGTTCTCTTACGCGATTCGTTCCCGAACAGTCGTTGTCCGTGAAGCAAACGATGTCTAAAGCTGATTTTGAACACTGGCTAAGTGAACAGCTTGGTACGACCAACAGCTTTTACGCCGTCCGGATTGAAGGACGATTTTCCGAGGTCAAGACACGAACCGTCGCTCGGCAGGAAAAACCATTCCGTCCAATCACTGAAGCCGTCGCGACACAAAGCGCCCGGACATTCGAACACATCGACGGTACGTTAGCCGGTTATTTCACACCCCGGTTTGGTCATGGAATCGCAGTCGCCGGCTACCATCTTCATTTCATCGATCAAGAACGAAGCGGTGGCGGACATGTCTTCGACTATACGGTACAAGACGTAACCGTTACATTCGAGGAAAAACCAAAGTTGGACTTACGTTTGCCGACGACAGCAGCGTACCGGACAGCTGATCTTGAAAGTCATGATATCGAAAAAGAAATCCAAATTGCCGAAGGCTAAAAAAACGTGCGGACACAGAATCACTTGTGTCCGCACGTTTTTCGTTAGTGTTTTAAAATTCTTGTCTTGAACAGATCGCCGCTTTAATCTTCCTGTTCCATTTCCAGCAATTGCGCTAAAAAAAGATAACTCTCTGTTGCATCAGGATGCATGGTATCTTCATACCAGTAAATCGAGAGTACTGCTTGCGCCACGACGTACCAATACATGCGTTGTTTCAAATCTTTCGTCAACGGATGTCCGTAATGCGCAAACCATTCTGGCCAGCACTCTTCATCGACATAACTGTATAACATCATCCCCAGATCATACGCACGATCTGCGATAATCGCATCATCCCAATCATTAAGATACAGATGTCCGTCTGTTCCGACCAACCAGTTATTATGATTTAAATCCGAATGGCAGACGACTTGCTCGTCTGTCCGGACGTAAGGTAACCGCTCGGACAAATAGTCGATGGCCTGTTCAATCAATTCCGGTTGTGCCAGTTCAGCAGGTTGAAAATATAAACGACACTGCCGCAAGAGTTCATCCGGTTCGATCGGACGCTGATCCAATTGTTGTAACATGAACAACAGTTCCTTCGAATCATGAATCTTTCCGAGCAACCTTGCGACTTCCGGCCGTTCCATCATTTCCGGTTCCAACTCTTGACCTTCGATGAATTGCTGGGCGCTGATGACATCTCCGCTGTAAATCCGCTTTGTCCAAAGCAGCTTCGGCACGATACCATCCGCTGATAAAATCGCCAAAAATGGCGAGGAGTTTCGTTTTAAAAAGAGTTTTGACTGCCCCGTTGAGGCAATGTATGCTTCTCCCGTAATTCCGCCTGCTGGCGTAAGGGTCCAGCCTTCGCCAAGCGCATCTAAAATATCTAATTCCATTATAATCCGCTCAACTTTTTAGTAGATTTGCCTTAAGGCACAATGATTATCTTAACATGTGGCGATCGTTGTTGACAACGGAAGGACCGTGATCTGCGAAACACCCTTCTCAATCGGTGTGATAGATGCTTCGTTTCCATAAACATGCACATTCCATTTAGGATGATCCAGCGCGATATCAATCTTCTCAGACGTCACATTATGCACGACAAGCGTCCGTTGCCAGGCATCGTAGGAATGAATAGCCCCTACTTCGTATGCGATGACTCCAGGTTGCATCGGCAAAAAATGCATCAGTTCCTGCACTTGGTTAGCTCGGTGCAACCGGAATCCACCGTGCATCCGACGGATTTGCAAGATGTTTTTTAAATACTCGACCATCTGTGCCTGGCGGTCCCGTAACGTCCAGTCCACCCGATTAATCGCATCAGGTGCATTATAGCTGTTCTCGACGCCTTGTTTCGTTCGGCCGAACTCTTGTCCGGCATGAAGAAACGGGATGCCGGCTGATAAAAATATAATCGTTTGGGCCAGTCGGCTCATCTGTAACCGTGTCGTTTCATCGAGGTCCGGCCGGGCGAGTGTCAACTTGTCGTACAAGGTGTGATTGTCATGTGCTTCCACATAATTGATCGAATACGTCGGCTCAGGGAAACGCCCCGTCGTCTGACCATTCAACGTGATACTGCCGGCCATTCCGTTGCGTACTTCCCCTTCCCACCAACCGTTGCCCGATACAAAACCACAGTCTGTTTCATTGAACGTCGAGCCTTTTAAAGCATCCCGGAAAACATCATTAAAATGACCGATTCGCGGCATTTGTGAAGCGACTGAACTGATTGCCTTTTGACGTTGCGGTAATGGTGTCGCCAAGTCCCATCCTTCGCCGTACACAAGAATGGTCGGATCAATATGATCTAATGCTGACCGGACATGATTCATCGTCTCAATATCATGAATGCCCATCAAATCGAAACGAAAGGCGTCCACATGAAAAATGTCTGCAAAATAGGTCAGGCAGTCCACAATCATCCGTCGCATCATGAACCGTTCCGATGCGGTGTCATTCCCGACTCCAGTTCCATTGGCAAGTGTTCCGTCCATTTCATAGCGGAAATAGTAGCCCGGCACCAGGTATTCGAGCGCTGACCGTTCCCGGATGTAGACATGATTCATGACTACGTCAAACGTCACTCGAATTCCCGCTGCATGAAGCCGTTCAATCATCCCGACATACTCAAGAATCCGGACCTTTGGATCGATTGGATCGCTGGCATAACAGCCTGTCAGTGAAAACCACTGAACAGGATCGTATCCCCAATTGTAAGGAAGGCGGCTCACTTCTTCCGTCGTCGTAAACAAATGAACCGGTAACAGTTGGAGATGGGTCACACCGAGGTCCAGTAAATAATCGATGCCTGTCGAGCGTCCTTCCGGTGATACGGTCCCTGTTTCCGTCATACCGAGGTATTGTCCGGGATAATGAGAACCGGAAGACGGATCAATCGTGAAATCCCGAATATGTGCTTCATAAAGGATGGCATCTGTCGGTTTGATTAACAACGGCCGTTTTTGCCGGTGAGGAAACTGTCGGTTGATTTCTTGCTCGACATCAAGCAGAACCGCGAATTGTCCATTTACGCTGACAGCCTTGGCATAAGGATCAACAACTTCCTCTGTTCCTTGATACGTCGTGACCCGGTAACGGTACAGGCTGTTCTCCCATGAACGGGGAACCACTAACCGATACGCGCCGCGTTCTTGCCGTTCAAAGTCCCGGCTGTCCCTTTCGACACCGTCTTGATCGTAGCGGATACATTCCAACCGTTCAGCCAGCGGGGACCAGACGTATAAGGAAATCATGTCGGTTTCATAGACCGCACCCAAAGGTCCTTCATAACTGTATTTACGATCAAATCCTGCCGTCTGTACAATCCGATTTGGCAGCACGCGGACTCGTTCCTGATCGGGTAAGATGATTTCATAACAGCGTTCCAATTCAACCGCCCGGTCGAGCAGCAGTGTCAGTTTGATTGTTCCGTCCATATCTTCCCGATTTTCGATGGAGTAGTCCATCGGCTCACCATCACAGACGAGCGAAAACTCACCTTGTCCAAACGGTGTTTCGGTTTCCATTAAGATGGTTTGAAATGTCACGAACTCAACTGAATACAATCTGACTTGTTGCGTTTCCGATTCATTATTTATCATCTGTTTACGCGACAAGCAAACATCTTGCCGCTTCCCTCCCTATTTTTGAATCCGCCCGTTTTCCTGACTGTTCAGTGCCATTTGGAATGTCACCGAAACGGTCTCTTTTAAAATCTGTTCGCATACGCGCATCTGAAAAGCTTTTGTATGCACAGCCGACAGATTCATTTTCCGCAACCACTCTGTAAAATCAATCTTACTGACGTAAGTCGTCGTTGTCTCTTTTGGCATTTGATCGAAATAGCCTTGTGACGCTATGACGACACGCTCGATTGGCAATATGAATTCGGAACCTAAAATCAATCGCAGGATATCCTCTGTCCGTTTTAAACTGATTAACGGATTAACGATGTTTTTCGGCGAGGCTTTGAATGGTTGTTCGCGCCACAGTTTACTGCGTTTGATGTGATAGATGCTCTCTTCGCCGTCTAACCAATCCAGTATATAGATGGCAGAAGGCCCTACGACAAACGGACTGAGTTCCACTTCTCCTTGCTGGTACTGAATGACGGCACGGTAAAACATACCGAATTGATCATTCAAGAGATGCAGCATCTGATAAAAATCCAGGTGTCGTCTTAAAGGAAGCCGCCAGATGTCATCTTCCGTCGCTCCGCCTGCGACATAAATTAATTTTTGGACTTCCACTCGCTTTTTGTACCATTTATCAAAAGCAGACTTCGAGATTTGTTTTCCCGGTACTTGAAACATTTCCGGTTTCTTAAAAGGCTGCCACCATTTTTTCGGCCGGATGATCGTCTCACCCGGGAACAATTCACCCGTCTCCCATTTTTTCAAGACGTTCGCATAATCAACAAGCTGCTGATCTTTAAAACGTTTTGAAGTTTCGAGCGGATTTCTTTCGTAACGGCTTTCTAAATCATAAAGTTTCATCAATAATGCCAATCATATCACCTCGTTCATTCTTCCCAAATTGAAATCGTGTATCTGCCTGATACCGCGGTTGATTGTCCGGGCAAATCTGATACAGAACGATTTCTTTGACATGTAAGCTGGCGGCAGGTGTTTGTTCGGGTGGGTGGAGCGACACTTCTTGATTCCACTTCTTCGCAAGGGTAATGTGTGGAACAAACGGTTTAGCCGGATTCGGATCAATCTGCCGGGCAAGCTGAAACAGTTTTTCCTCATATGCCGGTCCGGCAGCAAAGACACGGGGTCGTTCTGCTAATCCAAATCGTTCAAGGTGATCTAATTTTAAAGTAAAGGCGGAAGTCATTTGCGTAATCTCCGTCAGCTGACGCCGCCAGTTTCTCAACTCGTCATCGGTTAGTGAGCCTAAAAAACGCAGTGTCAGATGATATTCGTTCGGTTCATATACCGTTTTGTAATAACGCTCAAGTTTCAGGGAAGACGCGAATCGCGCCAACGTCTCGTCAGCAACCGGAATGGCGATGAAAAAGTGTTTTTGCATACGGATCACTCCTTGATTTTTGAGCTGATCAGATACAAACAAGCACCTAACAGGCTACTACCTGTATATACCCAAAATACCGCGTAGATGGTCCATTGATCCAAAACAATCCCGCTCATTAAATTGAATAATGCCGTCGCAAGACCGGTCGTCGTCGCCATATACGTACTGACTGCCGTCGCCACTGTTGAAGGCGGTACCAGCGAACGGACATAATCAAGAGCGACAGGAATCAACAGACCGATGATGAGTCCTTGTAATGCCGCCAAAATCCAAAGTGTAAAAATTGGCGGCTCAAGCGCCAAGATTCCGGTCCGCAACGCGGATAAGACGGAAATAAACACCAAGACAGGAATCGGCCCAAACCGCATCATGACTCGTGTCGCAATACGCATGAATGGAATTTCGCATAACACCGCAACAAAAAACAGCGTTCCGACGAGTGCCGTCGACTCTCCACGAATCGTCACGTAACTGCCGAAGTAATAATTGTTGGCAAAAATCGGTCCAAACACTAAACTGCCGCCTGCTAAAAACAGTAAAAAACGTTTATTCGAAAACAAGGCCTTCAATGGAATGTGTTCACGTTCGACCGTCGAAACAGGGGTTTCTTCAATTCCAATCAACACCAGAAATCCGAGAACGAGTGCTGTTCCACTCGCATAAAAAATTGCACCGAGCGAGCCCTGTTCCGTCACCTGTCCGAGAATAAAGACAGCGAGCGCAAAACCGGCGGAGCCAAATAAGCGTAACGCCCCGTAGTCGACTGATTTTCTTTTGGAGAATTCAATCGCCAATGTATCGACGAGCGGAATATGTGCGCACTGGAACAACGCCCAGAGTGAAGAAATCAATAACAGAAATAAATAAATAGAAGTCAGTAAATAACTGATGGTTAAGAGACCTGCCGCGAGTAAGGCCACCAATAATAAACGTTTCGGTCGCCCGAACCGGTCGGCGGCCATTCCCCAAATCGGCTGTAAGACAATCGATAATACGGGACCTACTGCAACAATCGTTCCGATTTCCGATGCTGATAATTGAAACGCATCATTGGAAAAATACAGTGCCAAATAGGGAATAAGTGCACCTTGCCCAAAGAAGATGAAAAAATAAAGGGCTTGAAAATGATATTTTTGACGATGGATCACAACTGACTCTCCTTCAAGAATCAATCCCCCTATCACAATGGATTCGGGGGATTCATTTCCTTATAAATTGGTTTTTCAGATGAACAGATGTTTATTTCGCCAATTCGTAAATCGCTTCTGCATAGATGGCGACAGCTAATAACAACTCTTCAAAATCAACATACTCATCCACTTGGTGCGCGACTTCCGGTCCGCCCGGGAAAACAGGTCCAAATGCAACACCAGCTGTCAATGAACGGGCGTAGGTTCCGCCACCGATCGCAATCAAGTCGGCCTTTTGATTTGTTTGCCGTTCATAGACCGCACTGAGTGTCCGGATCAGTTCATGGTTCGGATCGACATGATGCGGCGGCATATGTGTGCGTGTTTGAAGTTCGAACCCGTATGCGATGGCTGCTTCTTTAATCAACTGTAAGCGTTCTGTGAAATCAGCACTATAAGGATAACGGATATTAAGCGAAGCCGTCCCTTGCCCTTGTCCGTAACGGAAAACGCCTCCGTTGATCGTCAAGTCGCCGGTTTCATCGGATGCAGCCACACCAAGCGCCACACCACGTGAATCACGGAACATATGCACGACCATCTCGAGATAACGGCGGCCATTGTAATCAAGATGAAGGGTATGCAGGAAACGTGCCAAATGAAGGGCTGCGTTTTTCCCGTTATCCGGTTCCATCGCATGCGCTGCGACGCCGATGACATCAAAGACAAGTCCTTCAGCCGTCTCCTTGACTGTCCCTGTCACACCTTGTTTCTCCAGATACTGATGGAAATCTTCTTCGATCGTTCCCCGTTCAGCGACATGAACCGTAGCCGTCGCGTGACCCGGTACCATATTCGGACGCTCTCCGCCTTCAAAACGAACGAGTTGATAGCCTGTATCTGCTGCTTTTACGGGTTTACCTTGAACGAGTAATCCGTCATACAATCCTTTTTCAGCGTTAATGATAGGGAAATCAGCATCCGGTGCAAATCCAAGCGTCGGCATTTCTTCATGCTTGAAGTAATGATTCACACAGCGCCATTCGCTTTCTTCATCCCCACCGGCAATCAAACGAATCCGTTTTGAAAGCGGAAGCCCCAACTCTTTGACGATCTTCAAGGCATAATACGCCGCCATCGTGGGTCCCTTATCATCGATTGCACCCCGCGCAATCAATTTCCCGTCGGCTAATGTCGGATTGAACGGTCCGTATGTCCAATTGTCACCGCCTGCTGGTACGACGTCCAGGTGGCAGAGGATTCCGAGTAATTCGTCTCCTTGACCATACTCGAGGTGACCGGCATATCCGTCGACGTTCTTCGTAATAAATCCATCCCGTTCCCCCAGCGCAAGCATCCAATCGAGTGCCCGTTTGACTTCCGTCCCGAACGGAGCACCTTCTTGAATCGTCGTTTCATCGAGAATACTCGGTATGCGTAATAGCTCCTTTAAATCAACTAAGAGATCTTCACGTCGTGCCATGACTTCTTCTTTCCAATTGACCATTTGACTTCTCTCCCTTGTCCGCTAATTCGTTCACCTTTAAGTATAGCGAAAATTTGACAATTACGAACATCCAAAATACCAAATCTTTTGTTATTACGTTTTTAGCGAACATTAAAATGAATAAAAGACGTTTCATTCGCTATTAACTATTGAAAGTTTGTGTGATTTTTGAAAACGTTCGGTTAAATTACTTGCATTCTATATTAAAAGAGTTATACTAAAGGCGAAACAACTTAATTCATCATCGTCTTTTGTCACCCGAAGCTTTAGAACACTATTCTATCCATTGGGGGAGTGGTTATACCAATGAAAGATTCTACAGACCGTATGTTGACCCGGATTAAATCGATTTATCTCTATATCAATGAGAACGGAGCTACTACGACAGCAGACTTGGTTGAAGAGTTCGGCATTACTTCAAGAACCGTCCAGCGTGACTTGAACGTGCTCGAATACAACAACCTCATTGTAAGCCCAAGACGCGGTACTTGGACATCAAGTAAAAAACAACGACAAGCCGGCTGATTAAGATGTTTCATCAAACTATTTTATGTAACGACGCGAATCCTTCGCGTCTTTTTTTGTTATTTTTTTTTCAGGCAGGGTATATCTAGTTTGAGAAGGAGATGATGAGATGAATATTTTAATCATTGGAGCAAACGGAACAACAGGACGAAAAATGGTTGAACTGATCGGGAAACAAGGTCAGCATCAAGCAATCGCCGTCGTACGGGAAGAAAATCAAATCAATGACTTAATCGCTCTTGGCGCATCCGAGGTCCGTCTTGGTGATTTAACGAAAGATGTGACAGATGTCGTCAAAGATGCGGATGTCGTTATTTTTGCAGCCGGTGCCGGCGGAGCTTCGGAAGAGCTGACGCGCGCCGTCGATCAGGATGGAGCCATTAAAGTCATCGATGCGGCCAAAGCAAGCGGGATTGAGCGTTTCTTGATGCTCAGTTCAATCGGTGCCGATCATCCGCAAGGTGATTTAAAAGTTTATCTGGAATCAAAAGGTGCGGCCGACCGTCATTTAAAAGACAGCGGTCTCGATTATACGATTGTCCGTCCGGGTCCACTCAGTTATGATGAACCGAGCGGTACGATCGAGACGAAAGAACACTTTGATTCGTATGAAGGACGCGAAGTCTCACGTGATGATATCGCGGCCCTCTTCGTAACCTTGATTGATCACCCGACTCAAACACGTCAGTTCGAAGTATTAAGCGGTCCCTTCCCGATTGCGGAAGCGTTGCGTAATCAATAATTCAAAAAGGCGCTCTTCTATAAGAAGAGCGTCTTTTTTTATTCCGGTTTCCAGTCAAACAAGGCTAATTCGCCACGTGTGAGTTCCCGGTATTCTCCTGCTTCAAGTGTCGGATCAAGCGGCAATTGTCCGATTGACAACCGTTTCAGATACGTCACTTCTTTTCCGAGAGCAAGCATCATCCGTTTGACCTGATGGAACTTCCCTTCGGTAATCGTCAGCTCGAGTGTTGATGTTTCGTCCGTTGCTTCCAAGATAACCAGCTTGCCCGGCTTTGTTTTATAGCCGTCCTCAAGTGTGACCCCTTCTGCAACTTCCTCCACGTCCTCTTCTGTCAGCGTACCGATGACTTCCGCATAATAGACTTTCTCGACGTGTTTTTTCGGTGACATCAATGCATGATTAAATGATCCGTCATTCGTCAGCAAGAGCAGCCCTTCCGTATCCTTGTCGAGTCGTCCGACCGGGAACGGTTTGAAGTACGTCACGTCGTCAAACAGTAAATCAATCACGGTTTGATCCCGCTTATCTTCTGTCGCACTGATTACGCCGGGCGGTTTGTTCATCATTAAATAAATGAATTTTTGATACGTGACCGGTTCGCCGTATAATAACACTTGTTGATTTTCTGTATCGACGTGCTGTTTCGGGTCGTAGACGATTTCGCCATCGACTTGAATCGCACCCGACTTGAGTAATTGTTTTACTTCTTTTCGGGATCCTGCTCCCATGTTTGAGAGTAATTTATCTAGACGCATTTCCTCGTCCTCGTTTCATTGAAAATTTTCGTCCAAGTACGGCTTCCGCAAGACCGCTCCAAATGGCAAGACCTGCAAAGACGACAATCCCGATTCCGGCTCCGACGATTAAGATGATGAGTGAACCGATCGTCGTAGCGGGAAGCAGAGCTGCTAATCCCCATTTGACGAGCGCGACGCTCGCACCCATGATGGCACTGATGATCATAATCAGTGACGTCCGGCGCAAGACTGTGCTGAACGGGAACTGAACCGTTTGTGTAATCCGGAAGAACATCAATCCGGTTGCGACGACGTATCCAAGGATGGTTGCATATCCGGCCCCTGTTCCGTCTCCGGTCCAGTGAATCAACGGTGCGTTCAATAGATACTTCGTCAGCAATCCTGCCAGTGTCGCAATAATCGTGAAATACTGCCGGTTGATTCCTTGCAGCACTGCCGCTGTCACGGAATACAACGCGAGGAATAACGCACTTGGTGCATAACTTAATAAATAGACCCATGCCGCCTGATCTCTCGGGAATAAGACATGGAATGTCTCTTCACTCAGTAAAATCATACCGACGACCGCTGGAATCGTTACGAAAAACGCCAGTTGGTAAATTTGCGAGATTTGTTTCCGGACTTTCCGCATATCCCCTTGTGTAAACGAGGCCGTCAAAAGTGGTGTCGCGGATAAGGATAATCCTGTCGCGACCGAAACCGGAATCAAGACAATTTTATGACTATCTGCAATCAGATAGGCTGTTGCGTTTCCGGCGGCTTCAAGCGTGTATCCGATGCTTTGTAAAGCCGCATTCATCGTGTTTTGATCAATGACCTGATAAAGCGGTGTCGACAGACCGACCATAACGATCGGAATCGCATACGTCAACAGTTCTTTATACAATCCTGATAATGGACGATTCGGCGATATCGTCGTCTGACCGTCGCGTAACGCTTTTAAGCCGGGAGCACGTTTCCGGAAATAATAAACGAGCACAGCGACACTGCCGATTGCCCCGATGAAGGCACTGAATGTCGCAATCGTTGCTGCCCAGGCTGCATCGGTATCAAACAGATAAATCGCGATGCTGACACCGGTCAGTAAAAAGATGATCCGGACAATCTGCTCCAAGATTTGTGAAATCGCAGTCGGCCCCATCGATTGATACCCTTGGAAATACCCGCGCGTCATACTCATCGCCGGAATCAGAATCAAGGCGAAACTGACTCCGCGAATCGTCATCGTGACGGCATCAACGTAAGAAGCCGAGTCGACATCTCCTCCGGGAATTGCCCGGTGAGCCAGATACGGAGCCAGTAAGAATAAGGCCAGAAAGGAAACAATACCGGTGATGGACATGATTTTTAAGCCGGATCGGTATAAACGCTCGCTTGTATCATATTCCCCCATCGCATTGTACTTCGCGACAAACTTCGAAACGGCTACAGGGATACCGGCTGTTGCGAGACCAATCATGATGGCATAATAGTTATAGGCATACGTGTAAAACATGATTCCCGTCGCTCCGACCATGAACTGAAACGGAAACAGATAAATCAGACCAAGGGCACGGGATATGAGTGATGCACCGGACAACAACATCGTTCCACGAACGAATCCGGTATTACTGGATGAAGTTTCTTGCTTTTTGCTCACAGTCGACATGGATAACCTTCCTCGCACTTTCTATTTTTTCTTGACTCGATAAACGTCTCAATATACAAGTTCTCTCTTGCACAATTGCAAATCATTATACCGCTCAGCTTCCATAAAAGAAAGAGACGGTTTGTTTACAGTACAAACTTCTGCTAAAGTGAAACAAGCAGAATCCAACAAATGAGGTGACCACATGTATGATGTAATCGTAATCGGAGGCGGACCAAGCGGCTTAATGGCAACGCTCGCCTCGTTACAAGCAGGCGCTAAGACGCTTTTGCTCGATAAAGGAAGTAAACTCGGACGAAAATTGGCAATTTCAGGCGGCGGTCGATGCAACGTCACGAACCGCAAACCATTGGAAGAATTGGTTCAATCGATTCCCGGAAACGGCCGTTTTCTCTACAGTGCCTTTTCTCAGTTCAATAACGAATCCATCATTGAACTGTTCGAGGGCTTTGGTGTCGCTCTGAAGGAAGAGGATAATGGACGGATGTTCCCGGTTTCCGATAAAGCAGCTGACGTCGTCCGGGTATTGATTGATCAAATCCGCCAGCACGGCGCTGAAATTCAAATCAATGCGGAAGTTGCAACACTTGACTTCCATCCGGACGGTTCGTTCGCAGCCGTCCTGCTTGCGGACGGATCCCGCCTCGAAGCGAAGAGTTGTGTCGTCGCTGTCGGTGGACAATCGGTTCCCCATACCGGTTCAACCGGCGACGGTTATCCTTGGGCACGTAAAGCCGGTCATACGATCACGGAACTTTTCCCGACCGAAGTGCCGATTTTACTGAACGATACGTTCATCCAAGAAAAGACACTTCAGGGTCTTTCGTTACGTGACGTCGCGCTGACGGTTCACGGTAAAAAAGATAAACCGATCAAGACGCACACCGGCGATCTGTTATTTACCCATTTCGGTCTGAGTGGTCCGATTGCTTTACGGTGCAGTCAGTACACGATCAAAGAAAGAAAACGGTCCGGTGAGCGTGTTGTCCATCTTTCGATCGACTTGTTCCCGGAAGAATCGATCGGTGCCCTGACGGAACGGTTCCAAGCTGCCCTTGCCGCTAACCCGAAAAAAACGGTCCGCAATGCGTTAAAAGGATTTGTTCCGGAACGATTGCTCGATCTGTTATTTGCCCGGATCGGTTTTGGAGATGAAGTCTGTACGCAAATTAAAAAACAGGACTTCACTCAATTGCTGGCGACGCTCAAACGCTTCCCGCTTCAAGCAGTCGGAACACTCGACTTTGATAAAGCGTTCGTCACCGGCGGCGGTGTTTCGATCAAGGAAATCCAACCAAAAACGATGATGTCGAAAAAAGCAGACGGTCTCTTTTTCGCCGGCGAAATCCTCGACATCCACGGCTATACAGGCGGTTATAATATCACAGCCGCTTTCGTGACCGGACATTGCGCCGGCACGAATGCTGCACTGACCGCGTTATGACAAAAAGGCTAGTTCCACACGGAGCTAGCCTTTTAGTCGATTGGTGTAAACGAACGGCTCGAGAATTTATCTGTTTGGATCAAAGCAAACAACTCATTGTCCTGAACAAATATGCCTTCTGCCCCGTAGACTTTCGGGCTTGCCGACTCCCCTGTAATCGTCACATCTTTCGTGTCAATCGAATACAGGAATAATGCTTCCGAATCCAACGTGTAAATCCGCCCTTGCCGTTCAGCAAGACCAATCGGACGGAAATTTTCCGTGAAGGCTTTTTTCGCATCACTGCGCATACCGCCGGCCGTGTCAATCCGCTTTCGCTCTACAATCGTCAAATACGGCGGTTTTTGTTTTTTCTTTAAAGCGCGTTTTTCCTTTGCGGTCGCATCTTTATCGATTTTTATTTCATCTTGTTTCGTCGTGAAATACGTCAGTTCACTTCGCGCTAACGAACGAATGTGATTGATCGTGTAGAATTGTTTTTTCTTGGCATCGTAACCGAGTCCGTGGAAACTGTCGCGGATCGTCGTACCTGCCACCCGTTCCCGTTTGTCTTCTTTCCAGACGCCTTCTTCCCGTTTAACGGTCACGAGAATTTGATTGGACGTCAATAAGGCGACGGTCTCGCCGTCAACGAGCGTCATACCGTCAAGTCCCGATAACATCAATTTGCCTTCATCCTCGATTTGGAATGACGCATTGATTCGTTCGCCGGTCCCGCTGATTTCGAAAAAGTGATAATCTTCCGTTACGACAAGATAGGAACCGATCGAATCATCGTACAACATCTGTTGGACGTTTTTGATCAACGGTTCTTCCGGATTCGGAATGGAAGACGGTGTTTTCGTCGGTACTTGTTTAACTGCTGCTTGGTGTTTCGATTGTGTCTCAATTTTGGCAAACGTCTCTTTGATTTGTGCGACGGTCTCAGGTCTCGAAAAGACGAGCGACACACAAAGGATCAGACCGGAGACGACGGCAAAAATCGTTGTATAGACTATATAAGTTCGTTTCATTTACACAAATCGCCTTTCTGTCTCGGTTTCTGATTCAGTTTAGCAGAAGGCGCCCTAAAAAAAAAGCGGACTTGCGACGGAGGTAAACGAAAGCCCCTCAATCTGACGAATCAGATGAGGGGTTTTACCTTAGTTCGCTACGATATTGATCAGTTTTTTCGGAACGACGATGACTTTTCGAACCGTTTTATCGCCAATCCACTCTTGTGTTTTTTCATCGGCAAACGCAAGGGCTTCAATTTCTTCTTTTGTTGCCTCCATGCTGATGACGAGCTTCGAACGGACTTTACCGTTGACTTGAATGACGAATTCCATTGTATCGCTGACGAGTTTCGTTTCGTCAAATGTCGGCCATGCCGCATATGTCAATGTATCCTCAAAACCAAGCTGTTCCCATAACTCTTCCCCAAGGTGCGGTGCGACCGGGGTCAGCAATTGAATGAATCCGCGAAGGAAGTGACGCGGTAAGACCGGTTGTTTATTAGCCTCGTTGACGAAGACCATCAACTGCGAAATTCCGGTGTTGAACTGAATGTTCGTGAAGTCTTCCGTTACTTTTTTAACCGTCTGATGGTAGACACGTTCAAAGTCTGCATCGACTGTCGTCACGTCCTGAATGTCCGCCGTCCGTTCGAACAGACGCCAGACTCGGTCAAGGAAACGACGTGCCCCGTCAAGACCGTTCTCCGACCACGACACCGAAGCATCAAGCGGTCCCATGAACATTTCGTACAAGCGGAGTGTATCTGCACCGTGCGATTTGACGATTTCATCCGGATTGATGACGTTTCCGCGTGATTTCGACATTTTTTCATTGTTTTCTCCAAGAATCATCCCTTGGTTATACAACTTTTGGAATGGTTCTTTCGTCGGTACGACACCGATATCATACAAGACTTTATGCCAGAAGCGAGCATACAGTAAATGAAGCACGGCATGCTCGGCTCCTCCGATATAAATATCGACCGGAAGCCAGTATTTTAGTTTTTCCGGATCGGCAATCGCCTCTTCATTATGCGGATCAATGAAGCGGAGGTAGTACCAGCAGCTGCCGCCCCATTGCGGCATCGTATTCGTCTCGCGGCGTCCTTTAAGTCCCGTGACCGGATCCGTGTAATCGAGCCAGTCTTCTGCAAGGGCGAGTGGTGATTCACCTGTGCCGGACGGCTTGATTTCCGGAATCATCGGCAATTCAAGCGGAAGTTCCGATTTATCGAGTGTCTTCATCGTTCCGTCTTCCATGTGGACGACCGGAATCGGTTCACCCCAGTAGCGCTGACGGCTGAATAACCAGTCACGCAACCGGAACGTGATTTTTTTGCGTCCGACTTGGTTCGTCTCCAGTTCAGCGATGATCGTTTCAATCGCCTCCTGTTTTGACAATCCGTCGAGCATTTGTGAATTGACGTGTTCGCCTTCACCCGTATACGCTGCTTCGTCAACGTTACCGCCTTTGACGACTTCGATGATCGGAAGGTCAAACTGTTTCGCAAATTCATGATCACGCTCATCGTGTGCCGGAACGGCCATGATCGCGCCTGTTCCGTATGTCGCGAGGACATAATCGGCGATCCAGATTGGCAGACGTTCGCCGGAAATCGGGTTGACGGCAAAAGCTCCCGTGAAGACGCCTGTTTTTTCTTTCGCAAGATCCGTCCGTTCCAAATCTGACTTCGTCTGGACAGACGCGATGTATGCTTTAACCGCTTCTTCGTGATCCTCTGTTGTGATATCCGTGACAAATGGATGCTCCGGTGCCAGAACGAGATACGTTGCGCCGAAGACGGTATCCGGACGTGTCGTGAAGACCGTCACTTGTTTTTTATGACCGTCGATCGTAAAGTCGATTTCCGCACCTTCCGATTTTCCGATCCAGTTCCGTTGCATTTCCTTGACGGATTCCGGCCAGTCGAGTTCATCCAAATCTTCGAGCAAACGGTCCGCGTACTCGGTAATTTTTAAAACCCACTGCCGCATCGGGACGCGGACAACCGGATGATTACCACGCTCGGACAGCCCGTCGATGACTTCCTCGTTCGCAAGCACCGTTCCAAGAGCCGGGCACCAGTTAACGGCGACTTCGTCAACGAAAGCGAGTCCCTGTTCATACAATTTCGTAAAAATCCACTGTGTCCATTTGTAATATTTCGGATCCGTCGTATTGATTTCACGATCCCAGTCGTACGAGAATCCCAAGTCTTTTAACTGACGTTTAAAGGTTTCGATGTTTTGGGCAGTGAACTCCCGCGGGTCATTTCCTGTATCAAGCGCATACTGCTCCGCCGGAAGTCCAAACGCATCCCATCCCATCGGGTGAAGGACGTTGTATCCTTGCATCCGTTTCATCCGGGCCAAGATATCGGTTGCCGTGTATCCTTCCGGGTGACCGACATGAAGTCCTGCTCCCGATGGATAAGGAAACATGTCTAACGCATAAAAGCCTTCTTTTTCCGGATCTTCTGTTGTGACGAACGCATTGTCCTGTTCCCAACGCGCTTGCCATTTCGGTTCGATTTCACGATGATTGTACGGCATCTTTATTCCTCCTCTGAATATACAAAAAACCGGTCTCCGCCCCTAGGAATAGGGACGAAAGACCGGTTTGTCTCCCGCGGTACCACCCACGTTGTCTGCTGAAGCAGACCACTTGATTCACAGATAACGGTGTGAAGGACCGGAGTTCGCTACTTGGTTTCACGAATCATGCTCCCTGACGAGTTCACGGACGATTCCGACTGGTTTGCACCGACCACCAGCTCTCTAAAACGGAATGACTCCCTTACTACTTCAGTTCGTCGCAATGGACTATCTATGTGTAAGTGTAAGCCGAACCTTCCCTTACCGTCAACGGTTGCGTAAAATTTCTCCAATCGCGGCGTGCGATGATACGGCATGATCCGCATGATGCAAGACTTGTGCCGGCATCCGATCGTCGAGCAGGGCAATGACTTCCATGCCCGCTTTTTTGGCACCAATCATCCCGTTTGCGGCGTCTTCAATGACGATACAGGCCTCGGGTGACTGATTGATCCGCTCTGCCGCCAGACGAAAAATCGCCGGATCCGGTTTGGAACGCGGGACTTCAAATCCGCTCGTATAAGCATCGACCGTCAATTCATAATGCGTAATGACACGTTTAATTTTTTCAAGTGAACTCGAGGACGCAATCGCAATCCGGTATCCTTCCGTCCGGGCCAGTTCCATCAGTTCTTTTACGCCGTCCTTCAAACCGCAGGTCTCCGGCTTCGCATGCTGTTGGAATAATTCGTGTTCGAGTGCCAGCAATGCTTCCGTCGAGTGCGGTAACGCGTGTTGTGTGATCAGTTCCTCCCACATCTCATCCCCGGTTTTCCCCATGAATGTCGCATACTGCGTCAAATCCAGCGGAATCGATAACGTGTTGAACATCTGTTGATGGACTTTAAAATATTGAATTTCACTATCGAGGATGACCCCATCCATATCAAAAATCAAACCTGTTTTTTTCATGATTTCCCCTCCTGTTATCAGCCTACCAAAAAACCTGATCATCTGCAGATGATCAGGTGGCTAAAACCGTCTCCTGATAACGGTATTCCGGGAAATAGTTGGCTGCTTCGTCGCTTCCGTACCGTTGACACAATTGTTCATAGACATGGGGAAGAAGAATCGTCTTTCCTTGGTGGTATTCAAACATACGGTAACCTGTATAGCGACATTTGCTTTCAAACAGACTGTCCCGTTCCTTATAGCCGCCACCGAGGTGCTGCTCGACCATGCCGGCTGACTTGGAATGTAAAATCGCCTCATACTCCAGGCGCTGATTCGGAAAAAGTTTATGTTCATCACGTTGACAGCCGATCAGATGTCCGTGTGCATACTCGTTCCCGAGCAGGACGAAATATCCACCGACCGCTTCTCCCTGCCACTCCGCAATCAGCAATAACGGTTCACACAGTTCTGTCGGTTGAAACAACTGTTCAAAATATTCGGTCGTGAAATAGTAATGGGACGAAGCATCCTTCCGGTCCATCGTTTGATAGTAAAGACGGATGAAGGTTGGCAGATCTTCTTTCGATCCTCTTCGGACCGTCAGCTCTGACGCCAAGGATTTCCGGATCATACTCCGGTTTTTTTTATGAAAGGTCTGCATGATTTCTTCTACAGAAGGCCGAAGATCGATGCTTGTCGTGTGGCGGATGAATTCCGTTTTAGTCCAATCTGCTACACGTTTATGGTTTTCCGTCAGCGGATTAAAACGAATCAATTCGGAAACAATTTTTTGACGCATCGCCCATTGTCGAAACGAACGTTTGGCATCGGTCAGCTCTTCTGAAGTCAACTCACCAATGATTTCCGGACCTCCGTATCCGTAAGGCGTAATCAAATCAAAGTATTCGGTGTCAAAAATCCGCCGCTTCAAGAAGGGATAAAATAATTCACCTGATGCTCCTTGAAAATAAATCAGTCCGGCCGCTTCATCGGTCCGGGCATTCAAATGAACATATTCATAGCTATAAAAAATATCAAGTGATTTATTTTCCACAAGTGATGCCCACGTCAACTGATCTTCCACAAAAATACATCGCCTCATCTTTTTCCACCTCCGGCATATGACACGTCGAACATAACTATTTTTCCTTTAATTTGGTTAATCAATTAATTTTTACCTTTTAATTCAATACCCATTTTACATGTTTAATATGCTTCTTCAACAAAAAAGACAGACAGCGGAATCAAGCGACCGCTTCTGTCCTTTTCTCATTTTACCGCCTTGTTTGGTATAGCCCGAACGAATGTGAATCCTGCCAGCAGGATCAATCCAATCAATGTCATGAACACGGCATTCATACCGGATAAATCATAAATCAGCCCTCCGACAGTCGGACTGATCATCCGCCCTGCCGAAGCGGCGATATTGACATACCCCTGAAACTCGCCTTCTTTCCCGATCGGAGCCAGGCGGGCTGCCATTGCCGGAACCGCCGGCCAAATGAACATCTCACCGATCGTCAAAATGACCATCGCTACTAAGAACATCTTGAATCCGCCGGCAAAAGGCACGATCGCGTAGGACAAAAGAAAAATGCCGGTTCCCGTCAGCAACTGACGTTTCAAGTCGTCACCAAACCAGCGCAGGACAGGTGTCAATAACGGTTGCGCAAATACGATCAGTGCACCGTTGATCGTCCATAAAATCGAGTATTCGGAAATTGTCACACCGAGGGATTTTGTATGCACGGAAAATGTTCCCTGCCATTGAACATACACAAACCACAAGAGCGCATAGCCGACCGAAACGTACAGCATCGTCCGGACTGAACTCTTCGAAAGCGGTTCCCGCACTTCCTCCCCTGCCGATACCGATTGACGTTTGACCGGATGCACGTGAATCCAGTTCAGTCCCACCAAGAGGACGACGGCAAACAATAAGTAAAGGATCAGATTGGCGATGAAGATGAACTGGATGTCGATTGCTGCAATTTGTCCGCTGATCGCGGTACCGAGTGCCACTCCGACGTTTTGGGCAACATAGATTGCATTAAATGCCCGTCTTCCACCTTCCGGCCAGATGACACCGGTCAAAGCATAGATCGTCGGGAATACCATTCCTCCGACGAATCCGATCAATCCCAACATTAGCACATATCCGGTGAAGGTCTGATGGAACAGCCAAAGACCAATCGAGGCAAGGACCAGCCCGATGACACTGATGACAAGCGTCCGTTTCCCGCCTAACCGGTCAAATGCTTTTCCGCCGATATAGTTTCCGACAATGGCGAGAGCCGAGTTGACGAATAAAGCCATTCCGGCTTTTGTCATCGACTCTCCTAAATAATCATGAATGTATAATGTATTAAACGGCCATAAAAAAGAAGATCCTGTCGTATTGATCGCCATCGCCAATACCAGAATCCAGACCGCGCGAGGTAATTTCGGCATGATAAGTATCCTCCAATGTAGTTTCCAACCTTGCCACTTTACGAAATTACGCTACCCTCTGTCAAGGAACTTCGCTATTAAACGAACAATCGGAAAAATGATACAATTGACTAAAGGGTCAATTTTCCGGGTACTTAGAAAAAAATAGAGCATATTATCAGAAAGAGGAGTTTTTGCCATGTCACTTGCACGTGTATTGCCTTACGCCAAAGAATTATTGGAATCAGTCATTCATGAGGGGGATTGTGTCGTCGACATGACTGCCGGGAACGGTCATGATACGCATTTTCTTGCCGAACAGGTCGGACCGAGCGGACGGGTCATCGCGTTTGATGTCCAGGAGCAGGCCATCGAAGAAACGACACGCCGTCTGCAGGCGGCTCACGTTTTCGACTGGGTCGATTTGTACCATGAAAGTCATATTCATGTCGGAGCCCGCTTGTTTGCTGAACAACGCCCGATTCGTGCCGGAGTATTTAATCTGGGGTACTTACCGGGGAGTGATAAATCCGTTACGACGACCGGGGAAGAAACACTCGAAGCACTCCGTGCCCTCCTTCCGGTTCTTGTCCCCGGCGGTCTGGTTGTCCTCGTGATCTACCATGGCCATTCGGAAGGACGACGTGAACGCGATGCGGTATTGGAACATGTTTCTTCCCTCCCGCAACAGGATTATGCCGTCCTGCAATATCGTTTCTTGAATCAGCAAAACAATCCCCCGTTCATCGTCGCGATTGAAAAAAAATTAAAGAAACAAACAATCGACTAAACAAAAAGAGGAATCCCGATGTGATATGCTCCCCAAAAAGTAGACAGTTGAAATAACAAAAACTGTCTACTTTGAAGGGAGCTTTTTCTATGGCTACATCTAGATTTTC